>NZ_JAAALL010000058.1 GCF_009906315.1 Kineococcus vitellinus | reverse complement strand
CGAGCAGCAGCAGCAGCCACGCGGTGAGCATCCGCTCGATCTGCTCGACGAAGCTGTGGGCGACCTGGTGGGCGCCGTGGGCGCGCTCGGCGGAGCGGATCGCGCAGGCGGCGACGAAGACGGCCACGAAGCCGTAGCCGTGCAGCAGCTCGGTGATCCCGTAGGCGAGGAACGTCACGGCCAGCGCGGTGAACCCCTCCACGTCGTCGGCCAGCCGCAGCGAGGGCAGCGGGGAGCGGAAGAACAGCTCACCGAGCACCCGGCCGATGACGAGGCCGCCGACGACGCCGACGACGCCGCGCAGCAGGACGTCCTCCAGCACCCAGCCGCCGACGTCGGACCAGCCGGCCGCGGCGCCCGCGGCGGCCAGGACGACGGCGAGGTGGACGACGGGGAAGGCGGCGCCGTCGTTGAGCCCGGCCTCGCTGGTGAGGGCGAAGCGGACCTCGTCCTCGGTGCCCTCCTCGTCGCTGGGCTCGCCCACCTGCACGTCGGTGGCCAGCACCGGGTCGGTGGGGGCCAGCACGGCTCCCAGCAGCAGCGCCGCGGCCAGCGGCAGCCCGGCCAGCAGCCAGGCGCCGAGCGCGACGAGCACGATGGTCACGGGCATCGCGACGACGATGAGCCGCCACGTGGAGGCCCAGCCGCGCAGGCTGACCGGCCGGTCCAGCGCCAGCCCGGCACCCATGAGCGAGATGATCACGACGATCTCGGTGACGTGCTGCGTGGCGGCGCCGTGCTCGAGCGGGTCGACGGTGGGCAGCCCGGGCACCAGGCCCAGCAGCACGCCCCCGGCGAGGAAGGCCATCGGCAGGCTCACCGGCAGGCTGTGGACGATGCGCGGCAGCAGTGCCGCGACGAGCGCGCTGGCGCCGGCCAGGGCGAACAGGACGGGCGAGAGCATCGGTTCCTCACGGGGTGACGTGGTGACGGGCGACCCGTTCACCGGGCTCCCAGGGAACCTTCACCCGACTCCGGCGCGCCCGCGCGCTGGAGCGTGCCGGGACCTCCCGCGCCCGACGCGCGCGGAGCCGGGGCGGGCGGACCCGCCCCGGCTCGCCGCGCCGGTCAGCCCTGGCGCCCCTTGGCGCGGGGCGAGAGCCTGTTGACGACGAGGACCCTGCCGCGGCGGCGCACCACGACCGATCCGCGCTGCTGCTTCAGCGACCTCAGCGAGGAGCGGACCTTCACCGTCAGCGCTCCTCGCGGAAGTCGACGTGCTGGCGGGCGACCGGGTCGTACTTGCGCACCACCAGCCGGTCGGGGTCGTTGCGGCGGTTCTTGCGGGTCACGTAGGTGTACCCGGTCCCGGCCGTCGACCGGAGCTTGACGACCGGACGGACGTCGGCGTGCTTGGCCATGAGTGGCGCTCCCCTCGCGCTGGTGCTCGTCCCGCCCCGGGAGGGCTCCCGCGGCGGACACCCCTGTCAACCAGGTCTTGTTGAGGACCATTCCCGGTTGGCGGCGGTCTGCGGGGCGACCTGCGGGGTCCCGCTCCGCGTCACCGTGCGCGACCGGCGAGCAGCAAGCACGATGCCGGTGTGATGCTCAGACTGCCCGGCACGTACCGGGCGCAAGGGGACACCGCCCTCCTGGCGGGCACCCTCACCCGTCGCGGCGCCGTCGCCGGTGCCCGCGTGCTCGACGTGGGCACCGGCGGGGGCGCCCTCGCCCTGGCCGCGGTGCGCGCGGGCGCCCGCAGCGTGACCGCCGTGGACCTGTCGCTGCGCTCGGTGGCCTCGGCGCGCCTCAACGTCCTGCTGCACCGCGCTCCGGTGCGGGTGCTGCGCGGCGACCTGTTCGCCCCCGTGCGGGGCCGCTCGTTCGACGTCGTGCTGGCGAACCCGCCCTACGTGCCGGCCGAGACCGACGTCCTGCCCCGGCACCGGCCGGGACGCTCCTGGGACGGCGGGCGCGACGGTCGCGCGGTGATCGACCGCATCTGCGACGGGGTCGCCGCCGTGCTCGTCCCCGGCGGGCGCCTGCTCATGGTCCAGTCCGCCCTGGCGGACGGGGAGGCGACGGTGGAGCGCTTGCAGCGCAACGGCTTCACCGCCGCGGTGGTCGCCCGCGCCGACGAGCCCTTCGGGCCCGTCATGCGGGCGCGCGCCGAGGCGCTGCGCGCCCGCGGCCTGCTGCGGCCCGGCCAGGTGCACGAGGAGCTCGTCGTGGTCGAGGCCACGGCGCCCGCCCCCGCCCCGGCCCCGCAGGGCAGCGACGGGGGGTTCGAGAGTGTCGCCTGAGCGCGCCCAGCGGGTCGTCGTCACCGGCGACGGGCCCGTCCTGGTGGAGGGACCGGTGGAGATCGACCTGCCCGACGGCACCCGCGTGCTCTCCCAGCGGCCCGTGACCGCCCTGTGCGTGTGCCGCCGCAGCGCCCGCTACCCGATCTGCGACACCAGCCACCGCACCCGGAAGAAGACCGAGGAGAGCTCGTGACGACCACCGCACCGGCACCCGTCCGCCGGGCCCGGCCCGCGCTGCCGCGGGCGCGCGGCCCGCTCAGCGCCGCCGTGCTGGACCTGCTGCGCGGCGGGGCCGCGCCGGCGGTGGGGGCCACCGGCGCCGACCCCTTCGGCGAGGACCTCCAGCTGGCCCTGTACGTCTGCTACGAGCTGCACTACCGCGGCTTCGCCGGCGTCGACGACGAGCTGGAGTGGTCCCCCGAGCTGCTGGCGTTCCGGCGCTCGCTGGAGTCGGTCTTCCTCGCCGCGCTGCGCGGGGCCGTCCCCGGCGGGGACGACGTCGCCGCCGAGATCGCCTCCCTGGTCACCGAGGTCCCCGGCGAGCGGGGCGTCTCGCACCACCTGCGCCGCCGCGGCGAGCCGTGGCAGTTCCGCGAGTACATCGCCCTGCGCTCGGCCTACCACCTCAAGGAGGCCGACCCGCAGGCGTGGGTCATCCCCCGCCTGGACGGCCACGCCAAGGCCGCGCTCGTCTCCGTCGAGCACGACGAGTACGGCGCCGGCCGCGGCGAGCTCATGCACGCGCGCCTGTTCGGCGACATGATGCTGGAGCTGGGCCTCAGCGACGAGTACGGCGCCTACCTCGACGCCTCCCCCGCGCAGGTGCTGGCCGAGGTGAACTTCATGTCGCTGGCGGGGCTGCACCGCTCCCTGCGCGGAGCGCTCGTGGGGCAGTTCGCCGTGGTCGAGCTCACCTCCTCCCCCGGCTCGGCGCGCCTGGTCGCCGCCGCGCAGCGCCTGGGCCTCGGCCCCGCCACCGTCGGCTTCTACGCCGAGCACGTGGAGGCCGACGCCGTCCACGAGCAGGTGGTGCGCCACGGGATCATCGCGCCGCTCGTCGCGGAGGACCCGGCCATGGCCGCCGACGTCGTCTTCGGCATGCAGGCGGCGACGCTGCTCGACGACCGCCTCGGCGAGCACGTCATGGCCGCGTGGGGCGAGGGGCGCTCCGCCCTCGTGCGGGAGCTGCCGCCGGCGCCGTAGGACAGCGCGCCGGGTCCGCCGCCGCGCGGACCCGGCCGGATCGGCCGAGACTGCTGGAGGCACCCGCAATCGACCAGGAGCTCACCGTGCGCACTCCCACCGCCCTGACCCTCGCCGCGGCCGCGGCTCTCGTGGCCCTGACCGCGTGCAGCTCCGGCTCGAGCACCGGCGACGACGACGCCCCCACGATCACCACCAGCCCCACGCCCTCGCAGGGCGCCCCGGCCCCCGGCGGGGCCACGGACCCGCCGACCGTCACGGCCAGCCCGGACGCCGCCCAGGCCGCGGACCTGACCACCCGCGTGCAGGCCGTCGCCCCCGGGCTGGGCGGCGACCAGGACCAGCTCGTCGAGGCCGCGATCGAGCTGTGCCAGGACTCCGCGCGCGGCGTGGAGGACCGGACGCTGGCCGGCAACGCCGTGAAGGCCCTCAGCACCGGCGGGACCACGCTCACCGAGGACCAGGGCCTGGAGGTCGTGGCCGCGGTGCGCGACTCCTTCTGCCACGGCTGACCCCTCGAGCGGGGACTAGCCCCGCGGGGTGCCCGCCGCCGCCGCCGAGCGCCGCCGCTCCAGCAGGTGCTGGACGAGCTCGCGCTCGGGGCGGGGCGGGCTGTACAGCTGGCCCTGCACGGTGTCGGTCCCGTAGCGGCGCAGCAGGTCCACCTGGGAGGCCGTCTCGACGCCCTCGGCGACCACGGACAGCTCCAGGGCCCGTCCGATGCCCAGCACGGCGCGCACGACGGCGTCGCAGCCGGGGTCGACCCCCAGGCCCGCGACGAACGCCGGGTCGATCTTCAGCACGTCCACGGGCAGCTCGCTCAGCCGGGCCAGGCCGGCGGAGCCGGTGCCCAGGTCGTCGACGGCGATGCGCACGCCCCGCTCCCGCAGCCGCTGCACGTCGGCCAGCAGCGAGCGCGTGGTGCGCGGCACGTGCGTCTCGGTGAGCTCCAGGACCAGGCGGTGCGCGGGCAGGCCGTGCCGCTGCAGCGCCTCCAGCGCGTCGTCGTGCAGGTCGCCCGCCTCCAGCTGGCGCCCGGAGACGTTGACGTGCACGGCGGGGGCGTCGGGGCCCAGGTGCTCGCTCCAGGCCGCGGCCATCCGGCAGGACTCCGAGAGCACGCGGCGGCCGATCTCCAGCACCAGCGGGCCCGCCTCGGCGACGTCGAGGAACTCCGCCGGGCTCAGCAGGCCGCGGGTGGGGTGCTGCCAGCGCAGCAGGGTCTCCACGGCCACGACGCGCCCGGTGGCCAGGTCCACGACCGGCTGGCCGTGCAGGACGAGCTCGTCCTCGTCGAGGGCGGCGCGCAGCTGCGGCAGCAGCCGGCCGGCGCGCGCACCGCGGGCCCGCTCGAGGCCGTCGTGGCCGTCGTGGCCGTCGTGGCCGTCGTGGCCGTGGGCGCGGTTGCGGCCCGCGCGCTTGGCGTCGTACATGGCGCCGTCGGCCTGGCCGAGCACCAGCCCGGGGTCGGCGCCGGCCGGGGCCAGGCTCATGCCGACGCTCACGCCGACGCTGAAGGTGCCCGAGGCCAGCAGCACCGGTTCGCGCAGCGCGGCCAGCAGCCGGTCGGCGATCACCCGCAGGCCCGCCTCGTCGCTCAGCCCCGGGCAGATGACGGCGAACTCGTCCCCGCCCAGGCGCGCCAGCGTGTCGCCCGGGCGCAGGCAGGCGCTGAAGCGGGCGGCGACCTCGCGCAGCAGCTCGTCGCCGGCGGCGTGGCCGGCACTGTCGTTGACGGCCTTGAAGCCGTCCAGGTCGCAGAAGAAGACCCCCACCCGCTGCCCCTCGCGCCCGGCCGCGGCCAGGGCGTGCTCGAGGCGGTCGTGCAGCAGGGTGCGGTTGGGCAGGCCGGTGAGCGCGTCGTGCAGCGCCTGGTGGCGCAGCGCCTCCTCGGCGGCCTTGCGGGCGGTGACGTCCTCGATGAGGCACAGCAGCTGGGGCCGCCCGCCCCCGGCGGCGGCCATGACGGTGGCCGACAGCATCCCCCAGCGGGTGGAGCCGTCGGCGTGCCGGTAGCGCTTCTCCACCTGCGCCCGGGTGACCTCGCCCAGCAGGAACGGGGCGAAGGAGACGATGCACTCGGGCCGGTCGTCGGGGTGGGTCAGGTCGTGGAAGTCCCGCGCCAGCAGCTCGGCCTCGGACAGGCCGGTGAAGGTGCACATCGTGGCGTTGACCTGCAGGACCTGCGCCGCGTCGTCCTCGCCGAGGCCGACGATCATCATCCCCACCGGAGCGGTGTCGAAGGCCGTGCGGAAGCGCCGCTCGGAGTCCACCAGCCGCGCCCGCGCGGCCCGCTCGGCGCTGACGTCGCGCACGGCCAGGACCGCTCCGCGCTGCCCGCCCGAGCCCGGGCAGCCGTCCAGCAGCACGGGGTGGGCGGTGAGGGTGAGCACGCGCCCGCCCGGCGCGGTGGCGGTCGTGACGAGCACGTCGGCGCCCTCGACGTGCTCGCCGCGCAGCGCGCGCGCCAGCGGCAGGTCCTCCACCGGCCACGGGGAGCCGTCGGGGCGCGCGATGCTGAACGCGCCGTCCCAGCGCTCCCGGTCCAGGTCCTCGGGCAGGTCGGCGAGCACCTCGCGGGCGGCCCGGTTGCGCATCAGCAGGTGCCCGTCGGCGTCGTGGACGGACAGGCTCTCGGCGGTGGCGTCGAAGACGGTGCCCAGCAGCCGCGAGCTGGCGCGGGAGTCCTCCAGCGCCTGCCGCAGCACGTCGTCCAGGCGCCGGCGCTCCTCGCGGTGCAGCACGAGCATGAGCGTCAGCGCGGTGAGCACGAGGACCAGCAGCTGCACGTCGACGACGCGCTCGGCGGCCGGCACGCCGGCGAAGGGACCGGCACCCGCGCGGGTCATCAGCAGCAGCGCGACGTCGTTGACGGCGACCGTGACCAGGGCGAGCCGGGCGGGCACCCGCAGACCCAGCCAGACCGCCCACGGCACCAGCAGGAACGTCAGGGGGGCCTGGTCCAGCCGGTCCAGGGCCGTGAAGAACAGCACGCCGGCGCCCATCACGAGCGCGTACTCGACGCGGTGGCCGCGCAGCGCGGGCGCGGCGCGGCGGTCGCGGCCGCGCAGCCACAGCGCGGCCGGCACGACGGTGCCGGCGCTGTGGCGCACCAGCCAGCCCAGCGCGGTCGGCAGCGGCGCCTGGCCGAGCAGCAGCGCGGCCGCGGCGGTGCCGACGACGGCGCCGGCGGCGGCGCCGACGACGGCGGCGATGAGCAGGGCCCACAGGTCGCGCGGCTGGCGCAGCCGGAAGCCGGCCGGCTGCAGGCGCAGGTGCACGGCGCAGGCCACGAGCGCCTGCACCGTGCCGGCCGCGGCGAAGAGCACCGCCACGGCCGGGCGCTGGCCCGTGGCCAGCTGCCCGAGCGTGCCGGTGGTGAGCAGCAGCGCGGCCGCGCTCCAGCGCGCCCGGGGACGGCGCCAGGAGTGCGCCAGCCACACGAAGCCCACGCCGGCCGCGGGCCAGGCCACCGCGAGCGCCATGCCGGGCAGGTGCGTGGCGCGGCCGAGCACGGTCGCCAGCGCGTACAGCAGGGCGAAGCCCAGCGCCGGGCCCAGCGCCGGGCCCAGCGGGCGCGCGGGGCGCACGTCGGTCCCCATGCCGCCTCCTCCGCGATCACCGGCCCGGTCCTCCGGGTGCACTGGTGGTCGTCGGCAGCCGCGGCCCCCGGGTTGAGCCCGTCCGGCCCGCTCGCCGGCCCGCTCGCCGGCCCGGCAGCGCCCTACCGGCCGGCGGGCGGCCCCTGCGGCCCGCCGCCCGCGCGGGCGGCGGAGCGGCGCGCACGGTAGGCGCTGACGGCGTTGCGGTTGGCGCAGGTGGTGCTGCAGTAGCGGCGGGAGCGGTTGCGCGAGAGGTCGACGACGACGCCGTCGCAGCCGTCGTCCGCGCACGTGGACAGGCGCGAGACCTCGTCGAGGCGCACGAGCTCCAGCACGGCCATGGCGGTCTCGACGAGGACCCGCACGTCGAGGGGCTCGGTGGAGCCGACGGCGTGCACGTGCCAGTCCACCGCGCCGTGGCGCACGAGCCGCGGCACGGCGCCGCAGCGGGCCAGCACGTCGTTGACCAGCTCCGCGGCGCGGTCGCGCTCGCTGGTGAGCAGCTCGCGCAGCAGGGGGCGGAGGGCGCGCACGGCGGCCAGCTCGGCGGCGTCGCCGTCGCGGCGGCCGGTGTAGCCGAAGCGCTGCCAGAAGCGGTCGAGGTCCTCGACGCGCTCGAGGGTGTCCGGGGGCAGCGCGCTGTTGGCCAGCACGGCGGCGGCCTGCAGCGACAGCTCGGTGTCATGGTCGAGAACCACGTTGACACCTTACGCGGCCCGTCCGTACCGTCATCTGCCATGACCACCGTGACCGATGACAGCAGCCGGCGGCTGGCGAGCGGGCTCGGCTTCGCGGTCCTGTCCGCGGCCAGCTTCGGGCTCTCCGGCGGCCTCGCCCGCGGCCTGCTGGACAGCGGCTGGAGCCCCGGCGCGGTGGTCCTCGTGCGGATCGGGCTGGCCGCGCTCGTCCTCGCCGGGCCCGCCGCGCTCTCGCTGCGCGGGCGCTGGGGGGCGCTGCGCCGCAACGCCGGCCTCGTCGTCGGCTACGGGCTGCTCGCCGTGGGCGCGGCGCAGTTCTGCTACTTCTCGGCCGTCGCGCGGATGCCGGTCGGGCCGGCGCTGCTCATCGAGTACACGGCCCCGGCCGCCGTGGTGTGCTGGTTGTGGCTGCGCCACGGCCAGCGCCCCGGGCGGCTGACCGCGGCCGGGGCGGCCCTGGCCGCGCTCGGGCTCGTGCTCGTGCTCGACCTGCTGACCGGCACCCGCCTGGACACCGGCGGGGTGCTGTGGGCGCTGGCCGCGATGGTCGGGGCGGCGACGTACTTCGTGCTGTCCGCCCGGGAGGGGACCGGCCTGCCACCGCTCGCGCTGGCCGGCGGCGGGCTGCTCGTGGCCGCGCTCGCGCTCGGCCTGCTCGGCCTGGCCGGGGTGCTGCCGCTGTCGGCGGGCACCGCGCCGGCGCTCTACGACGGCCGGGCCGTGCCCTGGTGGGTGCCGCTGCTCGGCCTGGGGCTGGTGACGGCGGCCGTCGCCTACGTGGCGGGCATCGCCGCCGGCCGCCGGCTGGGCTCCCGGCTGGCCTCGTTCGTGGCGCTGCTGGAGGTGGTGGCGGGCGTGGCGGGGGCCTGGCTGCTGCTCGGCGAGCTGCCGCGGCCGGTGCAGCTGCTGGGCGGGGTGCTCGTGGTCGCCGGCGTCGTCGTCGTCAAGCTGGGCGAGCCGCGCACGGCGCCCGCCGCGCTGCCGCAGCCGTCGGCGGCCCGCTGACGCCCCGGCGTCGGCGCCGCGCCCGTCAGCCCCGGGATCGCCGCCCGGCCCGTCAGCCCCGCGGTGCGCGCAGCTCGTCGTGGTGGGCGGCCAGCGCGTCGGCCATCTGCGCGAGGAAGCGGCGCACGAGCACGAGCTCGTCGTCGCCGTAGCCGCGCATGACCTCGTCGCTGCGCCGGCCCAGCGGGCCGAAGAAGTCGCGGGCCACGGCCATGCCGGGTTCGGCGTAGCGCAGGAAGACCTTGCGCCGGTCGCTGCCGCCGCGGTCGCGGCGCAGGTGCCCGTGCCGCTCCAGGCGGTCGACGACGCCCGTCACCGCGCCCGTGGTGATCCCCAGGGACGCCGCCAGCTCGCCGGCCGTGAGCGGCCGGCCCGCGACCTCGCTGCGCATGACCTCCAGCAGCGCCTGCAGGTCCGTGGGGTGCAGGCCGTGGCGGCCGGCGAAGGCGTGGGCGACGCGCTCGGACTCCACGGTCAGCCGCTGCAGCTCGTCGACGACCTCGGCCTCGGCGCGGGCGCGGGGGGTGCCGCGCGGGCGGAAGCCGCGCGCGGACGCCCCGTCGGACGGGGCCTCGGACGAGGTCTCGGACGGTGTCTCGGAAGGGCCGGCGGGTGGGGCGGTCTGCTCGCTCATCGGGTTGCCATCGTACCTCCTCGTCTGCAAACATCTCAGTCACTGAGACTTCCGATGAATGAGGCGATCATGCGTGTGCTGACCGGCCGGATCTCCGCGTGGCTGGTGGTCGTGGCGGCCCTGCTGCTCAGCGGCCTCGTCACCGCCGTCAGCGGCTCCGCCCCCGAGGCGAGCGGCGCCGCCACCGGCCTGCCCGCCTCCGCCGAGGCCGCCCGCGCCGCCGCGCTGGCCGAGCGGCTGCCCGACGCGGGCACCAGCGCGCTGGTCGTCGTGTTCTCCCGCGAGGGCGACCCGCTCACCGACGCCGACCGGCGCGCGGCCGAGGCCACCGCGGGCGCGCTCGGCAGCCGCCTCGTGCCCTCCACCGACGGGCGGGCCGCGCTGGCCGTCGTGGTGGTGCGCACCGACGTGCCCGCCGAGGAGCTGTCGCAGCGGGTCGCCGACGTGCGCGCCACCGCCCGCGCCGACGTGCCGGAGGGGCTGGTGGTGCAGGTCACCGGCGGCCCCGCCTTCACCGAGGACATCTCCGGCTCCTTCGACGGCGCGAACACCCGGCTGCTGCTCGTCACGGCCGGCGTCGTCGCCCTGCTGCTGCTCGTCACCTACCGCAGCCCCGTGCTGTGGCTGGTCCCGCTGGCGGTCGTCGGCGCCGCCGACCAGGTGACCGCGCGGCTGCTGGAGCTGGTCGGCCGGCTCACCGACACGCCCGTGGACCCCTCCGCCGTCGGCATCACCAGCGTCCTCGTCTTCGGCGCCGGCACCGACTACGCCCTGCTGCTCATCGCCCGCTACCGCGAGGAGCTGCGCCGCGAGGCCGACCGCCGCGCCGCCATGCGCGCCGCGCTGCGCGGCGCCGGCCCGGCGGTCCTGGCCAGCGGCGTCACCGTCGTGCTCGCCCTGCTCACCCTGCAGGCCGCCGTCCTGCCCGCCGACCGCACCATCGGGCGCGACGCGGCCATCGGCGTCGTCGTCGCGCTGCTGTTCGGCCTGCTCGTGCTGCCGGCCGCCCTCGTCGTCTGCGGGCGCGGGCTGTTCTGGCCCTTCGTGCCGCGCCTCGGCTCCGCCGACACCACCCGCACCGGCACGTGGGCGAGGATCGCCGACCGCGTCGTCGCCCGGCCCGTGCCCGTCGTGCTCGCCTCGCTCGCCGTCCTGGCCGTGCTCGGCGCCGGGCTGGCGGGGGCCCGGCTCGGGCTGTCGCAGACCGAGCAGTTCCGGGTGGCCGCCGAGTCCGTGGACGGCTCGCAGACCCTCGGCCGGCACTTCCCCGACCAGGCCTCGGAGCCCGCGAGCGTCCTGGTGCGCGAGCCCGCCGCCGCCGACGCCGTCGTGGCCGCCGCCCGCGGCGTCGAGGGCGTCTCCTCCGCCGAGGTCGCCCGGCGCACCGACGACCTCGTGGAGGTGCGGGCCCGCCTGGACACCGCCCCCGGCTCGGCCGCCGGCCGCGAGGCCGTCACCCGGCTGCGCGAGGCCGTGCGCGCCGTCCCCGGCGCCGGCGCCCTCGTCGGCGGCACCGAGGCGGTCGCCCTCGACCAGCGCACCGCCACCGTGCGCGACCTGCTCGTCGTCGGCCCGCTCATCGTGCTCGTCGTGCTCGCGGTCCTCGTCGTGCTGCTGCGCTCGGTGCTGGCGCCGCTGCTGCTGGTCGCCACGGTCCTGGCGACGTTCGTCGCGGCCCTGGGAGCGGCCAACGTGCTGTTCACGCGGGTGTTCGGCATCCCCGCCCTGGACACCCAGGTGCCGCTGCTGTCGCTGCTGTTCCTCGTGGCGCTGGGCGTGGACTACAACATCTTCCTCGTCACCCGCGCCCGCGAGGAGACCCCGGCCCTCGGCACCCGCGACGCGGTGCGCCGGGCCGTCGCCGTCACCGGCGGCGTCATCACCAGCGCCGGGATCCTGCTCGCGGCCGTCTTCACCGTCCTCGGGGTGCTGCCGCTCATCGTGCTCACCCAGATCGGCGTCGTCGTCGGCATCGGCGTCCTGCTGGACACCCTGCTCGTGCGCACGGTGCTGGTGCCGGCGCTGTTCGCGCTGCTGGGGCACCGGGTGTGGTGGCCCAGCGCCCTGGACCGCCCCGCGCGCGCCGCGCACCGGGCCGAGCGGGGGCACCCGGCCGACCGGGAGGCGGTCAGCGGACCTCGCGCAGCGTCCTGACGACGTCGCCGACGTGGACGTCCACCTGCACCGCCTCCTCGGCCGGCGCCGCCTCGCCCAGCAGCTCGCGCAACCGCGCCACCACCACCCGCCGCACCCGCCCCGCCAGGGCGGGCAGCGGGGTGCCGAAGGCGACCGCGACCTCGACGAGGACCGACTCCAGGCGGTCGTCGCCACCGGTGCTGCAGCTGATGCGGTCGGCGGCCGCGTCCGGCAGGGCGTCCACGGCGGTGCGCAGCCCGTCGACGACCACGTCGGCGGCCACCCGGAAGTCGCCGAGCTCGTGGGTGCCGAGCACCGGCGCGGACGGGCGGAAGGCCCGGCGCACCCGCTCCAGCAGCCCGGGCCGGGCCAGCACCCAGCCGTCCTCGGTGTGGGCGCGCAGGGCGGCGGCCGCGAGGTCGAGGGCGTCCTCGCCGCCGGCGCGGTCCCGATCGCTCACCGCCAGTCCTCCAGGGTCGCGGCCAAGGTGGTGCGTGCTCTCTCCAGGAGACCGCGCACGGCCGTGGATGTCGTGCCGAGGACCTGCGCGATCTCCTCGTAGCTGAGCTCCTCGACCTCGCGCAGCAGCCAGGCCGAGCGCTGGCGCGGGGGCAGCAGCCGCAGCGCCAGGTCCAGCGCCTCGCGCAGCGCGGCCTGCACGCTCGTGCGCTCCGGATCCTGCCGCACGTCGCGGATGCGCTCCAGCACCTCCTCGGCGTCGACGGGCGCGGCGCCGCCCGGGCCCGCCCGGCGCCGCGAGCGCGCGTGCACCTCGTGGCGCACGATCGTGAACAGCCACGTGCGCACCGAGGCGTCCCCGCGGAAGGAGGGCAGCCCCCGCCACGCCGCGAGCAGCGCGTCCTGCAGGCAGTCGTCGGCCTGGCCGCGCTCGTCCAGCAGCCGCACCGCGTAGCGGTAGAGGGCGGGGCCGTGCCGGTCCACGAGGACGCCGAAGGCGTCCCGGTCCCCCAGCGCCGCCCGCCGCGCCAGGACCTCGTCGGTGCGCTCGTCGGTGCGCTCGTCGGGGTGCGCACCGTCCGGGGCAGCACCCGGCGGGGTGGTCCGCATCGACTGGTTCTCCATCGATCGCTCGGCCGCGGGCCGCTGCCCGCCCGCGCACCCTCCCACGCGGCACCGCGCACCACCCCTCGAGCGGGCGCCCGCCGGTGCACCCCGCGGTGCACCCGGGAGAACTCCCCGTGGTGAGCCCCGGCGGTGTGGCCCGGATCACAGGCCTCCCCGCGTGAGGATCCGCGCCGGGCCGGCTCCAACCCCCCGTACGCGCACCGCGGCACCCGCCGCGACGAGACCAGGAGGAGTTCCCGTGACCGAGCAGACGATCACCACGACGAAGACCCCGACCCCCAGCACCACCGGCCCCACCCGGTCGGTGGCCACGCCCTCCGGCCTCAGCAGCGAGCACGGCGTCACGACCATCGCCGACACCGTCGTCTCCAAGATCGCCGGCATCGCCGCCCGCGACGTCTCCGGCGTGCACTCCCTCGGCGGCGGCGCGGCCCGCGCGGTCGGCGCCCTGCGCGAGCGCATCCCCGGCAGCCGGGTCAACCACTCCCAGGGCGTGTCCGTCGAGGTCGGCGAGCGCCAGGCGGCCGTCGACATCGAGCTCATCGCCGAGTACGGCGTCGCCATCAGCGACCTCGCCGCCTCCGTGCGCCGCAACGTCATCACCTCCGTGGAGCGGATGACCGGCCTGCAGGTCACCGAGGTCAACCTCCAGGTCTCCGACGTCCACCTGCCCGAGGAGGACGACGCGGACGAGGAGAGCGTGCGCACCGTCCGCGTCCAGTGACCGACCCGGCGCTCCTCGCCGACGACCTCGCGCGCGCCGCGCTGGCCGTCCCCGGCGTCGCCCGCCTGCACGGCGGCGCCCTCGGCGAGGTCGGCACCTACCTGCCGGGGCGCCGGGTGGCCGGGGTGCGGCTGACCGGGGACCTCGCGGGGGAGGCGGGCGACGCGCTCGTCGAGCTGCACGTCGTCGTCACCGCCGACGCCCCGGTCCGCGCCAGCGCGCAGGCCGTGCACGCGGCGGCCGCGGACGTGCTCGCCGCGCACGGGGTCTCGGCCGCCGTGCGCGTGCACGTCGACGACCTCGCCGCCTGAGCACCGCGCACCACCCGCGCAGCACCGCTGCGCGCACCACCACCCCGCACCACCTCGACCCTCCGGAGGGGAGACGACATGTCCTCGTCGACGACCGGCCTCGTGGCCGGTCTGCTGCTGGCGCTCATCGGTGCGGTGGCCGGCTTCGGCTGGCTGCTGCTGGGCGTGCTGCTCGGCGGCGTCGGCTACCTGGTCGGCGCCCACCTCGAGGGGCGCATCGACCTCGCGGCCCTGCTGCCGGGACGCGGTCGTGGCTGAGCCGCCGACCACCGCCCCGGCGGGGGCCACCAGCGCCACCACCGCCGTCGCGGCCACCACCACCACCGCCGTCGCCGTCCTCGTGCCGGGCGACCCGGCGCTGCGCGGACGGCTGACGGTCTCCGACCGGGCCGTCGCCAGGATCGCCACCGCGGCGGCCGGCGAGGTGGAGGGCACCCGCCGCACCGCCGCCACCGGGCCCCGCACGGCCGCCACCGCCGTCTCCGGCGTCCTGGACTCCGTGCTGGGCCGGGTCTACCCGGACGTGGACTGCACCGTGGCCGGCCGGCGCGCGCGGGTGCGCGTGGAGGTCGCCGCCGTGTGGCCGCACCCGGCCCCGCAGGTCGCCGCCCGGGTGCGCGAGCACGTGCGCGCCCGGCTGGAGGAGCTCGCCGACGTGCGCGTCGACGACGTCAGCGTCGTCGTCGCCACCTACCTGCCGCCCACCGCGGCGGCCCGCAGGAGGGTGCTGTGAACACCGCGACGAACACCGCGACGGACGTCCCGGGCACCGCGGGGGACGCGCGGCGCCCCACCGGAGCCGGGCGCATCGGGGTCGTCGGCCCCGTGCTGGCCGCGCTGCTGCTCGTGCTCGCGGTCCTCGCCGGCCGCGAGGCCGCCGCCGCCCTGGGGCGGGTGGGCGGCGGCTCCTGGCTGGCGGCCGCCGCCGGCGCCCTCGACGGCCTCACCGCCGGCGCGCTCGTCGCCCTCGCCGGGCTGGTGGCGCTGCTGCTCGGGCTGTTCCTGCTGCTCACCGCCCTCGGCCGGCGCAGCCGGAACGCCGTCGCCTTCGCGGGCGCCCCCGGCGTCTTCTGCACCGTGCGCGACGTCGCCCGGATCGCCTCGGCGACCGCGCGCCGCTGCGACGGCGTCCTGGAGGCCCGCTCCACCGCCGGCCGCCGCACCGTCGCCGTCGAGGTGAGGGCCACCTCCGGGCAGGTGCGCGACGACGTCCAGCGGGCCGTCGAGGAGCAGGTGCGGGTGCTCTCGCCCGCCCCCCCGGGTGCGCGTGCGGGTCAGGAGCGTCGCGTGAGCCGCGCGGTGATCGCCGTCGACCGCCTCCTCGCGCTCGTCCTGGGCCTGCTCCTGGCCGTCGGCGGGCTGGCCGCGATGGCCTGGTGGACCGGGGACCTGGCGCGGGTGCTGCCCGGCGCCGGCACCGGCTCCGCCCTCGGCACGGGCGCCGTCGCCGAGCTGCCCGGGTACTCCTGGTACCCGTGGGCCGCCGCCGGCGCCGCGCTCGTCCTGGGCCTGCTGGCGCTGTGGTGGCTGCTGGCCCACGTGCCGCGCCGCGGCGCCGGGCAGCTGCTGCTGCCGGGCTCGGGCCCGCGGGGCGGCCTGCGGGTGGAGGCGGACGGCCCCGCCCGCGCCGCCGCCGACGTCCTGGCGGCGACGCCCGGCGTCCGCTCGGCCTCCGGCCGGGTGGTCACCGACCGCGGGCGCCTGGTCGCCGAGCTCGCGGCGACGGTCGAGCCCAGCGCCGACCTCGCCGAGGTCGCCGCGACGGCGCAGCAGGTGCAGGAGCAGCTGCTGCAGGTGCTCGGCCGCCCCGACGTGCGCGGGCGACCGCGAGCCGGGTGCGCCCGCGCCGACCGGGCGGCCCGCGTCGCCTGACCCCCGCCCCTCTCCGGTGGTGATCTTTCACGGTGCACCGTGGAAGATCACCACCGGGAGACCACCGCCGGAGATCACCGCCGGGAGGGTGAGGGGTGGGCGCCCCGAGGTGCGGGCGGGCCACGGATGCGGTCGGGTGGAGGGCGTGTCGGCGGAGGAGTCCTTCCAGGTCGTGCGCGGGGACCTGCCGGCGCCCGACTTCACCGAGGTGTTCGACGAGGCACCCGTCCCGCTGCTGCTGCTGACGCCCGGGCTCGTCATCGTGCGCGCCAACCGGGCGCGCCTGGAGGCGACCGCGACGACGCTGGAGCAGAACGTCGGGCACGGGCTGTTCGAGCTGTTCCCGATCAACCCCGACGACCCGGCCGCCGACGGGCTGGTCAACCTGCGGGCCTCGCTGGAGCGGGTGCGCGACACCGGGCGCCCGCACACCATGGCGATCCAGAAGTACGACATCCGCGTGCCCGGCGGCGGCTACGAGGAGCGCTACTGGAGCCCGCGCAACGTGCCGATCCTCGACGAGCGGGGCCGGGTCGCCCTCCTGCTGCACCGCTCCGACGACATCACCGACTACCTGCGCGACCGCGACGCCGCCCGCGAGGTCGCCGCCAGCGGTGCGCGCTGGCGCGAGCGCGCCGAGCAGGTGGAGGCCGACCTCTTCGAGCGCGCCCGGGAGCTGGAGGACCTCAACCGCCGGCTGAGCGAGGCCGTCGAGCGCGAGCAGCGCAGCGGCCGCTGGCTGGCCGGGCTGGCCGAGACCGCGCTGGCGCTGTCGGGGGCCGAGGACGTCGAGGACCTGCTGCGGCGCGCCGTCGCGCACGGGCAGCGGGCGGTGGAGGCCGACGGCCTGGTCCTGGCCCGCACCGTCGCGGGGCGGCTGGAGGTCCACGGGCTCGACGCGCGCGGGGGTGCCCCCGCGCACCACCTCGACCTGACCTCCGCCGCGCCGCTGGCCGTCGTCGCCGCCGGCGACGCCCCCGCGCTCGACTCGCGCAGCGCGGCCGGGACGGGCACCGCGCAGGCGGCCGCCCCGGCCGGCGCCACCCCGGGCGGGGAGGCGTGGACGAGCGGGTGGGCGGACTGGAGCGTGCTGCCGCTGCGCGCCGGCGAGCGGCTGCTGGGCTCCCTCGGGGTCGGCTGGCGCCGGCCGCAGCCCTTCGGCGCGCAGGAGCAGCGCCTCGTGCGCGCGCTGGCCGCGCAGGTCGCGCAGGCGCTGGACCGCGTGGGCCGGCTGGAGCAGGAGCGGCACCGGGCCCGGCTGACGCGCTCGCTGGCCGAGAGCCTGCAGCGCAGCCTGCTGACCGACCCCGTGCAGCCGGACCACCTGAGCATCGCGGTGCGCTACCTGCCGGCCGCGGCCGAGGCCCAGGTGGGCGGGGACTGGTACGACGCGTTCCTGCTGCCGGACGGGTGCACGACCGTCGTCGTGGGCGACGTCGTCGGCCACGACCGCGAGGCCGCGGCCGTCATGGCGCAGGTGCGCAACGTGCTGCGCGGGCTCGCGCAGGCCGTCGTCCAGCCGCCGTCGGCGATGCTGGGCGCCCTGGACCGGGCGATGGAGACGCTGGCCGTGGGCGGGATGGCGACCGCGGTGCTGGCCAAGGTGGAGCAGGACGAGGCCGCGGCGGCGCGCGGCGAGCGCGTGCTGCGCTGGTCCAATGCCGGTCACCCGCCGCCGCTGCTGCTGCACCGCGACGGCACCGCGGAACTGCTGGGCAGCGACCCCGAGCTGATGCTCGGCATCCTCACCGACGGCGTCCGCAGCGACCACCGGGCCGTGCTGCGCCGCGGCGACACCGTCCTGCTCTACACCGACGGGCTGGTGGAGCGGCGCGGGGCGAGCCTCGACGACGGCCTGCGCTGGCTGCGGGAGGTCGCCGGCCGCCACGCCCACCTGCCGCCGCAGGAGCTGGCCGACGCCGTGCTGGCGGAGCTGACCCGCACCTTCGGCGACGCCGTCGACGACGACGTGGCGCTGCTGGCCCTGCACGCCGGCTGACGACGGGCGGCTCACACCCGCGCCAGCAGCTCCTCGAAGTGCCGCGCGAACCCCGCGGCGTCCACGCCCACCGCCACCTGCGCGTTGCCGCCGCGGCCGCCGCCCGCGCCGTCCCCCGCGCCGTCCGGGTCCTCCGCGTCGTCGAGGAACTCCGCCAGCACGGCGCCGCGCAACCGGTCGCCCGTCTCCACGACCACGTCGGCGGCCCGCCAGGTCAGCAGGTCGGGCCGGGTGACCGCGGCGACGGCCAGCGGGTCGTGCAGGGCGCAGGAGCGCCCGTCCTGGCCCCAGCTCGTGCCGACGTGCGCGATCCAGGCCTGCGTGAACTCCCCCGCGAAGGCGAGGAAGGGGCGCTCGCTGGCCGCCATCCGCCGCGCGGCGTCGAGGTCGAGGCGGACCTGCCGGGTGACGTCCAGCCCCACCCAGCGCGCCCGCACCCCGGAGCCCAGGACGACCTCCGCGGCCTCCGGGTCGCACCAGACGTTCCACTCCCCCGGCGTCGACAGGTCGTGGGCGGGGCTGAGGAAGGTGCCGCCCATGACCACCAGCCCGCCCAGCGCCGCGGCGAACCCCGGCTCCAGGCGCAGGGCGAGGGCGACGTTGGTCAGCGGGCCGATCGCCACCACGGTGACCTCCCCCGGGTGCGCCAGGACGTGCTCGACCATCGCCACCGCCGCGGGCCCGGGCCGCGGCGAGCGCACCGGCGTGCCCGCCGGCACCGAGCCGGTGCGGGCGGCGGGGCGCAGCAGCGGCGTCCAGGCACCGCGGTGGACGGGGACCTCCGGGTGCCCCAGCCGGTGCAGCAGCTCCAGCGTCAGCGTCGTGGCGGTCTGCACGTCGGTGTTGCCGGCGACGGTGGTCACCAGGTCCAGGGCGATGCCGGGGTCGGCCAGCGCGAGGGCGAGGGCGAACCCGTCGTCGATGTCGCTGCCGGGCGCACCCATCGCCAGGTCGGTGTCCAGGACGACGTGCTGCACGGCGGGCTCCTCGCGTCGGGGTGCCGATCGTGGCACGCGGGCCGCCCGGCCGCCGCCCGCCCCGCCCGGCGCCCGCTCAGGCGGGTTCGAGGGCGACCGCCGAGGTGGGCACGTCCCCGCAGGTGGTGCCGCGGGCCGCCCGCACGGCCGGGTCGTCGGCGGCCAGGCCGGTGCCGACGGTGGTGCTCGCGCCGTCGTCGGCGCGCGAGTGCTCGGCGCTGACGGTGACCTCGGTGCGGGTGACGCTCCAGCTCGTGCCCGCCGCGTCGGAGGTGGCGTCCTCCCCGTACAGGTGCAGGCCGTCCGGCTGCGCCAGGCAGGTCAGCCCGGTGCCGTAGGGGGTGGACCCGAGGCTGAAGGAGTACTGCTCGCCCCGGGCGTCGCGCACGGGGACGAGCGCGGGGCCCTCGGCGCGGTAGGCGTAGAGCTGGACGGAGCGGCCGGTGTCGAGCAGGACGACGGGCGCGCCGGAGGCGAGGACGGCCGCGGACGCGCTCGCCCGCTGCGGCGCGGCGCTGGTGAAGGCCACCGACGAGGTGCCGTGGCCGGTGGTGCTGACGCCGAGCTCGCGCCGCCCGCCGACGTCGGCCAGCCACAGCGCGTCGGGGCGGCCGTCGCCGTCGAGGTCGACGGTGGTGGCGCTGCCCGCACCCGCGGGGACGTCCGCGACCGGGACGCTCGTCGCGGGGACGCCCGCCGGTCGCGTCGCCGAGGCGGCCGGGGTGCCCGCCGGGG
>NZ_JAAALL010000589.1 GCF_009906315.1 Kineococcus vitellinus | reverse complement strand
CTTGCGGGTGGCGCGGCGGGTCCGGCGGCGCGCGGGTGCGGCCTCGGGTGCGGCCTCGGGTGCGGGCTCGGGTGCGGCCGCGGCAGCCTGCGCGGGCACGGCCGGCGCCTCCTGCGGCGCCGGGGCCGGGACCTCGTCGAGACCGGCGGCGCCGGTGCCCGCGGTCGCGGCGGGGACCGCGGGAGCGGCGGCCGGGACGGGGTCGATCGCCACCGGCTCCAGGGGGGCCGGTGGTCCGGCGGGGCGGCTGGCGGCGCGCCGGCGGCGCGGACGCGCCGTCGGGGTGGTCTCGCCGGCTGCTGCGGCGCCGTTGTCCTCGGGTGTGGTCGTCACGGGTGCTCCGTTGGGCTCGCTGCGGCCACTCCACCGGTGAACCCGTGGCCGCGCGAGCGTCCTCGTCGGATTCGCCGGGTGGGTCGGCCCGCACCCGACGGAAGTCCTCGGTGCACCAGCGGGTCCGCGCGTGGCGTCGACCCGCTCGTGCCGCCGGCGGTCGTCGTCCCCGACGTGGCCCGGGGCGCCTGCGAGGTCCTTCCACTGGACCGCGGCGCTGCCCGGAGCCCGCGCGGTGGGCGGCGGTCTCGACGGCGGGCCGGGCGCCCGGTGTAGGGAACGCTCGACCACGGGCAGTGTCTCACAGCCCCTCCGGCGGCGGCGGCGCACCGATCCGGGCGATCCCCTCCCCGCGCTGCGCGGTGTCCGCTACGCTCGCCGCAACACCATCCAGAGTGGCCGAGAGACCTGGCTCGACGACGCCACAGCAACCACCGCACGCGTGCGGCAGGTGCTCCCGCCAGGGGCGATGGAGGACACGAAGTGATCCGCAGCACCCTGCTCACCCGGCGCCACCACGTCGACCCGTCCCGGTGCACGGCCTCGGCCTGTCCCGCACCGGCACGCACCGGCACGCGCCGGGGGACGCCGGTCGTCCCGGCCTGACGGCCGCCC
>NZ_JAAALL010000588.1 GCF_009906315.1 Kineococcus vitellinus | reverse complement strand
GTGGTCCCAGCGCGCCGGGTCGTCCTCCAGCGCAGCGCGGTCCCACCGCCCGTGCTCGGCGGCGGCCGCGTACGTGCTCTGCAGGAAGTCCATCAGCGCGCGGTCCGGGTCGCCGGCGCGGCGCACGACCTCGTAGGGCAGCAGGAACTGCCGGTTCCCGCTGCTGTAAGCGGCACCCTCCGGCTGCACCGGGTGGCCGGCGAAACCGTCCGGCTCGGGGTAGGCGTAGGCGTAGAAGGCGCCCTCCTCACCCCCACCGGGCCAGAACCCGCAACTGCTCAGCTCCCGGGAGTAACCCTCCGCCATCACCCAGTCCCCGCAGTTGGGCGCCCCGCCGGGGTGGGTCGGGGCCCCGCGCCCGGAGAAGCGGGTGCAGGCCAGGTCCATGGCCCCCCAGAAGAAGTGCACGGGGCTGACCTTGCCGACGAAGTGCGCCCGGAAGCGGCCCATCACGCGCTCGGCCTGCAGCAGCTGGCGCCAGAACGCGTTCGCCGCCCGCGGGTCGTAGCAGGCGTGCTCGTGGTCCTGGGCGAAGGGGATGGCCGGCTCCACCTCGTTGGGGACGGC
Organism: Kineococcus vitellinus; assembly: GCF_009906315.1. Classification (GTDB taxonomy): domain Bacteria; phylum Actinomycetota; class Actinomycetes; order Actinomycetales; family Kineococcaceae; genus Kineococcus; species Kineococcus vitellinus. Next base: position 381 of record NZ_JAAALL010000588.1, on the reverse strand, counting down.
CCGGATGCCGGCGCGCACCCCGAGCTCGCCCAGCGCCGCCACGACCTGCTCGTAGAAGAGCGCGGTGGCTTTGGCCTCCAGGGCCACCGTGCGGGTGCGACCGCTGCTGGAGCGCGCGATGAGCTGGTGCTCGACGAAGTCGAACTCGATGTCGAAGACCCCGTCGCCGTGCGGGATCGCGGAGGTGCTCAGGCCCCGTGGGCTCACGTAGAGGGTGCTCTGCCACCAGTGGTTGAGCAGCGGGGCGTGCAGCAGCCGGACCTTGCCGACGATCTGCAGCCACATGTGCAGGGTGTCGCGGGTGGGTGTCCAGTCCTCCACCCGCAGAGCGGGCCACGCCGCCCCGCTCACCTGCCCGGCCGGCACGCTCATCAGATCCCC
>NZ_JAAALL010000587.1 GCF_009906315.1 Kineococcus vitellinus | reverse complement strand
GTGCCCAGCAGGGCGGCGCCCAGCAGCGCGTCCCACCCGGGCGCGGCGGTGGGCGCGGCGTCGGGGACGGCGGTGGGGACGGCGCTGGAGGCGGTCGCGGGGTCGGCGCTCACAGCGGGACCGGCCCCTCCGCGGTCAGGGCGGCGCTCAACCGCACCCCCTCCGGGGTCCAGTCGCCCGCGACGGCGCAGGGCCGCGCCCCGCCGACGGCCAGCAGGGTCCACACCCCCGCGGGCTCGGCGAGCGGCACCGCGTGCCCGGCGGCGTCGACCAGCGCCCACCCCGGCCCGGCGGCCGCGGTGCCGGGGGACGCCGCGGCGGGCGCGTCCACCGGTGCGGACGGGACCACGTCGGCGAGCACGACGGGCAGCTCGGTCAGCCACGGGTCGGCGGCCACCGCGGCGGCCCAGCGGGCGTGCGCGGCGGCCACCGGCTCGGCGGCGACGGCACCCGGCGGGCCCGGCTCGCCGTGGCGGGCGCCGACGACGGCGCGCAGCGGGTGCGCGCCGGGGTGGAAGTGCAGCTCGGCCTCCACGGCGGTGCCGGGCACGAGGGAGGCGTCCAGCGGCTGCCCGGGCGGGGCGAAGGAGAGGACGAGCGCGGTGCGGCCGGTGCGCTCGCCCACGAGGTGGGCGCGCCGGGCGACGAGCCGGTCCTCGACGCGGTCGCGCAGGGACAGCACGGCCCAGCGGTCGCGCACGCCGGGCCCGGCGAGGACGTCCGCGGTCCGCGGCGGGGCGCCCACGCGGGAGCGGACGGTGTCGGCCAGCGGCGCCGGCAGGCTCGCGAGGCGGCCGTGGGCGGCGGTGAGCAGGTGCAGCAGGGCGTGCTCCTCGAGCAGGCGCGAGGACCAGCCGGGCCCGGAGGCCGCGACCCCCGCGAGGCGGCGGACGGCGGTGGCCAGGGCGGCGGCCTGCGCGTCGACCAGGCGGGCGGCGACCGGGTCGGTGCGGGAGTAGCCGGCG
>NZ_JAAALL010000586.1 GCF_009906315.1 Kineococcus vitellinus | reverse complement strand
GCGGACGAGCCGCCGCAGGACACCGGCGAGGCGCACGAGCTGCCGGCCGCGAACCTCACCGTGACGCTCGGGTACGGGCCCTCGCTCTTCGACGGGCGCTTCGGGCTGGCCGAGCGGCGGCCCGCCGCCCTCGTCGACCTGCCGCCGCTGCCCGGCGAGCAGCTGGACCCCGGGCGCACCGGCGGCGACCTGTGCCTGCAGGCCTGCGCCGACGACCCGCAGGTCGCCTTCCACGCGGTGCGCAACCTCGTGCGCATCGGCCGCGGGGTCGTCGCCGTGCGCTGGATGCAGCTCGGCTTCGGGCGCACCGCGACGACCGCCGCCGCGCAGCCGACGCCGCGCAACCTGATGGGCTTCAAGGACGGCACGGCCAACCTGCGCGCCGAGGACACCGCTGAGCTGGACCGCTTCGTGTGGGTGGGCGGCGAGGGCGCGCCCGCGGTGGACCAGGAGTGGCTGCGCGGCGGCACCTACCTCGTCGCCCGGCGCGTCCGGATGCTCGTCGAGGCCTGGGACCGCGCCACCCTGGGGGAGCAGGAGCGCGTCATCGGTCGCGCCAAGGAGTCCGGGGCGCCGCTCACCGGCACCCGCGAGTCCGACCCGCTGGACCTGGAGGCCGTCGGCCCGGACGGGGCGCCGGTCATCGACGTCGCCGCCCACGTGCGGCTGGCCGCCCCGGCGAGCAACGGCGGGCAGCGGCTGCTGCGCCGCGGCTACTCCTACACCGACGGCCTGGACCCCGTCACCGGGCAGCTGGACGCCGGCTTGTTCTTCATCTGCTTCGGCAACGACCCGGAGAACCAGTTCGTGGCCCTGCAGCGCCGGCTCGGGGCCCACGACGCGCTCACGGAGTACCTCAAGCACACCGGGTCGGGGATCTTCGCCTGCCCGCCGGGCACCGCAGCCGGCGGCACCTGGGGCGCGGAGCTGTTCGGCTGACCCTGCCACGCGGGGGTCGGCGCAGGGGGCC
>NZ_JAAALL010000585.1 GCF_009906315.1 Kineococcus vitellinus | reverse complement strand
CGGCCGGACCCCTCCGGTGCGCGAGCACAGCAGCTCCTCCCCGCCGGGCACGTCCGCGGCACGCCCGCGCCGCGGTGCGACGGTAGCCGAGGTGCCCGCCCTCAGGCGGCGGACCAGCCGCCGTCGGAGGCCAGCACGACCCCGTTGACGTTGAACGCGTCCTCGCTGAGCAGCCACGCGATCGAGGACGCCAGCACCTGCGCCGAGACCGCCGCCGGCATGATGCCGCGCGCGCTGCCCAGCCGGGCCGGGCCGAACTGCGTGGTCACCTTCACCTCGATGCCCGTGACGGTCGGCCCCGGCGCCACCGCGTTCACCCGGATCCCGCTGGGCCCGTAGGCGAACGCCGCGCTCTTGGTCAGCCCCACCACCGCGTGCTTGGAGGCGGTGTACGCCGCCCCCGCCGCCGAACCGCGCAGCGCCGCCTCGGAGGCGGTGTTGACGATCGACCCGGCGCCGCGCTGGAGCATCCCCGGCAGCACCGCGCGCATCAGCTTCATCGTGCCGTCCACGTTCACCGCGAACACCCGCCGCCACACCGCGTCGGACATCTCGTGCAGCGCCGACATGTCGTCCATGATCCCGGCGATGTTCGCCAGCGCGTCCACCCGCTCGCCGGCCACGGCCAGGACCCGCTCGATCGAGGCGTCGTCGGTGATGTCGGCGCCCACCGGGCTCAGGCGCCCGCCGCCGGGCAGTTCCGCGCCCGCTCCTGCGCCCAGTTCGGCGAGGAGGCCCTCCAGCCGCTCGGCGGCGACGTCGACGCCGACGACGTGCCCGCCCTCGCGCACCAGGCGGGAGGCGGTGGCCCGGCCGATGCCGGACCCGGCGCCGGTGACGACGACGGTCCTGCCGGCGAAGCGGCCGGGCACGAGGCGCTCGTCCCACTCCCGGGTCGCGGTGGTGGTGGGGTCCTGCTCGGTGCTCACGCTGGTCTCCAGCCTGTCGTGGCGGCGCCCGGGTCGACGGCGGCGCGGGCG
>NZ_JAAALL010000584.1 GCF_009906315.1 Kineococcus vitellinus | reverse complement strand
CAGCCCATCCAGGTCCCCGAGCCGACGCTGGCGCACGCCATCGAGATCCTCAAGGGCCTGCGCGACCGCTACGAGGCCCACCACCGCGTCTCCATCACCGACGCCGCGCTGGTGGCGGCCGCCACCATGGCCGACCGCTACGTCAACGACCGCTACCTGCCGGACAAGGCCATCGACCTGATCGACGAGGCCGGCGCCCGCCTGCGCATCCGCCGGATGACCGCACCGCCGGACCTGCGCGAGTTCGACGAGCGCATCGCGGGGGTGCGGCGCCAGAAGGAGTCCGCGATCGACGCGCAGGACTTCGAGAAGGCCGCCTCGCTGCGCGACGGCGAGAAGGTGCTGCAGGGTGAGCGCGGTGAGCGCGAGAAGCAGTGGAAGTCCGGCGACATGGACGTCATCGCCGAGGTCGACGAGGAGCTGATCGCGGAGGTGCTGGCCACCGCCACCGGCATCCCGGTGGTGCGCTTGACCGAGGAGGAGTCCTCGCGGCTGCTGAACATGGAAGCGGAGCTGCACAAGCGCGTCATCGGCCAGAACGATGCGATCAAGGCGCTCTCGCAGGCCATCCGCCGCACCCGCGCGGGGTTGAAGGACCCCAAGCGCCCCGGTGGCTCGTTCATCTTCGCCGGCCCCACCGGGGTGGGGAAGACGGAGCTGGCCAAGGCGCTGGCGGAGTTCCTCTTCGGTGAGGAGGACGCGCTCATCCAGCTGGACATGAGCGAGTTCTCCGAGAAGCACACCGTCTCGCGGCTGTTCGGCTCCCCGCCCGGCTACGTGGGTTACGAGGAGGGTGGGCAGCTGACGGAGAAGGTGCGGCGCAAGCCGTTCTCGGTGGTGCTCTTCGATGAGGTGGAGAAGGCGCACCCGGACATCTTCAACTCGCTGCTGCAGATCCTGGAGGACGGGCGGCTGACCGACTCCCAGGGCCGGATGGTGGACTTCAAGAACACCGTGATCATCATGACGACGAACCTGGGGACGCGGGACATCTCCAAG
>NZ_JAAALL010000583.1 GCF_009906315.1 Kineococcus vitellinus | reverse complement strand
CTCCCCGCGGGCCGGCCGGGGCCTGCCCGGCGCCCTGCTGCCGCCCGCCCTGGTGGTCCTGGTCGCCGTCGCCACCTTCTGGCTCGTGCACGAGGCCCTCGTCGACGACGCCTACATCACGCTGACCTTCGCGCGGAACCTCGCCGAGCTGGGGCACTGGGGGCTGCTGTCGGCCGTGCCGTCCAACACGGCGACCTCGCCGGGCTGGGTGCTGCTGCTCGGCGGGGCGGTCGCCCTGGTCCGCTCTCCCGTCGCGGCGCTCGGCGTCTGCCACGTGCTCATCGCCGTCCTGCTCGAGCGCAGCCTGTCCGGCGCCGCCCGCCGCGCCGGGCTGCCGCGGTGGGTGGGCCCGCTGGGCGCGCTCGTCGTCGGCACGAACCCGCTGCTGCTGAGCACGGTGGGGCTGGAGACCAACGTCCTGCTGCTGCTGCTGTCGCTGCTGCTGCTCACCGCGCAGGCCGGCCGGCCGGTGCTGCACGGGCTCGCCGCCGGCGCCGTCGTGCTGACGCGCCCGGACGCCGGGGTCGTCGTGGCCGTCGTCGCGCTCGGGGTGCCCGCGGTGCTGCGCCGGCTGCACGTGGTGGTGCCGGTCGCGCTGGCCGTCGTCGTGCCGTGGGCGCTGTGGAGCTGGTACTCCCTGGGCTCCGCGGTCCCCGACACCGCCGTCATCAAGACCGCGGTGCGCAGCTGGGGCCCCTGGGACGTCACCAACGGCTGGCGCTGGTACGTCGACCTCTACGGCGCGCACGCCGTCGTGGCGTTCCTGCCGGCCGCCGCCGGGATCGCCGGCTGCCTGGTGCTGGCCGTGCTGCGCCTGCGCGCGGCGGACCCGCGCACGGGGCCGTGGACCGCGATCGGCCTGGGCGGGGTGCTGCACTGGGTCGCGCTGTCGGTGCTCGGCGTGCCGCCCTTCCACTGGTACTACGGCGTCGTCGTCGGCCTCGGCGGCGTCACGGCGGCCGCGGCCGCCGGTGCGCTCGCGGTGCGGCGGCCACCCGCCGGCGCG
>NZ_JAAALL010000582.1 GCF_009906315.1 Kineococcus vitellinus | reverse complement strand
AGAAGGTGTTGCGTTACTGGTCATCGCCAGTGAGTGAAGGTGGGGTGGTGGCCGTCAGGCCACCACCCCACCTCATGATCAGCCCATGTGTGCATGCACGGGCAAAGCGGCCTACGACTCCTCACTGCTGGATGCTCAATGGGAGTTGCTGCAACCACTTCTGCCTCAACCAGATCGCCGTCGTGGAGGACGACCACGAGCCCACCCGACCCGCCTGGTCATCGACACGATCCTCTACGTCCTCACCACCGGCTGCCCCTGGCGAGCGATCCCCCACGACCTGGTCCCGTGGTGGGTGGCCTACCGCTGGTTCGCCGCCTGGACCGCTGACGGCACCTGGGCCCGCATCCACGACACCCTGCGCGACCGGGTCCGCATCGCCGACGGACGTGACCCCCAACCCTCCGCCGGGGTGCTGGACTCGCAGTCGATCAAGACCAGCCACGGCGGTGAAGCCATCGGCTACGACGCCGGCAAACGCGTCCGCGGACGCAAACGGCACCTGCTGGTCGACACCAACGGACTGCTGCTCAAAGCCGTCGTGCACTCCGCCTCACTGCAAGACCGTCACGGCGCCAAGCGGGTCCTGAGCGGCATCACCGAGCGCTACCACCGCCTGGGTCTGGTCTGGGTCGACGGCGGCTACGTCAACAGCGTCGACGCCTCACTGACGGGCTGGGCCGCAACCGAAGGCCTTCAGGTGGTGGCTGTGCCCCGCAACGCCGACGTGCGAGGCTTCCAAGTGCTGCCCAGACGGTGGGTGGTGGAACGGACCTTCGCCTGGTTGACGAGGTGCAGACGCTTGGCACGCGACTACGAACGCAAGACCGCCCACTCCGAGGCCATGATCCAGGTCGCCTCGATCCGGCTCATGTTGGCTCGCCTCGCCGGCCAAGACGTGAAGCCGCGCGGTCCGATCGAGATCGAAGCGGCTCGCCGTCTCACCGAGGACGGCACCCTCAAGGACGAGGCGAAGACCGACCCTCAGTGATCAACAGGTAACGCAACACCTTCT
>NZ_JAAALL010000581.1 GCF_009906315.1 Kineococcus vitellinus | reverse complement strand
AGCGGACGCCGCCGGCTCCCCCCGGGGCGCCCGCTCGACGCTGGCCGCCGCCGCCCGCTCCGTCCCGCAGCCGACGATCCGCTCGCGCGCCGAGTGGGGCGCCGACGAGTCGCTGCGCCGCGGCGGCGTGGGCTACAGCGGCACCATCAAGGCCGCCGTCGTGCACCACACCGCCGACGGCGGCAGCTACTCGGCCGCCGAGGTCCCCTCCGTCATCCGCGGCATGTACCGCTACCACACGGTCTCGCTGGGCTGGTCCGACCTCGGCTACAACTTCGTCGTCGACCGCTTCGGCGGCATCTGGGAGGGCCGCGCCGGCGGCATCACCAAGCCGGTCGTCGGCGCCCACGCGGGCGGCTTCAACAGCGACACCTTCGGGGTGTCGATGATGGGCGACTTCACCTCCGTGGCGCCCAGCGCCGCGTGCCTGGAGTCCGTCGCCCGCGTCATCGCCTGGAAGCTGTCGACGTACGCCCTGCCCGCCGACGGCACGGCGTGGCTGACCAGCGCCGGTGGCGGCACGGCCCGCTACGCCGCGGGCACCACCGTCAAGCTGCGCACCGTCAACGCCCACCGCGACGTCGGCTTCACGGCGTGCCCCGGCAACGTCGGCTTCACCAGGATGGGCTGGATCCGCGACCGCGTCGCGCAGATCATGGGCTCCGCGCCCTCGACGGCGATCGACGCCAAGTACGCCGCCCTCGGCGGCGGCGCCGGCACCCTGGGAGGACCGACGACCGCGGAGAGCACGACCCCCGCCGGCAGCGGCACCTACCGCTTCTTCACCGGCGGCGCGATCTACGCCTCGGCGGCCACCGGCGCGCACACCGTGCGCGGCGCCATCCTGGAGCACTACGGCCGGCTCGGCTGGGAGACCGGGATGGGCTTCCCCACGACCGACGACTCCCCCGCCAAGGGCGGCTTCTACACCCACTTCCAGGGCGGCTCGATCTACTGGTCGCCCGCGACCGGCGCCCACGAGGTGCGCGGCGCGATCCGCGAGAAGTGGGCGTCGATGGGCTGGGAG
>NZ_JAAALL010000580.1 GCF_009906315.1 Kineococcus vitellinus | reverse complement strand
GCGCCGCTGGAGCGGCGCGGGCCGGCCCCCGGCGCCCCCGCCGGCGGGCGCACCGGGGGGCTCGGCGGCGGCGCCGGCCGCACCGTCGGCCTCGTCATCGCGCTGGCCCTGCTCTGCGTCGTCGGGGTGGTCACCGCCGGCGAGCGCTTCGCCAGCGTGGACAACCTGCTGACGATCCTGCGGCTGGCCGCGGTCATCGGCGTCCTCAGCATCGGCATGACCTTCGTCGTCACCGGCGGCGGCATCGACCTCTCGGTCGGTTCCGTCCTCGGCCTGGCCTCGGTGTGGGCCACGACCCTGGCGACGCAGACGATGGCCGAGGACACCCACTGGCTGCTCATGGTCTCCACCGCGCTGCTGGTGGGCACCGCGTGCGGCGTGGTCAACGGCGTGCTCATCGCCTACGGGCGGGTGGTGGCCTTCATCGCCACCCTGGCCATGATGGTCGCCGCCCGCGGCCTGGCGGAGATCATCGCCAACCGCCGCACCCAGATCGTGCGGGTGGAGTCCTTCAAGGACGCGTTCCAGGGCAACGTCCTGGGCGTGCCGGTGCTCGTGTGGCTGTTCGCGCTCGTCGCGGCCGCCGGCTGGGTCGTGCTCAACCGCACCACCTTCGGGCGGCGGACCGTCGCCGTGGGCGGCAACCCCGAGGCCGCCCGCCTGGCGGGCATCAAGGTCAAGCGGCACACGGCCTACCTGTACGCCCTCTCCGGCCTGACCGCGGGCATCGCGGCGGTCATGATGCTGGCGCGCACGACGGCCGGGGCCTCCACCAACGGCCAGTTCTACGAGCTGGACGCGATCGCGGCCGTGGTGATCGGCGGCACCCTGCTCGCCGGCGGGCGGGGTTCCATCCTCGGGACGGTCTTCGGCGTGCTGATCTTCTCCACGCTCACCAACGTCTTCACCCAGAACAACCTGTCGATCTCGGCGCAGTCCGTCGCCAAGGGCGCGATCATCGTCGCGGCCGTCCTGCTGCAGCAGCGCTTCGCCGCCCGCTCGCGCGGCGCCTGAGCGCAGCCCCACCC
>NZ_JAAALL010000057.1 GCF_009906315.1 Kineococcus vitellinus | reverse complement strand
GGCCAGCGGCGCGAGCTCGGCGGCGTGCAGCCGCTCGGCGGCGCGCCCGGTCCACGAGCCCGCCGCGCCCACGGCCGCGGCGGGCCGCTGCAGCCCGGGCACCCCGCCGGTGGCGGCCCGCACCTGCGCGAGCAGCCGGCGCAGCGCCTCGGCGCGCCCGTGCGCCGCCTCCAGCGCCGCCTGGGACGCCGTTCCCGCTCCTGCCACGACCCGGTACCTCCTCACGGTGGACGTCGTTCCCCCGAACGGTCCCTCTCGGTGCGGAACCGTAGGGTCGGCGCCGCCCGCGCGGGGACGGTGGAGGCGTGGAGGACACGATCGGCGTGCAGCGCCCCCCGTTCGGCGTCGACCTCGTTGCGCCGGACGGGTGGCAGGTGCTGCGCTCGGCGGCGCCGGCCCTGCGCGACGACCTGCTGGCGCTGGTGGCGCGCAGCCCGGCGTGGGCGGCGCTGGACGAGCGCCGCCGCCGCGGCAGCGCGGTGCTGCTGGAGGCGGTCGCCGAGCTGAGCGCGGCGAGCGGTGCCCTCGCCACCCTGCTGGGCACCGACCTGCCCGGGGTCGCGGTGCTGACGCTGGCGTGGCGGCGGACGGCTCCGCTGCGCGCCGACCTGGACCTGGCGCGGCTGGTCGCCGGGGTGGACCGCGACGCCCCGCTCGTGGGCACGGGCGCCGGACCGGGGGTGCTCGTGCGCGCGCAGCGGCCCGGGCCGGCGGGCGGGCCGTGGTCCACGAGCCAGCTGCTCGTGCCGGTCCCCGGCAGCGTGTGGCTGGCCGCGCTCACCGCGACGGCGCTGAGCGAGGAGGCGGCGCGGGCGGCGGAGGAGGCGCTGCTGCGGGTGGCGGGCAGCCTGCGGGTGCAGCGGCGCGCCGCCTGAGGCCCCGGCGGCGCGCGGGCGAGGGGTGGCGGGGTTGGTGCTCGGCGCCCGCGGTGGGCAGGATCGCCTCGTGCACCGCACCGTGCTCATCACCGACAACGACGCCGGGCCGGCCGACCTGGAGCGGGCCGTGCTCGAACCCGCCGGCTGGAGCGTCGTCCACGCCGACTGCCGCACCGGGGAGGAGGTCGTCGCCGCCGTCCTGGAGCACCGCCCGCAGGGCCTGCTCGTGCAGTACGCGCCGATGACCGCGGACGTCCTGGCGCGGTGCACCGGCGTGCGGGCGCTGTTCCGCTACGGCGTCGGCATGGACAACGTCGACGAGGAGGCCGCCGCGGCGCTGGGCATCGTGGCCCGCAACGTGCCCGACTACGGCTCCGCCGAGGTCGCCGACCACGCGGTGGCGCTGCTGCTGTCGCTGCTGCGCGGCCTGCCCGCCTGGTCGGCCGCCACGGCGAGCGGCGGCTGGCCCGTGCGCGGGGCGCTGCGCGACCCCGCGGAACTGGCCGCGAGCACCGTCGGCCTGCTGGGGTTCGGGGCGATCGCGCGGGAGGTGGCCCGGCGCTGCCGGGCCTTCGGCACCACCGTCCTGGCCGCCGACCCGTACGCCGACGCCGGGGTCGCCGCCCGCGCCGGGGTGCAGCTCGTCGAGGTCGGGGAGCTGTTCGCCCGCAGCGACGCGGTCAGCGTGCACGCCCCGCTGACCGCGGCCACCCGCGGCATCGTCGGCGCCGCCGCGCTGGGACGGATGCGTCCCGGCGGGTACCTGGTGAACACCGCCCGCGCCGGTCTCGTCGAGCGCGCCGCCCTGGAGGGGGCGCTGGCGGACGGCACCCTGGCCGGGGTGGGCCTGGACGTGTGGTGGGACGAGCCCGCGGACCCGGGCGACCCGCTGCTGCGCGACCCGCGGGTGCTGGTGACCCCGCACGTGGCGTGGCTGTCGCCGGGCTCGGCCCGCCGGTTGCGCACCTTCGCCGCCGAGCGCCTGCTCGCCGTCCTCACGCAGGAACCCGGTCCCGCCGACCGGCCCGCCACCCCTCCCGCCGGCGGCAGCCGCCCGTGAGCACCCTCGGGCGGCAGGAGCGCAGCGCGCGCGAGGCCGGCCAGGGGCGGGACCGCCTGCTGGACCTCGTGGCCGACCACGTGCTCGCGCACGGCACCACCGGGCAGAGCCTGTCCGGGCTGGCGCGCGCCGTGGGGTCGAACAACCGCATGCTCCTGTACTACTTCGGCCGCAAGGAGGACCTGCTCGACGAGGCGTGCCAGCGGGCCGTGCTCCGCTTCCCGCGCGTGGTGGGCGCCCTGGACGGGCTGCACGGGCCGGGGCCGCTCGCCGAGCGCCTGCACGCCGCCTGGCGCGAGATCGCCCACCCGGAGAACACCCCGTTCCTGCGGTTGTTCTTCGAGCGCTACGGCGCGGCGCTGCGCGAGCCGGAGGACAACGTCGCCTACCTGGAGCGGACGGGTTTCGCGGGCTGGCCGGCGCAGGTGGCCGAGGTCCTGCGCGCGGAGGGCTTCGCGGCCGCGGACGCCCGGCGGTGCGCGCTGGAGGTGGTCGCGCTGTGGCGGGGGCTGCAGCTGAGCCTGCTGTCCGGGGTGCCCGCCGGCGAGCTGGACGTGCTGCACGCCGCCGCCGTGCGCCGCCTGGCGGCCGAACCCTCCCGCAACAGGCCCGCACCGCGGTCTTAACACCGGCGAAACCATCCCGCCCTAGCGTGAACTGAACAGTTCACCGGGCTGGTCGGGTACCCGCACCGGACGCACGTGCACGTCTCCGCTCGCGAGTTCCCGAGGAGAGGCATGGCCCAGACCACCCCCAGCCCCGCACCCACGCTCACGGTGGCGCCGCCGGCCGCCGTGGCGCTCAGCGGCGTCGGCAAGACGTTCGAGCTCTCCCGCGGCCGCGCGGTCAGCGCCCTGGAGGACCTCGACCTGCACGTCGCCGAGGGGGAGTTCGTCGCGATCGTCGGCCCCTCCGGCTGCGGCAAGTCGACCGTGCTGCGGATGGTCGCCGGCCTGGAGCGGCCCAGCACGGGAACGGTGGTCGTGGAGGGCAGGTCCCCGCGCGAGCTGGCCCGCTCCCACCGCCTGGGCGTCGCGTTCCAGGAGCACGCCCTGCTGCCGTGGTCCAGCATCCGCGGCAACGTCGCCCTGCCCTTCCACCTCGCCGGCCGGCCCGTCGACGCCGCCCGCGTCGACGAGCTCGTCCGCCTCGTGGGCCTGGAGGGCTTCGAGTCCGCCCGGCCGCGGCAGCTGTCCGGCGGCATGCGCCAGCGCGCGGCGATCGCCCGCGCGCTCGTGCTGCGGCCCGACGTCCTGCTGCTCGACGAGCCGTTCGGCGCCCTCGACGCGGTCACCCGCCGGCGCATGAACCGCGAGCTGGCCCGCATCTGGTCCGAGGAGCGCATCACCACCGTGCTGGTCACCCACGACGTCGAGGAGGCGCTCTTCCTCGCCGACCGCGTCGTCGTCATGACCGGCCGCCCCGGGCGGGTCCGGCACGTGCACCGCGTCGACTTCCCCCGGCCCCGGGAGGCGGCCATCACCCGCTCGCCGGAGTTCCACGAAGCGGTCGACCTGCTCACCGGCCTGCTCGACGCCGAGGGCACCGCGTGAGCGCGGCCGCGCGCCGCGCGGCGCTGGCCACCACCGGCGTCCTCGTGCTGCTGGCCGGGGCGGAGGCCGTCGGCCGCGCCGGGATCGCCGGCCCCAGCTGGCCGCCGCTGTCCGAGGTCGCCGCCCACCTGCTGGACGCCGACCGCCGCGCCACCGTCGTGCGCGCCGCGTCCGCGACGTTGGCCTCGGCCGCGGAGGGCCTGCTGGCGGGCGTCCTGGTCGCGGCGGCCGCGGCGTTCACCGGCCTGCTGCTGCCCCCGTTGCGCCCCGGGCTGGACCGCCTGGCGGCCCTGCTGCACGCGGTCCCCGTCATCGCCCTCGCGCCGCTGCTCATCACCACCGTCGGCCGCGAGGCGACCCCCACGGTCGTGGCCGGGCTCGGCGCGGGTTTCGTCATGTTCGTGGCGTTCAGCTCCGGGCTCAGCCTCGGCGGCCGCCGCTCCACCCACGACGACGTGTTCGACGCCCTCGGCGCGAACCGGGTGCGCCGGCTGCTGCGCCTGCAGCTGCCGGCGTCGGTGCCCACGGTCCTGGACGGGCTGACCCTCGCGGCGCCGGCCGCCGTGCTCGGGGCCACGATCGGGGAGTGGTTCGGCGCTCCGCGCGGGCTGGGCGTCCTCATCGTCTCGGCGATGCAGAACTTCCAGGTGACGCTGCTGTGGTCGGCCGCCGCCTGCGCCACCGCCCTGTCGCTGGCCGCGTACGGCCTGACGACGGCGCTGCAGCGCGCGGCCGTGCGGAGGATGGCCTGATGCGCCGGGCCCTGGGCGCGCTCGCGCACTACTGGCCGATCGCCGCGGTGTTCGTCGGCTGGGACCTGTGGGTCGTCCTCAACGGGTACACCACGGTCGTCGCACCCCGCCCGGGCCTGGTGCTGGCGGACATCGCCGCCGAACCCGGCGCCTACGCCGGCGACCTGCTGCGCACGCTGCTGACCTCGCTGGTGGGCCTCGTCCTCGGCATGGGGGTCGGCATCCTGGCCGCGATCGCGGTGTGGTCCTCGGCGGCGGTCTCCGGGGTCGTCACCCCGGCCGCGCTCGTGCTGCGTTCGGTGCCCGTGACGGCGATGATCCCCGTCATCGCCCGCGTCGCCGGCTACGGGGACTCCTCGATCCTGCTCATCATCGTCGTCGTCTCCTTCTTCCCCGCGTTCGTGCTCACCGTCTCCGGGCTGGCCGCCACGCCCGCGGCCGGCCGCGACCTGTTCGGGGTGCTCGGCGCCGGCCGCCTGCGCACCCTCGTGCGCCTGCAGCTGCCGCACGCGGTCCCCCACGTCATGGTCGCCTTCCGGCTCACCGCGCCCAGCGCCGTGCTGGCCGCGCTGCTGGCCGAGTACCTCGTCGGCACCGGGGGCCTGGGCCACCTGTTCAGCACGGCCCGCAGCTACATGGAGCTCGAACGCGCCTGGGGCACCGCGCTGCTGGCCACCGTCGTCTCCGTCCTCGTGTTCGTCCTCGCCCGCGGCGCCGAGCGCCGCGTGGGCGCCCGCTTCTCCTGACCCCGCGGAACCCCCGCGACCCCCGCGGAACTCCCCGCGAAACCCCCTCCGGCGAAAGGCCGTCCATGACCTCCTCCACCCCCCGCCGCTCCCTCCTGCGCGCCGGAGCCGCCGGTGCCGGAGCCCTCGGCCTGGCCTCCCTGGCGGCCGCGTGCAGCCAGCCGAGCGGTGAACCCGCCGCCGCGCAGGAGGGCGGCGCGCCGGCGGGCACGACGACCCTGCGCGTCGCGCTCGGCTGGATCAAGAACGTCGAGTGGGCCGGGTTGTGGCGCGCCGACGACGCCGGCTACTACGCCGAGGAGGGCCTGAGCATCGAGTGGCTGCAGGGCGGGCCGAACGCGCCGACCGTCATGGCCAGCGTCGCCTCCGGCTCCGCCGACCTCGGCATCGCGGCCGGCCAGCAGTCGCTGCTGCAGTCCATCCCGCAGGGCAACGACTTCGTCCTCGTCGGCTCGATCTTCCAGGACGCCCCCGGCTCGCTGCTCTCGCTGGCCTCGCACCCGGTGCGCTCGGCGGCCGACCTGAAGGGGCAGAAGGTGCTGGGGCAGGAGGGCACGCAGCCGACCATCGACGCGCTCTTCCGCCTGGCGGGCATGGAACCGGACTACGAGTTCATCACCGCCGCCTTCGACCCGGGTCCGCTCGTGGAGGGCCAGGGCGTCGCCTACACCTGCTACCTCACCAACCAGCCGATCATCCTGGAGGAGTCCTACGGCATGGGTCCCGACGACTACGTCGTCACCCCCTACAGCCAGATGGGCATCCCGCAGTACGCGAGCACGGTCTTCGGCGAGCGCTCCTACCTCGCCGAGCAGCGGGCCGCCGTCGTGGGGTTCCTGCGCGCCAGCGCGCGCGGCTGGGCCGACAACGAGCAGGACCCGGAGATCGCGGCGCGGCTCGCGGTCGAGGAGTACGGGGTCGACCTCGGCCTCGACCTCGAGCAGCAGGTCCGCGAGAACGAGCTGCAGATCCCGCTCACGCGCTCCGACCTCACCGCCTCCGCCGGCATGTTCCGCATGGACCCCGCCCTCATGGCGGGGGAGATGTACACGGCGCTGCGGGCCGCGCAGGTGACCGAGCTGCCCGACGCCGCGCAGGTCATCGACATGACCCTGCTCGACGAGGTCTACGCGGACGGGATCGACCTGTGACGAAGAACCTCCTGCTCGGCGTCTTCCAGGTCCTCGGGCCCAACGGCATGTCGGGCGCCTCCTGGCCGCACCCGGAGAACCGGCAGGTCGAGTTCACCGCGCTGGCGCACTGGACGTCGCTGGCCCGCCGCGTGGAGGAGGCCGGCCTGGACTTCCTCTTCCTCGCCGACTCCTACGGCTTCGCGACGATCGACGGCCGGGTGCCCGCGGTCAGCGTCGAGGAGGGCACCTTCGCCCGCCTGGACCCCCTCGTCCTGATGTCCGCGCTCGCGCAGGTCACCACCGACCTGGGCCTGGTGACGACCACCTCGACGATGTTCGAGGCGCCCTACGCCAACGCGCGCCGCTTCGCCACCCTCGACCACCTCAGCGGCGGCCGGATGGGCTGGAACGTCGTCACCGGTTCCGCCCAGGAGTCGGCGGCGGCGATGTTCGGGATGCCGCTCACGGCCCACGACCGGCGCTACGACATGGCCGACGACTACCTCGACCTCAGCTACGCCATGCTCGAGGGCGGCTGGGAGGACGACGCGGTGCTCGCCGACCGCGCCGCGCGCCGCTACGCGGACGCCGCCAAGGTGCACCCGCTGCACCACGACGGCCCCTTCCACCGCGCGCACGGGATGTTCCCCGTCCCGCCCTCGCCGCAGCGCACGCCCGTGCTCTTCCAGGCGGGCAGTTCCGGGCGCGGGCGCGAGTTCGCCGCCCGCCACGCCGAGGTCGTCTTCCTGCAGGGCACCACCACCGCGGCCGTCGCGGCGAACGTCGCCGACATCCGCGCGCGGGCGGTCGCCCACGGCCGCGCCCCGGACGCGATCCGCATCGTGGTGGGCCTGTCGATCTTCACCGGCGCCACCCGGGAGGTCGCGCAGCGGCGCCTGGCCGAGCTCGACGAGCTGTCCTCCGTCGAGGGTGCCGCGGCGCGCTACGCGGCGAACACCGGCATCGACCTGCTGGCGCTCGACCCCGCCTCCACCCTCGTGGACGCCGTGGGGGAGCAGGGCCAGTCGAACATCGACCGCTACCGCGGCCTGGACGGCGGGCGGCCGCCGACCGTGCGCGAGATCCTCGAGGAGGTCCGCATGCGCGCGCTGCGCGGTCTGGTGCTGACCGGCGCGGGGGAGCAGGTGGCCGCCGAGATGGCCGACTACGTCCGCCGCACCGACGTCGACGGGTTCCTGCTCGAACCGCACCTGACGCCCGGGACGGTCGACGACGTCGTGGAGCACGTCCTGCCCGCCCTGCGCGAGCGCGGCCTGTTCGGCGGCGCCCCGCGCGGCCGGACGCTGCGCGAGCGCGTCTTCGGCCCCGGGCGGCGCCACCTGGGCGCCGAGCACCCCGCGGGGCGCCGGCGCGCGGGCGCACCCAGCCTCACCCCCTGACCACCGCTCACCACCCCGCCGACCACTCGCGAACCCGGAGGAACCGTGCGCGATCTCCGCACCCTGCCCAAGGCCCACCTGCACCTGCACCTGGAGGCCGCCATGCGGCCCTCGACGATGGCCGAGCTCGCCGCGGCGGCCGGCGTCCCGGTGCCCTCGACGTCCGGGTACGAGGACTTCACCGGGTTCAGCCAGCGCTACCAGGGGCTCATCGCGGTCTTCGGGCGCCGCGAGAACATCCTGCGCGTGCTCGACGAGGCCGTCGAGGACGCCGCCGCCGAGGGGGCCGTCCACGTCGAGTTCGGCGGTGCCCCGCTCTACCACGCGTCCGTGTTCGGCAGCGCCGAGGCGGCGCTCGTCGCGATGCTCGAGCAGGCGGCGCAGTCCTCGGCCCGGCACGGGGTGTCCGTGGGGCTCATGCCGACGCTGAACCGGATGGCCGACCCCGAGGCCATGGTGGAGACCGCCCTGCTGGCGGCCAAGTACGCCGGGCAGGGCGTCGTCGGCCTCGGCCTGGCCAACGACGAGCGCGGTTTCCCGCCGGAGCCGTTCGCCGCCTCCTTCGCCATCGCCAAGGAGGCGGGGCTGCTGTCGACCCCGCACGCCGGCGAGCTCGACGGGCCGTCGTCGGTGCGCGGCGCGCTGGGCGCGCTGCAGGCCGACCGGATCCTGCACGGCGTGCGCGCGGTGGAGGACGCCGACCTGCTCGCCGAGCTCGCCGAGCGCGGGACCTGCCTGGACGTGTGCCCGACCTCGAACTTGCTGCTCGGCGTCGTCGGTTCCCTCGCCGAGCACCCGCTGCCGCGCCTGCTGGAGGCGGGGGTGCGCTGCTCGATCAACGCCGACGACCCGACGCTGTTCGGCCCGGGGCTGCTGGAGGAGTACGAGCTGTGCCGCTCGACGCTGGGCCTGAGCGATCAGCAGCTCGCCACCTGCGCGTGGAGCTCGGTGGAGTGCAGCGCCGCCCCCGAGGAGGTGAAGCAGCGCTCCCGGTCCGCGATCGAGGCGTGGCTGGCCTCCCCGCCCGTCCCCGGCGGCGAGGCGCTCGACCAGGCGGACCAGGCGGACCAGGCGGCGGCGCAGGTGGTGCGCGCGTGAAGCGCATCGGCCTCGGCGTCTTCGAGGTGGGCGGCCCGCAGGTCGGCGGCACGATCAGCTGGAACCACCCCCGCAGCCGCGGCCGGGAGTTCCTCGACCTGGCGCACTGGGTGGAGATGGCGCAGCTGCTGGACCGCGCCGGCTTCGACTTCCTCTTCTTCGCCGGCGGCCCGTTCACCTACCCGGCCGTGGGCGGGGAGATCTCCGACGCGCTCGTGCAGGCGGGCATGGGCTCCGGCATCGACGCCACGCACTTCGTGCCGAGCATGGCCGCCGCCACCGAGCGCCTCGGGTTCGTCCTGACGTCGGTGACGGGGGCCAACCACCCGCTGTTCACCGTCCGCACCTTCCAGACCCTCGACCACCTCACCGGCGGGCGCATCGGCTGGAACATCGTCACCGGTTCCTCCCAGGACACCCACGCGGCGATGATGGGCCACCGCGAGATGGTCCCCCACGACACCCGGTACGCCATCGCGCGCGAGTACGTCGAGCTGGCGCTGCGGTACTGGGAGGGCAGCTGGGAGGAGGGCGGTCTGGTCCTGGACGCCGAGAAGGGCGTCTTCGCCGACCCCGCGAAGCTGCACCGGGTCGTCCACGAGGGCGAGCACTACCGCTCCAGCGGCTGGCTGACCTCCCCGCCCGGCCCGCAGGGCTCCCCGACCCTGTTCCAGGCCGGCACCTCCGAGGCCGGCCGCGAGTTCGCCGCGCGCTACGCCGAGTGCGTCTTCGTGCAGGGCTCGACGCCGGAGCGGACCGCCGCGAACGTCGCCGACATCCGCCGCCGCGCCGCGGCCCACGGCCGCGACCCGCAGGCGGTGAAGCTGTTCGTCGGCGTGACGGTGGTGACCGCCGCCACCGAGGAGGAGGCCCGCCGCCAGCGCGCGGAGTTCGACGCCCTGCAGACCGACGAGCTGGCCGCCGCCTACTACGCCGGCAACACCGGCGTCGACCTGCTGTCCCTGGACCCCGACGGCACCCTGCACCAGCTCGCCGAGCGGGGTTCGCCGGCCGTCGGGCAGCTGGGGGTCAGCAACATCGAGCGCTTCCTGGGCCCGGACGCGCCCACCGTCCGCCAGGTCCTCGACCAGCTCAAGGGCCGCGGCACCCGCGGCTTCCCGTTCACCGGCAGCGGCGAGCAGGTCGCCGCGCAGCTGGAGGAGCTCGTCGACGCCACCGACCTCGACGGGATCATGGTCGAGCCGGTCTTCGACATCGCCTCCCTGGAGGACGTCGTCGAGTTCGTGCTGCCGCACCTGCGCGAGCGCGGCCGGCTGGAGCCGGCGGCGGGGGCGACGATGCGCGAGCGCATGGTCGGCGGCGGGGCCCGGCTGGCCCCGACCCACCCCGGGGCCGGGATGCGGCCCGGCGGCTGAACCCCGCACGAGCCCCGCGTGACCCGCGGGGCGGCGGGAGGGCAGGATCAGCGGCGAGAGGCACCGTCGCCGACGCAGGAGGTCCACCCGTGAGCACGATCGTCCGGCTCCAGCCGCCGCAGGGCCCGCCCGTGTGGGTCGTGCGCCAGGAGGGCGCGCCCGACCGCGTCCTGCCGCCGCTGGCGGAACTGCTCGCCCTGCCCCTGGAGGAGGCCCGCGCGGTCGTCGCGGCGGCCCGCGAGGCCGAGCCCGGGTCCGTGGCCGCCCACGTCGGCACCGCCGGCGACCAGCTCCTGGCGCCCGTGGACCGCCAGGAGGTGTGGGCCGCCGGCGTCACCTACCGGCGCAGCCGCGACGGCCGCGCCGAGGAGTCCGTCGGCGCCGCGTCCCTCTACGACCTCGTCTACGAGGCCGACCGCCCCGAGGTGTTCTTCAAGGCCACCGCCGAGCGCGTCGTCCCCGCCGGTGAGCCCGTCGGCATCCGCGCCGACTCCGGCTGGGACGTGCCCGAGGCCGAGGTGGGCCTGGTGCTCACCAGCCGCGGTGAGGTCTTCGGCTACGTGCCGGGCGACGACGTCAGCAGCCGCTCCATCGAGGGCGAGAACCCGCTGTACCTGCCGCAGGCGAAGGTCTACACCCGCTCCTGCGCGCTCGGGCCGGGGATCGTCCCCGCCTGGGAGGTGCCCGCCCCCGACGCGCTGGCGGTCTCGCTGCGGATCGAGCGCTCCGGGCGCGCGGTGTACGAGGAGTCCACCTCGACGGCGGCGATGCGGCGCACGTTCGCGGAGCTGGCCGACTGGCTGCTGCGGGCCCTGGAGTTCCCGCACGGGGTCGTCCTGCTCACCGGGACGGGGCTGGTGCCGCCGGCGGACCTGACGCTGGCGGCGGGCGACGTCGTGACCGTCGCGGTCGAGGGGGTGGGGGAGCTGGTGAACCCGGTGGTGGTCGTGGGGCGCTGACCGGCTCAGGCCGGTGGTGACGCCCACGCCAGCACGACGATCGCCAGGCACGCCAGGGCGGCCACCCGCACCAGCGCCAGGAACAGCCGCTCGCCCACCGAGGTGCGCCGGCGGGCGCCGCGGCGCGCCGGGGTGGAGCGCGTGCGCGCGGCCGGCACGAGCGGCGCCCCGAGGGACGGGCGCAGCCGCCCGGCGATCCGCTGCACCTGGGCGGCGCTGAGCGCGGGCGGCAGCGAGCGCAGGAGGTGCTGCACCCGCGCGCGGCCCACGACGACGACCTGCGCGCCCGAGGTCTGCGGCGGCAGGTCCTGCTGGACCAGGCACAGCACCGCGCGCACGGGGACCCGGTCGCCGGCGGGCAGGAGCGCGGCGACGGCGGCCGCCGCCTGCGCCACCCCCTCGACCTCGCGGTCCTTGCGGCGGCTGCCGACGCGCAGCACGCCGTCCTGCACGGACACCCGCCCCGTCCAGTTCTTGCTGTCGACGACGACGACGCCGCCGGGCCCGATGAGGACGTGGTCGAGGTTGGCGCGCTGGCGGCCCGGCCAGCGCACGTCGTGCAGCACGCACCAGCCGTCGGCGGTGAGGGCGTCCAGCTCGGCGGCCACGAGGCGCTCGCCCTCGGCGCCGGCCTCCCAGGCGCGCTGGCGCCGCTCGGCGGCCTCCAGCCGGCGGCGCAGGTCGGCCACGTGGTCGGCGGAGCGGCGGGCCTGCTCGGCCGCGCCCCCGCCGGCGACGGTCACGACGCGCTCCCCGGGTGCTGCACCCTCCCCCGTCGGCAGCCGCGCACCCGCCCTGCAGCCGGTGTCGCCCGGACGGGTGCACGGTGCGTGGCGGGGTGGGCCGTGCGGGTGAGCGCGGGCGGTCCGGTGGCGGGCCGGGCGGGGTCGTGTCCGAGGCGGGTGCCATCGTCGGAGCCCTGACCGCCCGAGGAGCACCCGCATGACCGTCGAGTCCACCGCACTGCGCGCCGCCGTCGCGCAGCGCTACCCGCACCGCTACACCGTCCTGGACGTGGAGACCACGGGCTTCTCCCCCCAGCGCGGCGACCGCGTCGTGCAGGTCGCGCTCACGCAGCTGGACGCCTCCGGGGCCGTCGAGGCGACGTGGTCGACGCTGGTGGACCCCGAGCGCGACCCCGGCCCGGTGCACGTGCACGGCATCACCACCGCCCGGCTGCGGGGCGCGCCCCGGTTCGCGGAGATCGCGCCGGTGGTCGCCGAGCACCTGGCCGGCCGGGTCCTCGTCGCCCACAACGCCGCCTTCGACTGGAGCTTCCTGTCGGTGGAGATGCAACGCGCCGGGCACCCCTTCGACGTCGAGCACCGCCTGTGCACGCTCGCGCTGGCCCGGCGCCTGGACCTGCCGGTGCCGGACTACAAGCTCGCCTCGCTGGCCGCGCACTGGGAGGTCGAGCAGCTGCGCGCCCACGACGCCGAGGACGACACCCGCGTGCTCGTGGAGGTGCTGCGCCACCAGCTGCGCACCGCCGCCGACTACGACCTCGACCTGCCGCTGACCCGCTGCGTGCCCGAGCGCTGGGACCCGGCCGCCCGGCCCGTGCCCCGCCCGGTGCCCTCGTGGCCGGCGAGCGCCCCGCGGGTGGAGTGCCCGTGGCGGCTGCCGCAGCCGTGGGTGCCGGGCGCGCCGCTCGTGCAGGGCGCCCGCGTCGTGCTCACCGGCGACACCCGCGCCTCCCGCCTGGACCTCATGCACCGCGCGATCGCCGCGGGCCTGGACGTGAAGAACGGCGTGAACCGCACGACCGCGCTGCTGGTGTGCAACGACCCCACCCGCGCCTCCCGCAAGGCCCGCGACGCGCTCGCCCTCGACGTGCCCGTCGTCGGCGAGGACGTCTTCGAGGCCCTGCTGGCCGCCGTCGCCCCCGGCGTGCCCAAGAGCGCGCCGGCGCCCGCGACGCGTCCGCCGGCGGCGGCCGGGCCGTTCGCGCGCCGCCGCGTCCTCGTCCTCGGCGGCACCCACGAGGAGGCCGCCGCGGCGCGCGCGCAGGTCGTCGCCCGCGGCGGGGCGGCCGCGGTGAACCTCACCATGACCACCACCGACGTCGTCGCCCTCCCCGGCGCCGAGCGCGACAGCCGGTGGAAGCGCACCCGGGAACTGCGGCTGCCGCTGCTCGACCCCCGCACCTGGGAACGTCCCGCCGGCCCGACCAGTGGTGGCGACCTCGACGCCGCCGGGGCTTCCGTCGCGGAGCGCCCCGAACCGGCCGTGCTGCCGCGCGGCGGCGCCGTGGACCTGCCGCCGGAGCAGCGCCAGTGGGTGCTCGACGTGCAGTGGGCCTTCGGGTCCGCCGCCGTGGACGTCGTCGCGCTGCGCCTGGACGGGAACTCCCGCGCCACCGGCGACGCGGACCTCGTCTTCTGGAACGCCCCCGTCGCCCCGGACCGCAGCCTGCGCGTCGACGTCAGCGTCACCGGGGAGTCCGAGGTCGCCCTCGACCTCGACCGGCTGCCCCCCGCCGTCGACCGCGTCGCCGTCGCGGCCGCGCTCGCCGGCGGCGTCACCTTCGGCGACGTCGGCGCCGTGGAGCTGCGCCTGCGCTCCGGCGACGGCGCGGTCCTCGTGCAGTCCACCCTCGACGCGGCCACCGTCGAGCAGGTTCTCGTGCTCGGGGAGCTCTACCGCCGCGGCGAGGGCTGGCGCTTCCGCGCCCGCGGGCAGGGCCACGCCTTCGACCTCGCCGGCTGGCTCACCCGGCACGGCCTCGCCGTGGACGGCTGAGGAGCCGGAACGGCTGCCGCGGCGGCGATCAGAACGGCAGGGGACCGGCGCCGAGGAAGTCGTACACCCCGGCCCGCCGCCACAGCGGTGTCCCCGCCGGTGCGCTCGCGTAGAGGCTGCGCGCGGTGGCCCGCACCCGCTCGCTCTCCACCGGCCAGCGCAGCGGCGCGGCGATCTGCGCGAGGTCGTCCTCGGGCCGGGCCAGCACGGCCTGCACGTGCTCCAGCGCCGGCAGCGCGGCGAGCTTGTCGCCGTTGCAGCGCGGGTCCGCGACGACGAGGTTGCGCACCCCGTCGAGCGCGACTCGCGACCACGGCAGCACGTGGTCGACGTGCACGTCCGCGGGCAGCCGCTGCGCGCAGTAGAAGCACCGCCCGCTCTGGTGCTCCCGCAGACCCGGGGCGAGGCGGGCGACGGCGGTGCGCTCGGCGCCGAAGAGGAACCCGTGCAGGTCCGGCACGTCCAGCTCAGCCCGGTTCATCCGCTGCACGTCGTCGACCCACCACTGCTGGACGACCGGTTGCAGCACCGGGGAGAGGCGGCGCAGGGCCGTGGACACCCCGGGGAGCAGCTCGATGCTCCACGCGTGCGCGTCGAGGGTGGCGACGGTGACCTTCTTGCTGAGCCAGGAGTCGTCGTAGAGGAACGCCGTGCCCGGCGCCCGGCCACCGGAGCGCTGCAGCGCGAACAGCGGCTGCTGGGCCAGCACGACGGCGAGCGCCCGCCGGGTGCGCCGCCAGAGGTCCGGTTCCGCGGTGCGCAGCTGCGCGGGCGTCCCGAGGCCGCGCTGCTCCGCGAGCGTGCGCAGGTGGCGGACCGTGTCGACGACCGTGCGCACGCCCGCCCCCGCCTGCTCGTTCTGCCGCAGCAGGCCGATCTCGCCGAACGCGCGCACCTGCGGCCAGTACGCCTCGACGACGCGGTCGGCGAGCCCCGGGATCGGCACGTGCGCCGCGGCGTCGTCGGCGACCGGGTTCTCCAGGCAGTGCTGCACGAGGGCGCTGAGCGTCGCGAGCTTGTACGTCGAGACCCGCCGGCCCGTGGCCAGCAGCTGCGCCAGGCGCGCGCCGAGGGCGAGGGCGTCGAGCGCGGGCACGCACCGACGGTAGCCGGGAGGCGTCGTCGGCGCTCGTGTCGGAGGTCTCGTGCAGAGTGCGTCACGGATCGAGGAGGTCGCGGATGCCGACGTGGAGGATCGTGCTCAAGGCACGCCGTCAGGAGGTGGAGCGCGCGGAGGTGGAACTGCGCCGCGCCGTCGAGGTCGGGGACCTGGACGCCGCGGACTTCGCGCGCATCTGGCTGGGGGAGGCGCACCTGGGGGTGCAGCAGATCGTCGACCGCTACCCGCAGGCGGCGCAGGAGCACTGACGGCGCCGTCGTCGTGAGCGCCTGGCAGGAGCCCGGCCCCGCACCGCCCGCCTCGAACCCCTCCGTCGCGGCGATCATGCGCCGCACCGGCCGCCGTGACACCGCGCCGGAACTGGCGCTGCGCCGCGAGCTGCACCGCCGGGGCCTGCGCTACCTCGTCGACACCACCCCGCCCGGCACGAACCGGCGCCGCCGGGCGGACCTGGTCTTCCGCGGGGCGCGGGTGGCGGTGTTCGTCGACGGCTGCTTCTGGCACTCCTGCCCGCTGCACGTGCACCGGCCGAAGGCCAACGCCACGTGGTGGCGGGTGAAGCTGGGCAGCATCACCGCGCGCGACCGCGACACCGACGCGACGCTGGGCGCAGCCGGCTGGTACGTGCTGCGGGTGTGGGAGCACGTGGACCCGGTGGCCGCCGCGGACCGCGTCCATGGCGTCCTGCACGCCCGGGGTGCGGCGGCGGACCGGCTGCCCGACACCGCACCCCGGGCGGGGATCAGCCGTCCTCGCGGGCCGGGCCGGTGGCGATCACCTTCTTGGGGATGACGCCGTTGCGCGGCAGTTCGGGGGTGCTGGCCGGGGCGAGGCGGTGCTCGGTGGCCTGCTCGTAGTCGTAGGCCATCGACAGCAGCGCCGCGTCCATGGAGCGCGGAGCGGCGAGCTCCAGCCCGACGGGCAGGCCCGCGGCGGTGAACCCGGCGGGCAGGGAGATCGTCGGGATGCCGGTGTTGGCGCCGACGTCGCAGAACGTCGTGCCCGCCCACTCCTCGTTGGCCGGGGCCTCGGAGGTCGGCATGGCGAGCGCGTCGAGGTCGTGCTCGACGAAGAAGGCGTCCATCGCCTTCTTGCCGGCCTCCTGCGCGGCGACGGCGGCGTCGTAGTCGGGGTTGGGCACGTCGGCCAGCGCCAGCCAGGAGTCGATCGTCTCCTGCTCCAGCGAGCTGCGGCCGTCGGCGGCGACGTCGGAGAACGTCAGCCGGTCGGCGGGGGCGGTCAGCTCCGCGAGCCCCTCGGGCCACTGGGCCTGCGTCGCGGCGAAGAACGCGTCGACGCTGGAGCGCATGTCGATCCAGCCGCCGCTGGCCAGCTGCTGCTGGACGAACTCGCGGGTGAACGGCACCTGGACGATCTCCGCGCCCTGGGCGGCGAGGTCGGCGACGGCCTGGTCGACGATGCCCGTGACCTCCTCGGTGCCCGGGCGGGGGCCCTCGGGGGTGGAGGCGGAGTAGTCCCAGTGGAAGTACCCGATCCGCTTGCCCTGCAGCGCGGTGTCGCTGAGACCCGGCACGAACGTGGCGGGGTCCTGCTCGGCGGCGATCGCGGTCTGCGGGTCCGCCGGGTCCACCCCGGCGAGGACGCTGCCGAGCAGGGCGGCGTCCTCCACGGTCGTCGTCATCGGGCCGGAGACGTCCTGGCGCACCGACAGCGGCACGATCCCGGCCACGCTCGTCAGGCCCATCGTGGGGCGGTAGCCGACGAGGCTCTGGTGGGCGCTGGGCCCGATGATCGAGCCGCAGGAGTCGGTGCCGAGCCCGGCGCCGGCGAAGCCGGCGGCGATGGCGGCGCCCGTGCCGCCGCTGGAACCGGAGGCGCTGACCTCCTGGTCGTAGGGGTTGTGGGTCTCCCCGCGCACGGAGCTGAGGGTGAACGTGCCGTGCCAGGCGAACTCGGCCATGTTCGTCTTGCCGATGATGATCGCCCCGGCGTCGCGCAGCCGCTCCACGGCCGTGGAGTCCTCGGCCGTCTGGTAGTCGGCCAGCGCCACGCTGCCCGCGGACGTCGGCATGTCGTAGGTGGCGTAGTTGTCCTTCACGAGCACCGGCACCCCGTGCAGCGGGCCGCGGGTGATGCCGGCGGCGCGCTCGGCGTCCAGCAGGCGCGCGTTCTCCAGCGCCGTCGGGCTCACGGTGACGACGGAGTGCAGGCCGGGCTGGTCGGCGTAGGCGTCGTCGTAGGCGGCGATGCGGTCCAGGTAGGCCTGCACGAGGTCCACCGAGGAGGTCTGCCCGGCCGCGAGCAGGTCCAGCTGGTCGCTGACGCCGAGGCCGACGACGCGGGGCAGCTCGTCGTGCGGGGTGGTGCCGGCGCTCGCCGGGACGGCGGCCGGGGCGAGGCAGAGCGCGGTCGCCGCCAGCAGGGCTGCGGAGCGGCGGCGGACGCGGGACGGGACGGGCACGGGACCTCCGAGGACGGTGGGTTGTCGCGCCGGACCGTACGTGCGCCCTGAGTCGACTGTGCTTCGGGCAGGTGACGGTTGTGTGACGCCTGGGTCGGACGGGGTCAGCGTGCCAGCACCCGGCCGGATCGGCGCGTTGTCAGGCCCGCCGGTAGCGGCGTCGGCGGTCACGCGGTGGAGCCGTCGCCACGACGTCACCGTGCTCGACGAGCTCGGTGAGGTAGCGCGTCACGACGAGCCGGCTCAGCCCGAGCGCCGCGGCCAGGTCGGCGACGTGGTGGTCCTGCCCGTCGTCGAGCAGGGCGAGCAGCGCCAGCCCGGCCCGGCGCAGCGGCCCGCTCATGACGGGGATCTCGCTGCCCCGGTCCTCGTGCACGACCCGGTCGGTGCATCAGCTTCCGCGGTACATGTACATGATCTCAACCATGTACATGTAGATGTAGCTCCGGTGGCCAAGGACAGACCACCCGCCCCGGTGCGCCGGCTCAGGCCGCCCCGGGGCGCGGGGACAACTGCGCGGCCTGGTGCAGCGCCTCCACCATGCTGCGCACGTCGACGCGGCCGGTGCCGGCGATGTCGAAGGCGGTGCCGTGGTCGACGGAGGTGCGGATCACCGGCAGGCCGACGGTGATGTTCACCCCGGCCTCGATGCCGAGCACCTTCACCGGCCCGTGCCCCTGGTCGTGGTACATCGCCACGATGAGGTCGTAGTCGCCGCGGCCGGCGAGGAAGAACGCGGTGTCGGCGGGCAGCGGACCGCGCGCGTCGATGCCGTCGGCCTGCAGCACCTCGATCGCCGGGGTGATCTTCTCGGCCTCCTCGCCGCGGCCGAACAGGCCGTTCTCCCCGGCGTGCGGGTTGATCGCGCACACCCCGATGCGGGGCTCCTCGATCCCGGAACGCACCATCGCGGCGTGCCCGCGCCGCACGGTGCGCTCCACGAGACCGGGTTCGATGCGCTCGATCGCATCCAGCAGCCCGACGTGCGTGGTGACGTGGATGACCTTCACCCGCGGCGTCGACAGCATCATCGACACCTCCTCCACGTCCATGAAGTGCGCGAGGAGTTCCGTGTGCCCGGGGAAGACGTGACCGCCCGCGTGCAGCGCGGCCTTGTTGAGCGGTGCCGTGCAGATGCCCTGCACCGCACCGCTCATCGCCAGCTCGCACGCCACCCGCACGTAGTGGTACGCGGCGTCCCCGGCGACGGGGGAGACCTCGCCCCACGGCAGGTCCGCCGGCAGCAGGGCGAGGTCGACCACGTCGATGCGCCCGGGCGTGAAGGCGGCCTCGGCCACGGAGTCCACCGCGACGACGTCCACGTCGACGCCGAGGATCCGCGCGGCCTGCCGCAGCCGAGCGGCGTCGCCGACGACGAGGGGCCGGCACTCGGCGCGCACCGAGGTGTCCAGCAGCGCGCCCACGGTCACCTCGGGGCCGACGCCCGCGCCGTCGCCCATCGTCACCGCGATCACCGGGGTCCCCGGGTCCGCGGGGTTCCCGGTCGCGGGGGAGGCCGGGCTGGTGGTGGTGCTCATCGGGGGATCTCCTGTCGTGCCCGCGGGCGGGCGTCGGGGTGCTGCGGTGCGGGAGGCGGGGGCAGGGCGCCCAGCGCGCGGGCGAGGGCGAGCAGCGAGTCCGCCCCGCCGAAGCTGCCCGGCCGGGTGGCGACGAGCCGCCCGTCGGGGGCGCGGGAGACGACGGCGCCGTGGTGCACCTGCGCGAGGGGTTCCAGCGCCCGCACGCCGAGGGCGTCGAGGACGCGGCGGGCGGTCTCCCCGCCGGTGAGGACGAGGTCGACCCCGGCCGGGTGCGCGGCCACGACCGCCCGCACGGTGTCCGCGAGCGCGTTCACCAGGGGCCGCGAGCGCGCCGGGTCGACGACGCCGGGCGGCAGGGTCAGCACGCCGCAGCCGCTGCGCAGCGCCGCCGCGACCGCCGCCGGGTCGCTGCCCTCCGCCAGCCGCGCGACGACGGCTCCCGCGGCGCGCAGCAGCGCGACCTGCTCGCGCGCACCGGGCGCCGCGGTGCCCACGACGACGAGCACGTCGCGCCCTCCGGCGCCGCGGTCCACCGGGCGCGGTGGCAGCGCGGGCACCGGCGGGGCGGGGCGGGAA
>NZ_JAAALL010000579.1 GCF_009906315.1 Kineococcus vitellinus | reverse complement strand
GGTGCTGGGCGGGGTGCTGGGCGGGGTGCTGGGCGGGCTGCTCGGCGGGGTGCGTCACCGGGGCTGCCCCGCCCCGTCGTCGCGCGAGCGCACGACGAGGTCGGCCAGCAGCGCCACCGCCCCCACGAGCAGCCCGGACACCAGCAGCAGCACGGTGTTGGCGGGGAAGTAGAACGGGTGGCGGACCATGTCGACGACGGCCTTGACGAACCCCAGGCCGAACAGGAACAGCGCCAGCGGCATGAGCACGCGCAGCGGCTCGAAGTACATGACCATCCGCAGCACCTGCAGGATGTAGCGGTAGGCGTCCTTGACGAAGTGGAACTTCGAGGTGCCCGCGCGCTTGGCGTACGAGGTCGGCACGTACTTGACGTCGTGCTGGTTGCACAGGAACGCCAGCGTGATCGTGGTGACGCAGGAGAACCCGGGCGGCAGCAGCCGCAGGTACGGCAGCGAGACGTCCTTGCGGAAGGCGCGCAGGCCGGAGTTCAGGTCGGGGATGCGCTGCTTGGCCAGGACCTCGGCGACCTTGCGGATGACGAACTTCGCGGGCACCCGCAGCACCTTGTGGGTGCCCTCCTCGGTGGTGCGCGCACCGACGACCTGGTCGTAGGAGTCGTCCTCGAGCAGGACCCGCACCAGCTCGGGGATGCGGTCGTTCTCGTAGGTCATGTCGGCGTCGGTCCACACGACGATCTGCCCGCGGGCCATCTGGGTGCCGATGCGGCGCACGGTGCCGGAGCCCCCGTTGCGCCGGAAGCCCACCACGCGCAGGTGCGGGTACTGCTCCTCGGCGCCGCGCAGCACCGCGAGGGTGTCGTCGGTGGAGGCGTCGTCGATGGCCAGCAGCTCGTACGGCATGCCGTCGTCGTCCATGGCCTTGGTGATCCGCTGGATCTCCAGCAGGACGTGCGC
Source organism: Kineococcus vitellinus (assembly GCF_009906315.1). Taxonomy (GTDB): domain Bacteria; phylum Actinomycetota; class Actinomycetes; order Actinomycetales; family Kineococcaceae; genus Kineococcus; species Kineococcus vitellinus. Next base: position 116 of record NZ_JAAALL010000579.1, on the reverse strand, counting down.
CTCCTCGTTGTAGCAGGGCAGCACGATGGTGGCCACGGGCGCGAGGGCGTCTGCTGCGACGGGGGCGCTCGCCGGGTCGGCAGGGGGTTCGGGAGGCATGGCGGGGCGAGCTTACC
>NZ_JAAALL010000578.1 GCF_009906315.1 Kineococcus vitellinus | reverse complement strand
GCCCTGGGTGATGGCCCCGATGGTCTCCACCCCGGCCGGCCCCGCGGCGCGCACCCGGGCGGCGAAGTCCGCGGCCTCGGCCGGGGTGGAGACCATCGGGGCCATCACCCAGGGCCGCGTGCCGGTGCGCTCGGCCGCCGCGGCCAGCGCCTGCAGCTGGGTGGTCAGCAGCTGCGGGTGGCGGCGGGCGGTGCGCAGCCCCCGCAGCCCCAGCGCCGGGTTGTCCTCGGCGCCGGCGGGCGCGAACGCCAGCGGCTTGTCGGCGCCGGCGTCCAGGGTGCGCACGACGACCCGGCGCCCGCCGAAGGCGGTGAGCACCCGCGCGTAGGCGTCGGCCTGCTCCTCCAGCGCGGGGGCGTGCACCCGGTCCAGGAAGAGCACCTCGGTGCGCAGCAGCCCGACGCCCTCCACCTCCCCGGCGCCGCGGGCGGCCGCCGCCCGCTCGGCCTCCTGCGGGGTGGCGACGTTGGCCAGCAGCGCGACGGGGAGGCCGTCGGCCGTGCGGCCCGGACCGCCGGCGCCGCGCACCCGCCGCGAGCCGGCGGCGCGGCGCTCGGCGAGGGCCGCGACGAGGGCGTCCGGCGGCTCGCAGGTGACGGTGCCGGCGCGCGCGTCGAGGGCGAGGCGGGCGCCGGCCGGCAGGCCGAGGGCGCCCGCGGCGCGCACGACGCAGGGGATGCCGAGCTGCGCGGCGATGATCGCGGCGTGGCTGGTGGGGCCGCCGCGCTCGGTGACGACGCCGACGACCAGCGCCGGGTCCAGCGCCGCGGTGTCGGCCGGGGCCAGGTCGCCGGCCACGAGGACCGAGGGGCCCTCCAGCGGCGGGACGCCCGGCGGCGGCAGGCCCAGCAGGTGCGCCACGACGCGCCCGCCCACGTCGCGCAGGTCGGCGACCCGCTCGGCCGCGTGCGGACCGGCCGCGACCAGCACGGCGCAGAACGTCTCGACGGCCCCGTGGACCGCCGTGGCCGGGCCGTCGCCGGCGCCCAGGCGGCGCTCGGCCTCGGCGAGCAGCCCGGGGTCCTCGGCCATGAGGGCGC
>NZ_JAAALL010000577.1 GCF_009906315.1 Kineococcus vitellinus | reverse complement strand
CGTAGGTGCTGCCACCGGTCGCCGGTGCCTGCGAACCGGCCGCCGGCGCCCGCGCCGTCGGCCGGTTCGCAGGCACCGGCGACCGGTGGCAGCACCTACGTGACCCCGCTGGTGCGCAAGCTCGCCAAGGACCTCGGCGTCGACCTGTCGTCGCTGACCGGCACCGGCGTGGGTGGCCGCATCCGCAAGCAGGACGTCCAGGAGGCGGCCGAGGCGGCGAAGGCCGCGGCCGCGAAGGCCGCCGAGCCCGCTCCCGCGGCGGCTGCGGACAAGCCCGCGGCGAAGCCGGCCCCGGCGGTGGAGGTCTCGGCCAAGCGCGGGACCACCGAGAAGATGTCGCGCCTGCGCAAGGTCATCGCCCAGCGCATGAAGGAGTCGCTGCAGAACTCCGCGCAGCTGACCACCGTCATCGAGGTCGACGTCACCAGGGTCGCGCAGCTGCGCGCCCGGGCCAAGGACGGCTTCGCGGCGACCGAGGGCGCCAAGCTGACGTTCCTGCCGTTCTTCGTGAAGGCCGCGGTCGAGGCGCTCAAGCAGCACCCCTCGCTCAACGCCAGCATCGACGGCGAGAACATCGTCTACCACGGCACCGAGAACATCTCGATGGCGGTGGACACCCCCAAGGGCCTCATCACCCCCGTCATCAAGGACGCGGGCGACCTGAACCTCGGTGGGCTGGCGCGCAAGATCGCCGACCTCGCGGCCCGCACCCGGGCCAGCAAGATCACTCCGGACGACCTGTCCGGCGGCACGTTCACCATCACCAACACCGGCAGCATCGGGGCCCTGTTCGACACCCCGATCCTCAACGCGCCGCAGGTCGCCATCCTCGGCACCGGTGCGATCGTCAAGCGGCCCGTCGTCCTGACGGTCGACGGCCAGGAGACCATCGCGATCCGCTCGATGATGTACCTGGCGCTGTCCTACGACCACCAGATCGTCGACGGCGCCGACGCGGCCCGCTTCCTGCAGACCGTCAAGAAGCGCATCGAGGGCGGGGAGTTCGAGGGCGAGCTCGGTCTCTGACCACCGCCCCGGCGCCGTTCCCCCGAGCCC
>NZ_JAAALL010000576.1 GCF_009906315.1 Kineococcus vitellinus | reverse complement strand
CGGCGGCGCGGGGAGCGCGGGCGGCCGCGGTGGAGCGGGTGGCACCGCCGCGCAGGACGGGGTCGACGCCCAGCAGGTGTTCGCCGCCGCCCGCGCCGGCGACCCGCGCGCGCTCGCGGCCGTCGAGAGCGCCGGGCAGCGCCTGACCCGGGTCGTGGTGACCCTGGCCAGCCTCTTCGACCCCGAGCTCGTCGTGGTCGCGGGCGGGGTGGCCGGCTCCGCGGAGCCGCTCGTGGAGGTGGTCGCGCGCGAGCTGCCGGACTACCTCGACCCGCCCCGCCCCCTCGTGGCGGCCTCCGCCCTGGGGCGCGACGTCGTCGTGCTGGGGGCGGTCAAGCGGGCGCTGGACGAGGTGCGCTCGGACCCGCTGCGCACCGCCCCCGCGGCGGGCGCCGCCCGGTGACGCACCCCCCCGGGCCGCCCTGGGCGCCGTTGCCGCGGGCGGTCGTGGTGCTCGTCGGCGCGGCGGCCAGCGGCAAGAGCACGCTGCGCCGGCGCTGGCTGGCCGCCGGGCTGGACCCCGGGTGCGTCGTCAGCCTCGACGACCTGCGCCGGCGGCTGCGGGAGGAGGACCTGCGCCGCGGCGCCGCCGACCGCGGTGCCCAGGCGTACACGCTGCCCGCGCTGCGCCGGGCGGCGCGGCGCTGCGACGCGCTCGCTGGGTTCGGCTTCGGCTACCTCGCGGACGCCACGCACCTGCGGCGCAGCGAGCGGCGGGTGCACGTGGCCCGCGCCGCGGCGGCGGGGCTGCCGGCCGTCGCCGTCCTGCTGCCCGCCCTGGACGTGGCGCGGCTGCTGCACCGCGACGCCGCCCGGGCACCGCAGGAGCGGGTGCCCGCGGACGTCCTCGCCCGGCACGCGCACCGGCGCTCGCTGCTGACCGCGGACGGCCTGCGCGCCGACGGCTTCAGCCGCGTGCTGGAGGTTCCGGACGAACCCGGAGAACCCGCGGAACCCGCGGAACCCGCGGAACCCGCGGAACCCGCGGAACCGGAGGAACCCGGCCGCTGACGCGGTGCGCCGCCTCCTCAGCCCGGCGAGCGGCGGTGCAGCGGCGCCCGTCCCGGGGGTTGCGGCGGGC
>NZ_JAAALL010000575.1 GCF_009906315.1 Kineococcus vitellinus | reverse complement strand
GGCACGGCCTGCGGGGGCTGGGCGAGCGCGCCGGGCTGCTCGGCGGCGAGCTGAGCGCCGGGCCGCTGCCTGGCGGCGGCCACCGCCTGAGCGTGTCGCTGCCGCTGGCGGACGAACCGGCGCCGGGCGGAGCGCGCGAGGGCCGCGAGCCGGTGCGCACCCGCGCCGCGGCGGGGTCCGGGAGCGCGCGCGAGGACGTGCTGCCGTGAGCGTGCGCGTGCTGGTCGTCGACGACGAGCGCCTCGTCCGGGCCGGCTTCCGCATGATCCTCAGCACCGAACCGGACCTGGAGGTCGTCGGGGAGGCCGCCGACGGCGCCGAGGCGGTCGCCCAGGCCCGGCGGCTGCGCCCGGACGTGGTGCTCATGGACGTGCGGATGCCCCGCGTCGACGGCATCGAGGCCACCCGCCGCCTGGTGCGCCTGGAGGAGCCGCCCGCGGTGCTCGTGGTGACGACCTTCGACCAGGACGAGCACGTCTACGCCGCCCTGCGCGCCGGTGCCGGGGGCTTCCTGCTCAAGGACGCCCCCGAGGCGCAGCTCGTCGCCGCGCTGCGGACCGTGGCCGAGGGCGTCTCGCTGCTGGCACCCTCCGTCACGCGGCGCCTGGTCGAGGCGTTCACCCCCGCGCAGGCGCCGTCCCGCCCGCCCGCCGGGGACCTGGAGCGGCTGACCCCGCGCGAGCTGGACGTGCTGCGCGCCCTGGCGCACGGTCGCACGAACGGCGACATCGCCGACCAGCTCGGCGTGGGGGAGGCGACGGTGAAGACGCACGTGTCCCGGGTGCTCGCCAAGCTGGGGCTGGCGAGCCGCTCCCAGGCGGTGGTGGCCGCCTACGAGAGCGGGCTGGTGCGACCGGGCGGTTCCTGAGCGCCGCCCGGTGCCGGCGCCGCGCCGCGGGCGTGCAGCAGCACCGAGCGCAGCGTCGGCGGCAGGTCGTCCCGGGCGGCGGCCCGGGCGGCGGCCGCGTAGGCCGCGGGGTCCTTGGCGGCCGGGACGGCGAAGGAGGGCCACCGCGCCAGCTCGGCCTCCAGGTCGTCCGGCAGCGTCGTCACGGGTGCGGGGGCGAGGTCGGCGAGCACCTGGGC
>NZ_JAAALL010000574.1 GCF_009906315.1 Kineococcus vitellinus | reverse complement strand
CGAGGGCTCCTCAGTAGCTGACGACGAGGCGGCCGCCCCGCTCGCCGTCAGCTACTGAGGAGCCCTCGTGGACCTGCCCGTCCTCTGGTTCGCCGTCGCGGTCCTGGCCTGGGTGCTGTTCTTCGTCCTGGAGGGCTTCGACTTCGGCGTCGGCTTCCTCGCCCCGCTGCTGGGGCGCACCGACGCCGAGCGCGGCGCCGCCGTGCGCACCGTCGGCCCCGTCTGGGACGGCAACGAGGTGTGGCTGGTCGCCGCGGTCGGCGTCACCTTCGCCGCCTTCCCCGACTGGTACGCCGCGCTGCTGTCCGGGCTGTACCTGCCGATGGTCGTCGTCCTGCTGCTGCTGGCCGTGCGCGGCGTCGCCCTGGAGTTCCGCGGCAAGCACGACTCCGCCTCCTGGCACGCGCGCTGCGACGCCTTCCTCGCCGCCTCCTCGCTGCTGCTGGCCACCACCTGGGGCGCCGTCCTGGGCGCCCTCGTCTCCGGCCTGGCGCTGGCCGCCGACGGCGAGGTGCACGGCGGCGGCCTGACCCGCACGCTCGAGCCGCTCGTGCAGCCGTGGGCCGTGCTCGGCGGCTTCGCCGGCCTGCTGCTGACCACCGTGCACGGGGCCACCTTCCTGGCGCTGCGCACCACCGGCGTCGTGCGGGTGCGCGCGCGCCGGCTGGCGGTGGCCACCGCCCCCGTGCTCGTCGTCGTCGCGCTGGCCGTCTCCATCGCCACCGGGCACCCCGCGGTCGCCGCGACCGCGCTGCTCACGGCCGTCACCGCCGTCGCCGCCTGGCGCGGCGCCGAGGCGCTGGCCTTCGCGGCGACCTCGGTGGCCCTCGCGGGTAGCGTCGTGGCGGTGTTCACCGCGCACCTGGCGGCAGGGTCCGCCGTCCTCCTGCCGAGCACCCTGAGCGCCGCCGCCGACGTCACCCTGCGCGGCGCGGCCGCCTCCGACGGGGCGCTGCAGCTCATCACGGTCGTCGGCGTCGTCGTCCTGCCCGGCGTGGTGGCCTACCAGCTGTGGTCGTACTGGGTCTTCCGCAAGCGCGTCGCCACCGGCTTCGGCCCCCGGGCCGCGCGGCGCGTCCCGGGGGC
>NZ_JAAALL010000573.1 GCF_009906315.1 Kineococcus vitellinus | reverse complement strand
CCCGCACCTCCCGCACCCGTGCCGCCGCCGCCCGCGGAGGAGGCGCCGTAGTAGACGTCCTCGTCCACGGCGTCGGCCGCGTCCGCGGCCGCCGCGTCGGCCAGCGCCACCAGCCGCTTGCGCTGCAGGTGCACCGCGGAGGCGGAGGCCAGGGCCAGCACGAGCACCGCCGCGACGAGGGCGAAGCCCAGCGACAGCAGCGCGATGCGCCCCTCGTCGCGCCCCTGTTCGCGCGGGGCGGGGGCGCTCACGAGCCGACGAAGCGGTCGGCGACGGCCACCCGGCGCACCTGCACGGGCACGACCCCCGGCAGCACGGGCAGCGCCACCTCCACGCGCACGGTCGCCGCGACCACCGCCTCCGGGGAGCGGCACGGGTCCGCCGCGCACTCCAGCTCCAGCGCACCGGGGGCCGCGGGAAAGCCCTGGTCGGCCAGCGCCAGGACGACGGCCTCCTCCGCCCGCCGGCGGGCGAGGTCCTCGCCGTCGGTCCTGGCCAGCACCCGCGAGGCCTCCCGGGCGCCGGACTCGGCCGCGAAGGTGGCCGCCTGCAGCCGCCCCAGCGTCAGCACCAGGTAGGCCAGCGGCACCAGCAGCAGCACCCCGACGGCGAGGAACTCCACCGCGGCGCTGCCCTCGTCGCCGCAGCCGCGCTGCTCGCGGTGCTCCCGGTGCCGCCGGTGCTCGCGGGGGCCGGCGCTCACGCGGCGCCCTCCAGGGCGGCGTGCCCGCTGACGCGCAGGGCGCGGTCCGCGCCGAGCAGCGCCAGGAGCGGCAGCGGCGCCTGCACGCGCACCTCGACGACGGCCGCGCCGCCGCGCCGCACGACGCGGGCGTCCACGTGCTCGGCGAAGCGCGGGGACAGCGAGGCGGCCAGCAGCTCGCGGGTGCGGGCCGCGCCCGCGGCGGGGCTGCTGCCGGCGAGCGCCCCGTGGCGCGCGCCCTCCCCCGCGCAGTCCACCGCCGTCGCCCGCACGTGCTGGACGACGGCGAGCTGGACGAGCGCCGCGAACAGCAGCGCGAGCACCCCGGCGACGGCCGCGAACTCCGCGACCGCGGACCCCTCGTCGCCGCGGGCCGGGGTGCGCGGTCGCGGAGTT
>NZ_JAAALL010000572.1 GCF_009906315.1 Kineococcus vitellinus | reverse complement strand
GCACGACGTCGGCGGGGAACGGCGGCGGGACGGCCGCGCCGGCAGAGGCGCCGGGCGAGGTGGCGAGGGAGGGGTCGAGCGGGTCGATCGGCAGGTCGTTCGTCGTCTCGTCGACCACGAGCGTCGTCCCGCACCGGCGGGCCAGCTCGCACACCCGCGCGCGCAGCGCGGCCGGCATCACCGCGCCGGTGGGGTTGTGGAAGCCGGGCATGAGGTGGCCCAGCGCCGGGCGGGTGCGGGTGAACGCCTCCTCCAGCGCCTCCACGTCCCAGCCGCCCGGCGAGGAGGCCGTGCGCGGGGCGACGGGCACGGGGACGGGCCGCCCGCCGGCCCCGCGCACGGCCTCCAGCGCGTGCGGGTAGCCCGGCGACTCCACGAGGACCCGGTCGCCCGGCGCCGTCAGCGTGCGCAGCACCAGGCCGACGCCGTGCTGGGCGCCCAGCGTCACGAGCACCTGGTCGGGGCGGGTGGGCAGCCCGCGGCGGGTGTAGCGCTCGGCGACGGCGGCGCGCAGCGCGGCCACCCCGAGCAGCTCGTAGCCGGGCCCGCCCAGGTGGGCGGGCAGCTGCTCCAGCGCGCGGTGCGCGGCCCGCAGCACGTGCTCGGCGGCGCCCGGCAGCGCGGCGCGGGTGAGGTCGACGAGCGGGGAGCCGGTGCGGCGCTGCGCGGACCCGGCGCCCGGCCCCGCGCCCGCCGCGCCTCCCGCCGTGCCGGGGGCGCCGGCGGACGGCTCGTCCGGGGCGCCCGGCAGCCGCAGGACGCTGCCGGAGCCGCGCACGGTGCACAGGCAGCCCGCGGCGCGCAGGTGCGCGTAGGCGGCGGCGACGGTCGTGCGGCTGACCCCGAGCGCCCCGGCGAGCTCGCGCTCGGCCGGCAGCCGGGTGCCGGCCGCGACGCGGCCGTCCACGAGCTGCAGCAGGACGCGGTCGGCCAGGGCCCGGAAGGCGGGGCCGCGGCCCTGCCACTGCCCGAGGAGCTGCGCGAGGGAGGCGGCGCCGACGGTCGTCACCAGGCCACTGTAGGCGGATTGGCACTGTTCACCGCGGGATCGGAGAGGTCCAATCGAGGGTGTGAGCAGTCCAGTCGTGCAGCTGCGGCC
>NZ_JAAALL010000571.1 GCF_009906315.1 Kineococcus vitellinus | reverse complement strand
CCCCGGCCGCCCCGGCGCGGCCGGGGCGGCTGGAGCGGGCGGCGGCCGCACCGGCGGCGGCGCGCGGGTCCCCGGGGTCCGGGGCGGCGGCGAGGAGGTCGCGCACGACCCCGGTGCCGCCCGCGCTCCACGCGTCCCAGAGCACCGGGAGCTCCCAGGCGCCCGTGGCGCGCAGCGACGCACCGCGCGGGCCGGTGCGCCGCAGCACGCCGCGCACGAGCAGCAGCCAGGAGTGGAACACCGTCGCCGCGTAGGGGCCCTGGGCGTCCTCGAAGAACGTCGCGTCCACCGGGCCGGTCGTGTCGTCGAGGGTGAGGAAGACCACGCGCCAGCCCGAGCGCACGGGCGGCGTCTGGGTGGCGACCTTCACCCCGGCGACCAGCAGCTCCGCCCGGCTGCGGTGCCGGAGCACCTCGCGGGCCGGGGTGACCCCGAGCGCGCGCAGCAGCGGGACGTAGAAGTCGACGACGTGCGCGCTGGCGTCGAGGCCGAGGACGTCCAGCTCGGCGCGCACGCGCTCGGCGCGGGACATCTCGGGCAGCCCGCTGGGCGGCACCTCCTCGGGGGCGCCGCCGAGGTCGAGCGCGAGCTGCACCGCGCGCGCCGCCTCGTCCACGGCGCGAGCGGCCCGCGACTGCCGCGAGGCCGCGGCCCGCACGTCGCGCAGGTCCCCGCCCGCCGCCGGCGCGGACGGCGCGCGGCGGCGCCCGCCCGCCGGGGGGTCCCAGCGCTCCAGCTCGGCCACCTGCAGCAGCAGGTCGCGGCGGGTGGTGCGGCCGCGGCGGGCCGGCGGGGCGCCGCCGCCGCGCTCCAGCGGCGCGAGCCCGTGCAGGGAGTCGAGGGCACCGGCCAGCACGAGCCGCTCGGCGACCGGCCGCGAGGGCCGGGCCCGGTGCCACAGGTCGGCCAGCGAGCGGTAGGGCTGCCCCGCGACGACGCGCGCCAGCTCCGCCCCCGAGATGCCCTTCACCTCCGCCAGCGACAGCCGGATGCCGAAGCCGGTGCCGTCGGCGATCCCCTCGCCCAGGCCCTCGGCGTTGCGCGGGCCCGGCCCGCCCAGCCACGGGTCGCCGCCGGGGTCGCCGCCGGGGTCGCCGCCGCGGCGGCCCCCGGG
>NZ_JAAALL010000570.1 GCF_009906315.1 Kineococcus vitellinus | reverse complement strand
ACTTGTCGATCGTGAGTGTGAGTGAGTTGATGCTGGGGGGGCAGCGAGGCGGCGCTGGCGCGCCGCCTCGTCGTGCTCGCGCTGGCGCGCTCGCTGTAGGCACGGGCCGCTGGCGCGGCCAACGATCTGGGTGGTCACCGAAACTGCGCCCGCTGGCGCGGGCACTGGGATACACGGGAAACCTGAATACCCGAAGGTGAAGCGGGGAGTCACGAACTACCGACCCCGAAACTCCTCCGGCAGCATGCTCATGGGTGTTGATGTACTGCAACGCAGCACATCAACACCCATGAGAAACCCCTAAGCGGTACTACTGCCCACCTCACCGCCGACGGTGGAACTACCTCACGTACCGCACGGCGCCGCCACACCGGAGAACTCACCCAGTCACACTCAGGGAGCGTCAGAGACCGAAACGACCTCGAAGGCCTCCACACCCACCAACTCCTCCAACCCACGGAAGTCAGCGACGTTCCCCGTCAGCACCGGCACCCCGATCGAGAAGGCACTCGCCGCGATCAACGCATCCGCCAGCACCTTGCGCGGCTGCTTACCCGCATCCAGCAACGCCGCCAGCACGTAGTCGTAGGCCTCCAGCACCTCCTCGTCATACGGGATCGGCACCGGCCACCTCCGACGCACCCGCGCCAGATCCACCTCCCTACGCTTGCGCTCCAACCCCGACGCCGTCTGCACCCCCAGCATCAACTCACTCACACTCACGATCGACAAGTACGTCGCCGACCCCACATCGTGGCTGAACCGCGTTCCCGCCGGCGACCGCATCAGATCGATGACCACACCGGTGTCCAACACGTACCCCTCGCCCACCGGCCCAGCGCTCATCAGATCGCCACTCACCGCCGCTTCACAACCGGCCCGCCAGGGCGACCAGGAGCACCGCCCACGACGCTGTCAGCGGCGCCATCAACGCCACCAGCATCAACGCCACCAGTGCCAGCGTTGTCAACGCTGTCAGGGCTGTCAGCATCAGCGCCCTCGACGTCGGCGCGACCGAAGTAGGGGTCGCTGACCTCCTCACCCCAGAACGCGTGCTGCTGACGAGCGAACGCCGCATGATCGAATGGGCCCGCCGCAGCATTCAGACCCACCGCATCGCCCAACCGCA
>NZ_JAAALL010000056.1 GCF_009906315.1 Kineococcus vitellinus | reverse complement strand
CCCCGGCGCCCGCGGTCGGGGGGACCGGCGCCGGGGTGGGGGTGAGCAGCGCGTACTCGAAGCACGGCAGCACGACGGGGGCCTCGACGGCCCGGTCGGTGCCGGCGACGGTGAACGTCATGGGCACGGTCTGGCCGGGCAGCACCGGCACCTGCGGGATCTGCACCCAGCCCGACTGCTGGGCGGGCCCGCCGATGGCCTCGCCGACCGTGGTGTCGCCGGCGCCCGCGCTCGGGTCGCCGATCTGCACCGTGGCACCCGCCGGCACGGTGAACGTCTGCGCGGGCGCGCTGCCCGCGTCGACGTCCACGCTCACGCCGACCGTCGCCTCGTCGTCCCCGGAGTTGACGAAGACCACCGACAGCACGCCGGGCTCGTCGATCCCGGAGGACACGACGAGGGCGTTGCGGATCGCGACGTCCCCGACGGCCGTGCCGATGCCGTCGCTGGGGTCGTAGGGCTCGTGGATGATCGCGGGCGAGAACACCGAGCAGCCGGCGATCCCGAGGGTGCTGGCGACGGTGACGAGCGCCACGGCGGAGCGGTGCGCGGCGGGTCGGCGCAGGCGGGGCTTCACGCGGTCAGACTACCGGCAGTCGTAGCCGCGGTCGCAGCGGAGCGGTGCGCGCCGCCCGGCGCGGGCCGGGCGCCGGAGGGGACGGCGGACCGCCCGGCGCGCGGCGCGGCGTGCCCGCGCGATCACCGTCGGCGAGGCCCGGTTGCGCGCGCGAAGCACGCGAACGCTGGTGTGTCAAGAGCGCAGGACTGGAGGTGTGAGCCTCTGACCTGCGCAAACGCTGCGCGCGGGGCTGGGATCCGGTGGTTCGCCGTGGTAATCTGGAGTCAGGGAAAGGGGTCACGTTCTATGGCTTTCACGGTCGGCGAAACGGTCGTCTACCCCCACCACGGGGCTGCACTGATCGAGGAGATCAAGACCCGCACCATCAAGGGCGAGGAGAAGCTCTACCTCGTGCTCAAGGTCGCCCAGGGCGACCTGACGATCGAGGTGCCGGCGGACAACGTCGACCTCGTGGGCGTCCGCGACGTCGTCGGCCGCGAGGGGCTGGACCGGGTGTTCTCGGTCCTGCGCACGCCCTACGCGGAGGAGCCCACCAACTGGTCCCGCCGCTACAAGGCGAACCTGGAGAAGCTCGCGTCCGGGGACGTCGTCAAGGTGGCCGAGGTCGTCCGCGACCTGTGGCGCCGCGACCAGGACCGTGGCCTGTCCGCGGGGGAGAAGCGGATGCTCGCCAAGGCGCGGCAGATCCTCGTCTCCGAGCTCGCCCTGGCCGAGAACACCAACGAGGACAAGGCCGAGTCGCTGCTCGACGAGGTCCTGGCCTCCTGAGGTCGGCGCTCGTCGTCCCGGCCGCCGGCCGGGGTGACCGCCTCGGGGCCTCGCGCCCCAAGGCCCTCGTGCCACTCGCGGGCGAACCGCTCCTCGTGCACGCGCTCCGGCGCGCGGCCGCCTCCGGCGTCCTCGACGTCGTGGTGGTCGTCGCGCCGGCAGGCGCGTGCGAGGAGGTGCGGGACGTGCTCGCGGGCCTGCCGCTGCCCGACCTGCGGGTCGTGCCCGGCGGCGCCGAGCGCCAGGACTCCGTCCGCCTCGGGGTCGCGGCCCTGCCCGACGACGTCGACGTGGTGCTCGTGCACGACGCGGCCCGCTGCCTGGCGCCCCCGGCGCTCTTCGAGCTCGTCGTGCGGACCGTGCGCGCGGGCCACCCCGCCGTCGTGCCGGTGCTGCCCGTCTCCGACACCGTCAAGCGCGTGGCCGGCGACGTCGTCGTCGAGACCGTCGACCGCAGCGAGCTCGTGGCGGTGCAGACCCCCCAGGGCTTCGCGTGCGCACCGCTGCGCGCCGCGCACGCGGCCGCCGGCGCCGCGACCCCGGCCACCGACGACGCGGGGATGCTGGAGGCGCTGGGCCACCCCGTGCGCACCGTTCCCGGCGACGACCGCGCCTTCAAGGTCACCCGGCCGCTGGACCTCCTCCTGGCCGGGGCGCTGCTCGCGGCGGCGGCCCCGTGAACGGTCTGCCCCGGGTGGGCACCGGCGTGGACGTCCACCCGCTCGCCCCCGGGCGGCCGTGCTGGGTCGCCGGGCTGCTGTGGCCCGACGAGCCCACCGGTCCCGAGGGCCACTCCGACGGGGACGTGGCGGCGCACGCCTGCTGCGACGCCCTCTTCGCCGCCGCGGGGCTCGGCGACCTCGGCGCCCACTTCGGCACAGCGCGCCCGGAGCTGGCCGGCGCCTCCGGCGCGCGGCTGCTCGGCGAGGCCGCCCGGCTGGTGCGTGCGGCCGGCTTCGAGATCGGCAACGTCTCGGTGCAGGTCGTCGGCAACCGCCCCAAGATCGGCGGTCGCCGGCGCGAGGCGCAGGAGGCGCTGTCGGCGGCGTGCGGCGCCCCCGTCTCGGTGGCCGGCACGACGACCGACGGCCTCGGCCTCACCGGTCGCGGCGAGGGCCTCGCCGCGATCGCCACGGCCCTCGTCGTCCCGCGCTGAGCGCCCGCCGCCCGCCGACCGGTCGGCGGGCGGCCGGTGCCCTCAGGGCCTGGGGCCGGTGCCCCCGTCCACCGCGGGCGGGCCGGTCGTCGCGTCCGTGTCCGGTGAGCGCACCCGCCGGCGGCGCTTGTTCGTCTCCTCCTGCACCTTCGGGTTCTCCGGCTCGTCCGGCACGAGCTGGTGGTGCACGTAGCGCAGGACCACCGTGATGATCGCGGCGACCGGCACCGCGAGGAACGCGCCGATGATGCCGAAGACGGTGCCGCCGATGGTGACCGAGCCGATGACGACCACCGGGTGCAGCGCCAGGGACTTGCCGACGAGCAGCGGCTGCAGGACGTTGCCCTCCAGCTGCTGCACCAGCAGCACGATGCCGAGCACGATGAGCGCCTGCACCCACCCGAGGGTGACGAGCGCGATGAGGATGGCGACGGCGCCGGAGGCGACGGCACCCACGATCGGGATGAACGCGGCGAAGAAGATGAGCACGGCCAGCGGCAGCGCCAGCGGCACCTGGAGGATCGCCAGGCCGATGCCGATGAAGATCGCGTCCACGAGGGCGACCGCCGCCTGGGAGAGCACGTAGCCGCGCACGGCCGACCAGATCCGGCTGCCCAGCGCCATCGCGTGGGTGTGCGAGCGCTCGTCCAGCCAGCGGCGCGACCACGGCAGCAGCCGGTCGCCGTCGGCGAGGCAGAAGAACGACAGCACGAGCACGAGCAGCGTCGTGACGACCCCGGAGCCGACGCTGGAGGCGCCGGCGATGACCCCGCCGGCGATGTTCTGCGCGTTGGCCTGCAGCTCGGCCACGCCCCGGTCGATGAGGTTGTTGATCTGGGTGTCGCCGAGGTTGAGGGGCGGGCCGCTGACGTAGTTCTGCAGCGTGTTGAGGCCGGCGATCGCGGAGTCGCTGATCTCCGTGGCCTGCCCCGCGACATTGGGGATGAGGGCGGCGAAGATGCCGAGCACGACGACGATGAGCAGCAGCAGCGCGAGGACCGCCGCCAGCGAGCGCGGCAGCACCGTGCGCAGGACCTGCGCCAGCGGCCACAGGATCGCGCTGAGCAGGACGCCCAGCAGCAGCGGCAGGACCAGGGACCAGCCCTTGCCGAGCAGCCAGAACAGCCCGGCGAGGGCGAAGGCGATGACGAGCAGGCGCACCGACCACCAGAACGCCGTGTCGACCCCGCGCTGCACGGCGCGGGTCGGGCGTTCCAGCGGGCCTCGGTGCGACCCGCTGAGCGGGGTGTTGGCCTGATCACTCACGCCGAGGACTCTCCCAGGAGATCCCCCCCTCGGCACGTCGCGGCGGCCGCGGGGCACCGCCAGCCGCCGCCGCGCGCGCCCCGCGGGGAGGCGCTCAGCGCCCCCGCGCGATCCACTCCGCCAGGTGCGGGGCCTCGTCGCCGATCGTGGTGTCCTCGCCGTGGCCGGTGTGCACGCGGGTGTCGGCGGGCAGCTGCAGCAGCACGTCGCGGATGGAGTCCACGATGGTGGGGAAGCTGGAGAAGGAGCGCCCCGTCGCCCCCGGCCCGCCCTTGAAGAGGGTGTCGCCGGTGAAGACCGTCGCCAGCTCCGGGGCGTAGAAGGACACCGCGCCGGGGGTGTGGCCGGGGGTGTGCAGCACGTGCAGGTCGGTGCCCGCGACCGTCAGGACGGCGCCGTGCGCGAGGTCGGTGGTGGGCACCCCCGGGTGCGTCAGCTCCCACACCTCGCGGTCGGCGGGGTGCAGCAGCACCGGCACGCGGCGCTCGGCGGTGCTGCAGCGCTCCGCCAGCCGCGGCGCCTCGCGGACGTGGTCGTCGTGGGCGTGCGTGCAGGCCACGGCGAGCAGGAGGCGGTCGCCCACGGCCGCGGCGATGGCCTCCGCGTCGTGCGGGGCGTCCAGGACGACCACCTCGGAGTCGTCGCCGACGATCCACACGTTGTTGTCCACCTCGAAGCTCTGCCCGTCGAGGGTGAAGGTCCCCGAGGTGCTCAGGTGCTCGATGCGCGCGCTCACGCGCCCGCCCCGTCCAGCACCACGACGCTGCGCAGGACCTCGCCGCGGCCCATCGTCGCGAAGGCCTCCTCGACGTCGCCCAGGCCGATGCGCTCGGAGACGAACGCCTCCAGCGGCAGCCGCCCGCGCGCGTGCAGCTCCAGCAGCGCCGGGAAGTCCCGCTCGGGCAGGCAGTCCCCGTACCAGGAGCTCTTCAGCGCCCCGCCGCGCCCGAAGACGTCCAGCAGCGGCACCTCCAGCTGCATCTGCGGCGTGGGCACCCCCACCAGCACCACGACGCCGGCCAGGTCGCGGGCGTAGAACGCCTGCCGCCAGGTCTCCGGGCGCCCCACGGCGTCGATGACCACGTCGGCGCCGAAGGAGTCGGTCAGCTCCTGCACCGCGGAGACGACGCCGTCCTCGTCCAGCCCGCGCGAGTGCACGGTGTGGGTGGCGCCCAGCGCGGTGGCCCAGGCGAGCTTCCCCTCGTCGATGTCGATCGCGATGACGCGCCGCGCCCCGGCCAGCACGGCCCCGGCGATCGCGGCGCAGCCCACCCCGCCGCAGCCGATGACGGCCACGGTGTCGCCGCGCTGCACGGGGGCGGTGTTGACCGCGGCGCCGATGCCGGCCATGACCCCGCAGCCCAGCAGCCCGGCCACGGCCGGGTCGAAGTCGAGCGCGGACCCGTCGTAGATCGAGGTGTCGATCCGCGTGGCCTGCCCGGCGGCCACCAGCGTCTTGGGCGCGAAGGCGCCGATGCCCAGGGCCGGGCTCAGCGGGGTGCCGTCGGTCAGCGTCATCTGCTGCGTGGCGTTGCGGGTGGCGAAGCAGTACTGGGGGCGGCCGCGCCTGCAGGCGCGGCACCGCCCGCACACCGCGCGCCAGTTGAGGACCACGGTGTCGCCGACGGCGACGTCCTCGACGCCCTCGCCGACCGCGGAGACGGTGCCGGCGGCCTCGTGGCCCAGCAGGAAGGGGTAGTCGTCGTTGATGCCGCCCTCGCGGTAGTGCAGGTCGGTGTGGCAGACGCCGCACGCGGCGACGTCGACGACGACCTCACCGGCGATCGGCTCCGGCACGACGACGTCGACGGTCTCGACGGGGGCGCCCTTGGCGCGCGAGATCACTCCGGGAACGGTCCAGGCCATGCCTCGGACAGTAACGAGGAGGCCGGACACCGCGCGAGCGCCGGTAGCCTGGCCCCGTGACCCTGCACCTGCACGACAGCGCCGCCGGCGCGGTGCGCGAGTTCGCGCCGCTGGTCCCCGGGCAGGTCGGCATCTACGTGTGCGGCGCCACCCCGCAGGGCTCGCCGCACCTCGGCCACGTGCGCGCGCAGGTCGCCTTCGACGTGCTGCGCCGCTGGCTGCTGCGCACCGGTCACCAGGTGACGATGGTCCGCAACGTCACCGACGTCGACGACAAGATCCTCGCCAAGGCCGCCGAGGCGGGCGTGCCGTGGTGGGCGCACGCCTACCGCTTCGAGCGGGAGTTCGCCGCGGCCTACGACGCGCTGGGCGTGCTGCCGCCCACGGTGGAGCCGCGCGCCACCGGGCACGTGCCGGAGATGGTCGAGCTCATCGCCCGCCTGCTCGAGCGCGGCCACGCCTACGCGGCACCCGACGGCTCCGGCGACGTCTACTTCGACGTGCGCAGCTGGCCCTCCTACGGCGAGCTGACCCACCAGTCCCTGGACGACATGGAGCCGGCCGCCGACGCCGACCCCCGCGGCAAGCGCGACCCGCGCGACTTCGCGCTGTGGAAGGGCGCCAAGCCCTCCGAGCCCGCGAGCGCCTCCTGGGACACCCCGTGGGGGCGCGGCCGCCCCGGCTGGCACCTGGAGTGCTCGGCGATGGCGCGCCGCTACCTCGGCCCGCGCTT
The DNA here is from genome assembly GCF_009906315.1 of Kineococcus vitellinus. Classification (GTDB taxonomy): domain Bacteria; phylum Actinomycetota; class Actinomycetes; order Actinomycetales; family Kineococcaceae; genus Kineococcus; species Kineococcus vitellinus. The sequence goes on along the minus strand of NZ_JAAALL010000056.1, from coordinate 13,081 downwards.
CGACGTCCACGGCGGCGGCCTGGACCTGCGCTTCCCCCACCACGAGAACGAGCAGGCGCAGTCGCGCGCGGCCGGCGACGGCTTCGCGAACTTCTGGCTGCACAACCACTTCGTGACGATGGCCGGCGAGAAGATGAGCAAGTCGCTGGGCAACGTCCTCGGCGTCCCGCACCTGCTGCGCGAGCACCGCGCGGTCGTGCTGCGCTACTACCTCGTCTCCGCGCACTACCGCACCGCGCTGGAGCACTCGGCGACCTCCCTGGTGGAGGCCGAGGCGGCGTACTCGCGGCTGGAGGGCTTCGTGCGCCGCGCCGCCGAGCGCCTCGGCGAGCCGGCCACCGGCGCGGCCCCCGAGCAGGTGCCGGACGCGTTCGCCGCCGCCATGGACGACGACCTGGCGACGCCGGCCGCGCTGGCCGTGCTGCACGAGGCCGTCCGCGCCGGCAACTCCGCCCTCGCGGCGGGGGAGCAGGAGGCGCTGCGCAGCGCCTACCGGCAGGTGCGCGCCGGGCTCGACGTGCTGGGCCTGGACCCCTTCAGCGAACCCTGGGCCTCGCAGGCGCAGGGTTCGGACACCGCGCGGGCGGCACTCGACGTGCTCGTCCGCGCCCGGCTGCAGGACCGTGCGACCGCCCGCGCCGCACGCGACTTCGCCACCGCCGACGCGGTGCGCGACGCACTCAAGGACGCGGGCATCGTGATCGAGGACACGCCCACCGGCGCTCGGTGGTCGTTGGAGGGCGAGCAGTAGTGGCAGGCAACTCGAAGCGGCGCGGAGCCGTGGCCAAGGGCAAGAAGGGCCCCACCATCGGCACCGGGGGCAAGAACCGGCGCTCCCTGGAGGGCCGGGGGCCGACCCCCAAGGCCACCGAGCGCACCGGGCACCCGGCGGCCGCGCGGGCGGCCAAGGCCGCGCACCGCGCGGCCACCTCCAACAAGCCGGCCGGCCGTCCCGGCGGCCGGCCCCCGGTGCGCCGCAAGGCGAGCGGCGAGACGGAGTGGATCGCGGGGCGCAACTCCATCGTGGAGGCGATCCGCGCGGAGCTGCCGATCACGGCGATCCACGTCGCGAGCCGCATCGACGCCGACGAGCGGGTCAAGGAGATCCTGGCCGCCGCCGGCGACCTGGGCATCCCGCTCCTGGAGTCCTCCCGGCAGGACCTGGACCGCCTCACCGACGGCGCGGTCCACCAGGGCGTCGCCGCCAGCGTCCCGCCCTACGACTACGCCCACCCGCAGGACCTGCTGGAGCGCGCCGCGGACAGCGGCCGCCCGCCGCTCGTCGTCGCGCTGGACGGCGTCACCGACCCGCGCAACCTGGGCGCCGTCGTGCGCTCGGTCGGCGCGTTCGGCGGCCACGGCGTCGTCGTGCCCGAGCGGCGCGCGGCCGGGATGACCGCCTCGGCGTGGAAGACGTCGGCGGGTGCCGCGGCCCGGGTGCCGGTGGCGCGGGCCACCAACCTGGTGCGCGCGCTGGTGGAGTTCAAGGAGGCCGGGCTGTTCGTCGTCGGCCTGGACGCCGACGGCGACGTCTCGCTGCCCGAGCTGCGGCTGGCCGACGGCCCGCTGGTGGTCGTCGTGGGTGCGGAGGGCGCCGGGCTCTCGCGCCTGGTGCGCGAGAAGTGCGACCAGGTCGTCAGCATCCCGATGTCGGGGGCCGTGGAGTCGCTCAACGCCGGCGTGGCGGCGGGCATCGCGCTCTACGAGGTCTCGCGGCACCGCTGACGCAGGAACGTGAAGGAGCAAGTACCCGAGGGTACGATCCCAGGATGAGCGAGCAGACGCCGCAGCCGCGCTGGCTGAGCACCGAGGAACGCCGGGTGTGGCTGCGGCTCAGCGCCGTCATGGAGCTGCTGCCCGCGGCCCTCGACGCGCAGCTGCAGCGCGACGCCGGGCTCACCGTCACCGGCTACCTGACGCTGGCGATGCTCTCGGAGGAGCCCACCCGCAGCCTGCGGATGAGCGAGCTGGGGGCGCGCTCCAACGCCAGCCCCTCGCGCATCTCCCACGTCGTCAGCCGCCTGGAGAAGGACGGCTGGGTGCGGCGCGAGCGCAGCGCCGACGACGGCCGCGGGCAGGTCGCGATCCTCACCGACGCCGGCTGGGACAAGGTCGTCGCGACCGCGCCCGGCCACGTGGAGCGGGTCCGCCAGCTGGTCTTCGACCCGCTGGAGGACGGTGACGTCGCCGACCTCGACCGCACGGTCACCCGGGTCCTGGACGTGCTGGACCCCGACGCGAGGTTCGCCGCCACGGCGCTGGCCCGCGAGGTCTGACCCGGCGCCGCTACCCGCTCGGCGCGGGGGCGGGAGCCGGCGCGGGGACGGCGTACTCCGGCAGCGCGAACCAGCCGGGGAAGCGCCGGCACAGCGCGCTCTCGCCCAGCAGCCGCAGCCGCTGCGAGCGCAGGGCCGCCTCCCAGGACAGCGCCCCGCGCCACACGTCGGTGAGGCAGCGCAGCGAGGTGCGCACCCGGACCACCGGCTCGTGGCCGGGGTCCCGGTCGCACACGTCGACGCTCAGCGAGGGGGGTGCGCTGTCGACGACGAGCCACCAGGTGGGGTGCTCCGGCACGTCGGAGAAGCGGACCTCGACGACGCTGCGGCCGGCGGGGACCGCGCGCGCGTCGACGCGGCGGTGCATGTCCCACAGCAGCAGCTTCGGGTCCAGGTCGCGGTCGCCGAGCTCACCGATCCAGCGGGCCCCCCAGGTGCTGAGGCTGCGCACGACCGGTTCCAGGTCGCGGCCGGCCTCGGTGAGCACGTAGCGCACCTCCCCGGCGGCCTCGCGCCGCTGCACCAGGCCCGCCGCGGCGAGCTGGTGCAGCCGCCGCGAGAGCAGGGTGGGCGACATGCGGGGCAGGCCGCGGCGCAGCTCGCCGAAGCGGGTGCTGCCCAGGACGAGCTCGCGCACGAGCAGCACCGTCCAGCGCTCGTCGAGCAGTTCCATGGTCTTGGCCACGGGGCAGAACTGGTGGTAGGGCGCGCCCATGCCGGTGCAGCGTAGGCCGCTGCGGGCCGGGCCGACAGACCCGCGCGGCTGCCCGTGCCGGTGGTCCAGATCCTGCACTGGCCGCGGCCCCGCCGGGGCGAGGACGCTGGGCGGCGCGCCGGGCGGGTCGTCCGCCCGGCGGGCACGAGGAGGTGCGCGGTGGCCATCGAGGTGGACAGCGGGTCCGGCGTCGGAGCGGGTGCCGGGGAGGAGGGGCCCGAGGCGGCGGACCGGCGGCTGAAGGCGAAGCACCGGGCGGTGTGGGCCTCGGGGGACTACCCCGAGGTGACGCGGCGGATCACGGCGGGGCTGGCGCCGCCGCTGCTGGAGGCGGCGCAGCCGGAGCCGGGGCTCTCCCTGCTCGACGTGGCGGCGGGCTCGGGCAACGTGGCGATCCCGGCGGCCCAGGCCGGCGCGCGGGTGGTCGCCGCGGACCTGACGCCCGAGCTGCTGGAGGTGGGTAGGGCCGACGCGGAGCGGCTCGGCCTCGAGGTGGAGTGGCGGGAGGCGGACGCGGAGGCGATGCCGTTCGCGGACGGCGCCTTCGACGTCGTCGTCTCCTGCGTGGGCGTGATGTTCGCCCCGCACCACGAGCGGGCGGCGGCGGAGCTGCTGCGGGTGTGCCGGCCGGGCGGGCGGATCGCGCTCGTCGCGTGGACGCCCGAGGGCTTCATCGGGCGCATGTTCGCGGCGATGCGCCCCTTCGTCCCGCCGCCCCCGCCGGGTGCGCAGCCCCCGCCGCGCTGGGGCGACGAGGGCCACGTGCGCTCGCTGCTCGGCGAGGGCGCGCAGGTGCTGAGCGCCGAGCGGCGGCGGCTGCCGGTGACGGCCTTCGCCTCGCCGCAGGAGTTCCTGGAGTTCTTCCGGACCTGCTACGGGCCCACGATCGCCGCGTTCGCCGGGTTGCGCGAGGACCCCGATCGCACCCGCGAGCTCAGCGACGCGCTGCTGGAGCTGGCCGCGGAGTTCGCGACCGGCCAGGACCCCCTGCGCATGGACTGGGAGTACCTGCTGCTCGTGGCGCGGCGCGCGGGGTGAGCCGGCGCCGCGCCGCGGGCGGCGGGTGCTGGGGCAGGCGGGGCCTCAGACGTGGTCGCGCCAGGAGTGCTGCGGCTCGTAGCCGAGCACCCGGCGGGCCTTGTCGATGGACAGCAGCGTCTCGTGCTCGCCGAGCTCCTTGCGGACCTCCACGCCCGGGTACACCTCGGCCATGAGCTCGGCGGAGGAGCGGGTCATGACGGTGTCGGCGTTGGCGATGACGAACACCTCCACACCGGGGTCGGTGCGCTGCAGCGACAGGCGCACGGCCTGGGCGCCGTCGCGGGCGTCGATGTAGCCCCACAGGTTCCACCGGCGCAGCTGCGGGTCGGCGTCGAAGGAGGGGAAGGCCGCGTAGTCCTCCACGTGCATGACGTTGGAGAAGCGCAGCCCCGTCATCGTCAGCTCCGGCTGCCAGCGGCAGAAGTGGTGGGCCATCTCCTCCTCCAGCGCCTTCACGAGCGAGTACGTGGACTCCGGGCGGACCCGGTACTCCTCGTCCAGCGGGGCGTACGGCGGGGGAGCGGCGTCGAACGGCAGGCCGAGCAGGGTCTCGCTGGAGGCCCACACCACGTTGCGGATCCCCGCCGAGCGCGCGGCGTCGAAGACGTTCCAGGTCGCCGCGGAGTTGTTGCGGAACGTCGCCGAGTTGCTCAGCAGCCCGGGCGCCGGGACGGCGGCCAGGTGCACGAGCGCGTCGAAGGGGCCGGGGCGCTCGTCGGTGCGCCCGGCGAGCGCCTCCAGCACCTGCCCGTGGTCGGTGAGGTCGATGCGCAGGAACTGCGCGTCGTCCTGCTCGGTCAGGCCCGCCGGGCGCACCTGGTCCAGGGCCAGCACGGAGAAGCCGTGGTCCAGCAGGTCGCGCAGCACGACCCGCCCGAGCTTGCCCGCGGCTCCGGTGAGCGCGACGCGGGGTGCGGTGGGAGTGGACAACCTCGTCCTCCTGGTCGGTGGGGTCAGCGTTCCGCGATGACGCGGATGGCCTGGGTGTCGACGCCGAGCACGGCGCGCTCGTCGGGCTTGGCGGGCAGCACGCTCTCCACGTACGAGTGCACGGCCTCGTCGAGGCCGACGTCGCGGCCGGCGCGCTCGGAGAGGTACCAGCGGTGCTCGAGCACCTCGTGAAACAGCTCGGCGGCCTCCAGCTTGCCGCGCATGTCGCGCGGCACGGCGCGCTGCACGGGCTCGAAGACCTCGCCCATCCAGTCGTGGGCGACGATCTCCTCGTCCTCGTTCTGCCGGTCGACGGCCGCCATGTAGGAGTCGAGGTCGTTGAGCAGCCGGCGCGCCTGGTTCTCCTCGGCGTCCAGGCCGGTCAGGCGCAGCAGGCGGCGGGAGTGGTGCCCGGCGTCCACGACCTTGGGTTCGATGCGCACGCTGGTGCCGTCGATGTCGGTGGTGATGGCCAGCTCGCCGACGTCGAAGCCGAGGTCGTTGAGGCGCCGGATGCGGGCCTCCACGCGCCAGCGCTCGCCGCGCTCGAAGGACTCCGGCTCGGTCAGCTCCTGCCACAGCGCCCGGTAGCGGGAGACGATGCGGTCGGCGATGGCCACGACCTCGTCGAGGTCGGCGTCCAGCGCCTCCGAGGCGACGACGTCCATGAGCTCACCGGCGATGTTGGTGCGCGCCACGTCGAGGTCGTACTCGCGCTGGCCGGTGGACAGCACGTCGTACAGCTCACCGGTCTCGGCGTCCACGAGGTAGGCGGCGAAGGCGCCGGCGTCGCGGCGGAACAGCGTGTTCGACAGCGACACGTCGCCCCAGTAGAAGCCGGTCAGGTGCAGCCGCACGAGCAGGACCGCGAGGGCGTCCACGGCGCGCTTGGCGGTGTCGGGGCGCAGCGTCTGGCTGTAGAGGGCGCGGTAGGGCAGCGAGTACTGCAGGTGCCGGGTGACGAGCACGGAGTTCAGCGGCTCCCCGTCGCGGCCGACGCGGCCGGTGATGACGGCGACGGGGGAGACCGAGGGCACCTCCAGCCGGTTGAGCATGCGCAGCATCCGGTACTCGCGGTGGGCGATCTCCGCGTTGGTCTCCTTGACGGCGAGCACGCGGTTGCCCAGCTTCACGAAGCGCACGACGTGCCGCGAGATGCCCCGCGGCAGGGCCGCCAGGTGCGCGTCGGGCCACTCCTCCAGCGGCACGTCCCACGGGAGGTCGAGCAGTTCGGGGTAGGGCCTGGCCGCGGTGATCTGCAGGGAGGCCGTGGTGGGCGCGCTCACGCTGGTCATCCTCTCAGGAGCGGTGCGGGGCCGCGGGCCCGGACGCGGCACGGGCCGCCACCCCCTCGTGCGGGGGTGGCGGCCCGTGCGTGGTGCCGGAGCGCGCTCAGGCCTCGATGCGCTGACCGGTGGTGTGGTCGAACAGGTGCACGTGACCCACCTTGGGGGTGAAGTGGACCGTCGAGCCCTTCTCCGGGGGGCGGCGGCCGTCGACGCGGGCGATGACCTGGTGGGACTCCCCGCCCGGCTGGGCCAGCGAGCCGTAGATGTAGGCGTCGGCGCCGAGCTCCTCGACGACCTCCACCTGCACCGGCAGACCCGCGCTGGACAGCTCCAGGTCCTCCGGGCGCACGCCCAGCGTCATCTTGTCGCCGGTGGCGGCCAGCGCGGCGCGCTCCACCGGGTGCACGGTGTCGCCGAAGCGCACCCCGCCCTCGGTGACGTCCAGGGTCAGCAGGTTCATCGCCGGGGAGCCGATGAAGCCGGCCACGAAGACGTTGTTGGGGTGGTCGTACATGCGCCGCGGGGTGTCCACCTGCTGCAGCAGCCCGTCCTTGAGGACCGCCACGCGGTCGCCCATGGTCATGGCCTCGGTCTGGTCGTGGGTGACGTAGACCGTGGTGACGCCCAGGCGGCGCTGCAGGGAGGCGATCTGGGTGCGCGTCTGCACGCGCAGCTTGGCGTCCAGGTTGGACAGCGGCTCGTCCATGAGGAAGACCTGCGGCTGGCGCACGATGGCGCGGCCCATGGCCACGCGCTGGCGCTGGCCGCCGGAGAGGGCCTTGGGCTTGCGGGTCAGGTACTGCTCCAGGTCCAGGATCTTGGCCGCCTCCTGCACGCGGCGCTTGATCTCGTCCTTGGGGGTGCCGGCGATCTTCAGGGCGAAGCCCATGTTGTCGGCGACCGTCATGTGCGGGTAGAGCGCGTAGTTCTGGAACACCATCGCGATGTCGCGGTCCTTCGGGGGGACCGTGGTGACGTCGCGGTCGCCGATGAGGATGCGTCCGCCGTTGACGTCCTCGAGACCGGCGAGCATGCGCAGCGAGGTGGACTTGCCGCAGCCGGAGGGGCCGACCAGGACGAGGAACTCGCCGTCCTCGACGTGCAGGTCCAGGGCGTCCACGGCGGGCTTGTCACCGCCGGGGTAGATGCGCGTCGCCTTGTCGAACGTGACCGTGGCCATCGTTGTGTCCTTCCACCGGCAGGTACGTGCCGGACGATCCGTCGTGGAGGACCCGGCCGCGTCAGCGCCCGGGCGATCTTCGGTTGTGCCGTGGCGTCCTCGCCCTGCATCGGATCGCGGCGCCGCGGTGCTCGGATGATGCACGACGGATCGCGGGAGGGCAAGGGGCGACACCCCGGGATGCCCCCGGGGTGTCGCGGTGTTGAACACCGTGGACGGCGCAGCGGTGCGGCGTCCGGGGGACAGCTGACGCCCTGGTCGCCGGCTCCCCGCGTCCTGGAGGACACTGGAACCGTGGACCTGGAAGAGACCAAGCTGCCCGGGGTCGGCCTGCGGCACGACTTCACCACCGCGCGCGGCCGGCGCATCGGCGTCATCTCGACGCGCGGCGGTGAGCGGGAGCTGCTCGTCTACTCCCAAGACGACCCCGACGCCTGCCACGCCGTCGTGGACCTCGACGGCGACGAGGCCGAGGTCCTCGCCGAGCTGCTGGGCCAGCCGCGCGTCATCGAGCGCCTCGCCCGCCTGCGCGAGCAGATCGAGGGCCTGGCCACCGAGGGCATCTACCTGGAGGACGGCTCGCCGTACGTCGGGCGCACGCTGGCCGACGCGGCCGTGCGCAGCCGCACGGGCGCCTCCGTCGTGGCGCTGGTGCGCGGCGGGGAGGTCATCCCCTCCCCGGCGCCGTCCCAGGAGTTCCGCTCGGGTGACAAGATCGTCGTCGTCGGGACCCAGGAGGGCGTGCGGGCCACCGCCGACCTGCTGCACAACGGCTGACGACGAGCGGCGCCCGGCGCCGCGGACCGGCTGACGCGGCCGGGGGGAAGGACGGACTCGACAGGTGCACACCGCTGCTCTGCTCATCGAGCTCGGTGCGGTCATCTTCGGGCTCGGGCTCGTCGGTCGACTCGCCGGGCGGCTCGGCATCTCCCCGGTGCCCCTGTACCTGCTGGCCGGGCTGGCCTTCGGGGCCGGCGGGCTCGTGCCGCTCAACGCCCCCGACGAGTTCCTCGAGGCGTCCTCGGAGATCGGCGTCGTCATGCTCCTGCTCCTGCTGGGGCTGGAGTACTCCGCGGGGGACCTGCTGGGCAACCTCAAGCGGCAGGCGCCCGTCGGCGTGCTGGACCTGCTGCTCAACGGCCTGCCCGGCGCGGCCTTCGGCCTGCTGCTCGGCTTCGGGCCGGTCGGCGCGCTGGCCATGTTCGGCATCACCGCGGTCAGCTCCTCGGGGATCGTCGCCAAGGTGCTGGCCGACCTCGGCCGCCTGGGCAACCGGGAGACCCCCTCCATCCTCGGCATCCTCGTGCTCGAGGACCTCGGCATGGCCGTCTACCTGCCGATCCTCACCGCGGTGCTGGCCGCCTCCGGCGTGTGGGAGGCCACCGGCTCGGTGCTCATCGCGCTGGCCTGCCTGGCCGTGGCGCTCGTCGTCGCGCTGCGCTGGGGCGGGGTGGTCTCCCGCTTCGTCTCCGCCGGCTCCAGCGAGGTGACGCTGCTGCGCGTGCTGGGCCTGGCGCTGCTGGTGGCCGGGGTGGCCGAGCAGCTGCACGTGTCCGCCGCCGTCGGCGCGTTCCTGCTGGGCATCAGCCTCTCCAACGACCTGGAGGAGGAGACCCACCACCGGCTGGAGCCGCTGCGCGACCTGTTCGCCGCCGTCTTCTTCGTCTCCTTCGGCCTCTCCACGGACCCCGGCTCCCTGCCGCCGGTGCTGCTGCCCGCCCTGGCCCTCGTCGTCGTCGGGGTCGCCACCAAGCTGGTGACCGGCTGGTTCGCCGCCAAGCGCGCGGGCATCGCCCTGCCCGGCCGCGTCCGGGCTGGTGCGGCGCTCATCCCGCGCGGGGAGTTCTCCATCGTCATCGCCGGCCTGGCGACGGCGGGCGGCGTGGACGCCCGCCTCGCCGCGCTGGCGGCCGCCTACGTCCTGGCGATGGCCGTCCTCGGCCCCGTCCTGGCCCGCTTCGCCGACCCGTGGGCCCGCGCCTACGTGCGGCGCCGGCGCGAGCGCGCCGTCACCGCCCGCTGAGGGCGGTGACGAGCCCGGTGACGAGGGCGGGCCCGCGGCGCCTCAGGCGCGCAGGTCGGCCAGGGTCGTCAGCAGCTCGGCCACCGCCGGCGGGTCGGCGACGCGCAGCGCCGCCGCCGTCGGGCCCTCGCCGACCTTCACCGTCACGTCGCCGTCGGCGGGCGAGAGGGCCGCGAACGCGTCCTCGTCGGTGACGTCGTCGCCGGCGAAGAGGACGGCCCGCACGGGCGCCCCCTCGGCGGACAGCTCCTCGCGCAGCCGCAGCAGCCCGCCGCCCTTGCCCAGCGGCACGGCGCCGAGCTCGACGACCTCCTTGCCGCGCAGCGCGTGCACGCCCGCCCAGGTGGCCGGGCCGGCCAGCGCCGCCGCCGTGGCCGCCTCGGCGTCCGGGCGCGCGGCGCGCCGGGTGTGCAGGACGGCCGACATCGGCTTGCGCTCGACGTGGACGCCCGCGCGGCCGGCGGCGATCTCGTCGAGGGCGCCGCCCAGCCGCGCCAGCAGCTCCTCCTCGCCCGCGGACAGGACCGTCGTGCCCGCCGCCGAGCGCGAGCTCTGGGTGCCGTGGCCGCCCACGAGCACGACCTGCGGCGGCACCGCGGCGCGGGCGCGCAGGTCGGCGAGGTCGCGGCCGGAGACGAGCGCGACGTCGGTGCCCGCCACCAGCCGCTCCAGCGCGGCGCTCGCCGCGGGCAGGGGGCGGGCGGCGTCCGGGTCGTCGACGATGGGGGCGAGCACGCCGTCGAAGTCCAGCGCCACGAGGACCCGCCCCCGGGCGGCGAAGGCCTCCAGCGCCGCGCGGACCTCCCCGGGCAGCGCACCGCTCACGAGGCCCGCCCGGCGGCCTGCCCGTGGTGCTCCTCGAGGGCCTCCAGGAAGGAGGCCGCCCAGCGCTGCACGTCGTGGTCGGCGACCCGCCGCCGCAGCGCCCGCATCCGCCGGGCCTGCTCGCGCGGGGACATCCGCATGGCGCGCACGACCGCGTCCTTGAGGCCGTCGATGTCGTGCGGGTTGATCATGAGCGCCTGCCCGAGCTCGTCGGCGGCGCCGGTGAACTCGCTGAGCACGAGCACGCCCCGCTCGTCGTGGCGGGAGGCGACGTACTCCTTGGCGACGAGGTTCATCCCGTCGCGCAGCGCCGTGACGAGCATGACGTCGGCGGCCAGGAACAGCGCCGCCATCTCCTCGCGGCCGTAGGAGTGGTGCAGGTAGTGCACCGCGGTGTGCGCGATCGTCGCGTGGGTGCCGTTGATGCGCCCGACGGTGACCTCGACGTCCTGGCGCAGCTGCACGTACTGCTCGACGCGCTCGCGGCTGGGGGTGGCGACCTGCACGAGCGCGACCTCGCCGACGTCGGTGCGGCCGTCGTCGAGCAGCTCCTCGAAGGCCTTCAGCCGGTGCAGGATGCCCTTGGTGTAGTCGAGGCGGTCCACCCCCAGCAGCAGGAACTCGGGGTTGCCGAGGTCGCGGCGGATCTCCGCGGCGCGCGCCGCGACGTCCTCGCGCTGGGCGAGCTCGTCGAGCGCCTTGTAGTCGATGGAGATGGGGAACGAGGCGGCCCGCACCTCCCGCCCGCCCTCGGCGTCCAGCCGGATGCGCCCCGAGCGCGCGGGCAGGTTGGAGGCCCGCCGGCAGGCGCGGGTGAAGTTGTTGGCGTCCGCGGCGCGCTGGAAGCCCACGAGGTCCGCACCCAGCAGGCCGTCGATGATCGCCTTGCGCCACGGCAGCTGCGCGAAGATCTCGAACGGCGGGAAGGGGATGTGGTTGAAGAAGCCGATGGACAGGTCCGGCCGGCGCCGGCGCAGCATCCGCGGCACGAGCTGCAGCTGGTAGTCCTGCACCCACACCGTGGCGCCCTCGGCGGCCTGCTCCGCCGCGGCCTCCGCGAAGCGCTCGTTGACGCGCACGTACGCCTCCCACCAGCTGCGGTGGTAGCCGGGCGCGACGATGACGTCGTGGTAGAGCGGCCACAGGGTGCCGTTGGAGAAGCCCTCGTAGTACTCCTGGACCTCCTCGGCCGACAGCCCGATCGGCACGCAGCGCACGCCCTCGGCGTCGAAGGGCTCCGGGGGGTCGCCGGGCGTCCCGGCCCAGCCGACCCACGCGCCGTCCTCGCGCCTCATGACGGGCTCCAGCGCCGTCACCAGCCCGCCGGGGCTGCGCCGCCAGGACGTGGAGCCGTCGGGCTCCTCCACGCGGTCGACGGGGAGGCGGTTGGCCACCACCACCAGGTCGTAGTCGCCGGCCATCCGGGAACCCTCCTCGCGCTCGGTCGCGGCCGACCCTACCCGGCGGTGCACCGGGCCACCCGTCGTGATCGCGGGGCGCCCGCGCCGCACCCGCGCCACGAGGACGTGTCACGAGGACGTGGAGGAGTCGTGCGCACCCGGGGAGCGCGGCCCGCCTGCCGTACGGTGGGCACGTGGTCACCCCCTACCCGCAGTCGCCGGGCGAGGCGCGCACGCGCGCCGTCGGCACCGGTGCGGCGGGCCGCGAGCACCACGACCCGCAGCGCGACCCCCACCACGACCCGCAGCACGCGCGCACCCCCGCCGGCTGGCACCCGCCGGTGCACGCGCCCTCGCCCGGCGAGCGCCTGGGGCGCTACCGGCTGGACCGCGAGATCGGCCAGGGCGGGATGGGCATCGTCTACCTCGGCCTGGACGACGAGCACCGCGCCGTCGCGCTGAAGGTCCTCAAGCCGCACATCGCCGCCGACCCGCAGGCCCGCCAGCGGCTGGCCCGCGAGGTGCAGACCCTCGAGCGGGTCCGCTCCCCGCGCGTGGCGGAGGTGCTGTCCGCCGACGTCGACGGGACCTGGCCGCACCTGGTCACCCGCTACGTGCCCGGCCCCCCGCTGGAGCACGTCGTGCAGACCCGTGGTCCGCTGCGCGGCACCCGGTTGCGCGACCTCGGGCACGGGCTGGCCGAGGCGCTGCACGCCATCCACGCCGCCGGTGTCGTCCACCGCGACCTCAAGCCGAGCAACGTGCTGCTGCTGGACGGCCTGCCGGTCGTCATCGACTTCGGCATCGCCCACGTCGCCGACGACGTCCGGCTCACCTCCACGGGCCTGGTCATGGGCACCCCCGGCTACCTCTCGCCCGAGGTCGTGGCGGGCGGGCTGGTCTCCGCGGCGACCGACTGGTGGGGCTGGGCGGCCACCGTGGCCTACGCCGCCAGCGGGCGCCCGCCGTTCGGCACCGGCCCGATGGAGGTCGTGCTGGACCGCGTCCGCCGCGCCGACGTGGACCTCTCCGGCGTCCCCGCCGACCTGCGCGGGCCGCTGCTCGCGGCGCTCGCGGTCAACCCCTCGCACCGCCCGCACCCCGAGGCGCTGCTGCGCGCGCTCGACGGCGCCACCACCGGCCCGCTGGAGCAGCCCCCGCGGACCGCGGACCGGGTGCCGCCGGAGCCGTCCGAGCGCTCGCGCTTCGCCTCGCTCATCTCCGACGAGACCGCCCAGTTGCCCGCCGTCGCACCCGCCACCCGGCAGGTGCCGCCACCGGGCCCGCGGGTGGCCGACCCGGCCGACCCGCCGGCGGACTCCACGCGGATGCTCCCGCCCGTGGTGGGGCCCGCACCGCAGTCCGCGCCGGTGCACCAGGCCCCGCCCGGCTGGATCCCCCG
>NZ_JAAALL010000569.1 GCF_009906315.1 Kineococcus vitellinus | reverse complement strand
AGGTGACGTCCGCGCCGGCGCGGGCGCAGAGCGCCACCGTGCCCGGCGGCGGCGCCGACACCGCCCCGCTGGACGCGCGGGTGGTGCGCCAGTGGGCGGCGGCCAACGGCATCACCGTCCCGCCGCGAGGACCGCTGAGCACCAGGGTGCGCGAGCAGTACCTGGCAGCGCACTGACGCCACCGCCCGGGGCGCGGAACCGACCGCCCCGGGCGGGACGCCGGTCGGAACAGGTCTCAACACCCTGTTGACAACAGGCCGTTGACGGGTTGGAGTGGGGGCGTGCCCCTCGACGACGACCGCCACGCGGCGGACCTGGACCGCGCGCGCACCGCGGTGGACCGGGCCGGTGCCGCCGGCCTCGCCCGCCGGCCGTGGCAGCAGCCCCGCCAGCCGGCCTCCGACGTCGACCTCGTCCGGTTCGTCGCCTGGGCCGCCCGCGACGCGCGGGACGCCGACCCGGCCGTCCTGGAGGCGGGGTTGCGGTTGCTGGCCCCCGCCCGGGCGGAACTCGACCAGGTCGAGACCGGTCTGCTGTTCGCCGCTCGCGGAGCCGGCATGACCTGGCCGCAGATCGCCGCCTCGCTCGGGCTGGGGTCGGCCCAGGCCGCCCAGCAGCGCCTGAACCGGGTCCTGAGCCGGACCAGCGGCTCCGAGCCGGAGTCCTGAGCCGTGCTGGTCCCCCTGGACGAGGCGGACGAGCGGTGCGGGGGCAAGGCCGCGAACCTGGCCCGCCTGCTGCGCGAGGGTTTCCCCGTCCCACCCGGTTTCGTGGTCCTCGACGCGCTGGGCGGCGACGGCTGGGTCCACGAGGTCGGGGCGGCGCTGCGCGACCTGGGCGCGGGACCGCTCGCGGTGCGCTCCTCCGCGCTGGGCGAGGACGGCGGCGAGGCGTCCTTCGCCGGTCAGCTGCACTCCGCCCTCGGCGTTCCCGGCCCGGCGCGGGTGGTCGAGGAGGTGCGTCGCGCCGCGAGGTCGGGCACGAGCCCGCGGGCCCTCGCCTACGCCGCCCGGACCGGCCGGGAACCGGCCGCGGTGGTGCCCGTGCTCGTGCAGGTCCTCGTCCCCGCGGAGGTCGCCGGCGTGGTGTTCACCCGCCACCCCGTCACCGGAGCCCACGAGGTCGTGGTCGAGGCGGGT
>NZ_JAAALL010000568.1 GCF_009906315.1 Kineococcus vitellinus | reverse complement strand
CCTCCGACCCCCGCCCCGTCGCCGCCCGGCGCCCCGGCGACGCGGTCCGCGCCGCCGTCGACGTCGAGCTGCAGCAGGTGCGGGTGCGCGGGCGGGTGCTCGCCGTGGCCGCGCCGGTGACCGTCTTCGCCGACGCCGAGGGCTGGTCGGCCGTGCGGCTCGGGCAGCACGTGCAGCTGGCCGGCCGGCTGGCCCCCGCGCGGGCGGGGGAGCGGGAGGTCGCCGTCGTGACCGCCCGCGGCGGGGCGCGGGTCCTCGAGGAGCCGGGTGCGCTGCTGCGCGCCGCGGACCGGCTGCGCGGCGGCCTGCACACCGCCGCCGCGGACCTGCCGCCCGACGCCCGCGGCCTGCTGCCCGGGCTCGTCGTGGGCGACACCTCCGCGCTGCCGGCGGACCTGGAGGAGGACATGCGGCAGGTGGGCCTGGCCCACCTGACCGCCGTCAGCGGCTCGAACACCACGCTCGTCGCGGGTGCCCTCGTCCTCGCCGCCTCGTGGCTGGGGCTGGGCCGGCGCGCACGGGTGCTCGTGGCCGCGGCCGGGCTGGCCGGCTTCGTGGTGCTCGTGCGCCCGGAGCCGAGCGTGCTGCGCGCCGCCGTCATGGGCGGCGTCGGCCTGGTGGGCGTCGCCGCGGGGCGCCCCACCCGCGGGGTGCCGGTGCTGGCCGCCGCGGTGCTCGTGCTGCTCGTGGCCGACCCGTGGCTGGCCCGCGAGCCCGGGTTCGCCCTGTCCGTGCTCGCCACCGCGGGGCTGCTGCTGCTCGCCCGGCCCTGGGCGCGTCGGCTGCAGGGCGCCGGCGTGCCCCGGGTCCTGGCCCTGGCCCTGGCCGTCCCGGCCGCCGCGCAGGCGGTCTGCGGCCCGGTACTGGTGCTGCTGCAGCCGTCGGTGAACCCGCTGTCGGTGCCGGTCAACGTCGTCGTGGCCCCCGCGGTGGCGCCGGCCACGGTGCTCGGGCTGGCGACGACGCTGCTCGCCCCGCTGTGGCCGGGCGGTGCGGCGCTGCTGGCGTGGCCGGCGGGGCTGGCGGCCTGGTGGATCGCGCTCGTCGCCCGGGCCGCGGCCGCCCTGCCGACGGCCCTGCCCGTGCCCGCCGAGGCGGCCGGCCACCACGAGGGCGCCGGCCGCCTCGGCGGGCACGGGCAGGGCCG
>NZ_JAAALL010000567.1 GCF_009906315.1 Kineococcus vitellinus | reverse complement strand
CCCGATCGTGGTGGCCGGGCCGTGCCCCGGCAGCACCTCGGTGGCGTCCTCGAGCGGCAGCACCCTGGTCAGCAGGCTGCGCAGCATGGCCCGGGGGTCCCCGCCGGGCAGGTCGGTGCGCCCGATCGAGCCCGCGAACAGCACGTCGCCGGACAGCAGCAGGTCCGCCTCGCCGGGACGCTCCACCGTGAACAGCACCGACCCCTCGGTGTGGCCCGGAGCGTGCGCCACCCGCACCGACAGGCCGGCCACCTGCAGCCGTGCGCCGTCGCCGACGACGACGACGTCGTCCGGCTCCCGCCACGGCTGGTCCCCGGTCGCGGCCAGCAGCGCGGAGCGCAGCGGCGCGTCGAGCCCGGCCAGCGGGTCGCGCAGCAGGTGCGCGTCGTCGGCGTGGACGGTGGCGGCGACGCCGTGGGCGCCGCAGACGGGGGTCACCGACCACGTGTGGTCGAGGTGGCCGTGGGTCAGCAGGACGGCGGCCGGGCGCAGGCGGTGGCGCGCGAGCAGCTCGGCGAGCCGGTCGAGCACGCCGACGCCGGGGTCGACGACCACGCACTCCTGCCCCGGCCCGGGGGCCAGGACGTGGCAGTTGGTGCCGAAGGCGCTCGCCTCGAGCGTTTCCACGAGCATCCGGCGACTGTAGTGAGCCCTTCGAGACCGCGCAGACCGTCACCGTGCGCCAACCGGAGCGGGCACGCCGTGACCGACTGCTCCGATCGAAGGACCTGGCACCTAGAATGCGGCGGGTGAGCGAGCACCCCCAGGAGCCGGCGTCCTCTGCGGACGTGGCGGACACCCCCGACAGCCCGACCACGACGACCGGCGCGAGCACCGGGGAGGCGCCGCAGGTGGCGCCCTCGGCGCCCGAGGCGCAGGCCGGCCAGCCGCTGGACGAGGCCCGGCCGGGGGCGGACGCGGACGCGTCGCCCGCGGAGGCGGTGGACGCGCCCGGCGACGTGGTCGCGGACGCGGCTGGTGACGTCGCCGCGGACACGGCTGGTGACGTCGCCGCGGACACGGCTGGTGACGTCGCCGCGGACACGGCTGGTGACGTCGCCGCGGACACGGCTGAGGACTCGTCCGCGGACGCGCCGGCGGACGAGGCCGCGGATGCCGCGCCGGCACCGGAGGCCGAGGGTGCCGCGGACGCC
>NZ_JAAALL010000566.1 GCF_009906315.1 Kineococcus vitellinus | reverse complement strand
ATCGGGTGTGCGCCGACCCGCCGCCCCGCGCCGGCGCACACCCGATGACCCCTGACGGAAGGACGTCCGTGACCACCCCCACACCCCCGCCGACGGGTGCCAGCACCCGCCGTGGACCGCTGCGCGAGGGCGAGCGCGTGCAGCTCACCGACCCGCGCGGGCGGATGCACACCATCACCCTGACCCCCGGCAAGGAGTTCCACACCCACCGCGGCAGGTTCGTGCACGACGACCTCATCGGGCGCCCGGACGCGACGACGATCACCAACTCGGCGGGCGTGGAGTACCTCGTGCTGCGCCCGCTGCTGGCCGACTTCGTGCTCTCGATGCCGCGCGGCGCGGCCGTGGTCTACCCCAAGGACGCCGGGCAGGTGGTGCAGATGGCCGACCTGTTCCCCGGCGCCGTCGTCATCGAGGCCGGGGTCGGCTCGGGCGCGCTGACGATGTCGCTGCTGCGCGCGGTGGGCGACGCGGGCCGGGTGCACTCCTTCGAGCGGCGCGAGGACTTCGCCGACGTCGCCCGCGGCAACGTGGAGACGTTCTTCGGCGGCCCGCACCCGGCGTGGACGCTGCAGGTGGGCGACCTCGTGGAGTCGCTGCCCGGCAGCGGCCTGTCGGCGGCCGGCGGCACCGGCGCCGACCGGGCCGTGCTGGACATGCTGGCGCCGTGGGAGTGCCTGGACGCGGTGGCCGACGCCCTCGCGCCCGGCGGGGTCCTCATCTGCTACGTCGCGACGGCCACGCAGCTGTCGCGGGTGGCGGAGGCGGCCCGCGAGTCGGGGCGCTGGACCGAGCCGGAGGCGTGGGAGTCGATGGTGCGCGGCTGGCACCTGGAGGGCCTGGCGGTGCGCCCGCAGCACCGCATGGTCGGGCACACCGGCTTCCTCATCACCACCCGCCGGCTGGCCGACGGGGTGCGCCCGCCGCTGCGCAAGCGCCGCCCCGCGCCGGGCGCGTACCCCACCGACTCCCCGGAGGCCGCCGAGGCGGCCGGCGCGGAGGTGCTGGACGGCACCGAGTTCGGCGACCGGCCGGTCTCGGACCGCAAGGTGCGCAAGGCCGCGCGCGAGGCCGCCCGCGGTGCGCAGGCCTCCGCGGCCGCCGGTGCGCAGGAGGCGGGCGGGCCCGAGGCGGGCGGGCCCGAGGAGGGCTGAGG
>NZ_JAAALL010000565.1 GCF_009906315.1 Kineococcus vitellinus | reverse complement strand
GTGTAGACCCCGTCCCCGCCGCGCCCGCCGCCCGGTGGCCCCCCGCGGCCGAGGACCTGCGAGCGCTGCACCGCGTCGGCCAGCTGCTGGTCCACCCGCCGCGACAGCTCGTGGTGCAGCGCGAGCGTGGTCACCACACCGATGACGAGGCCGACGGCGACGAGCAGCGCGGTGGTCGTCAGCAGCAGCCGGCTGCGCAGCGTCGTGGGGGCGCGCAGGCGGCGGCGCGGTGCCGGCGGGTCGGCCGGTGCGGGGGTCACTGTCCGAGGGTGGCGCGTCGGCGCTCGCGGTGCGGGCTCAGCCGACGTCGGCGGGCTTGAGGACGTAGCCGGCGCCGCGGACGGTGTGGATCATCGGGGCGCGGCCGGCGTCGATCTTGCGGCGCAGGTAGGAGACGTACAGCTCCACGATGTTGGCCTGGCCGCCGAAGTCGTAGTTCCACACCCGGTCCAGGATCTGCGCCTTGGACAGCACGCGGCGCGGGTTGCGCATGAGGTAGCGCAGCAGCTCGAACTCGGTGGCCGTCAGGCGGACCTCCTGGCCGGCACGGGAGACCTCGTGGCTGTCCTCGTCGAGCAGCAGGTCGCCGACGGCGAGCACGGGCTCCTGCTTGGCGGCGACCAGGCCGGAGCGGCGCAGCAGGCTGCGCAGCCGGGCCACGACCTCCTCCAGGCTGAAGGGCTTGGTCACGTAGTCGTCACCGCCCGCGGTCAGCCCGGCGACGCGGTCCTCGACGGCGTCCTTGGCGGTCAGGAAGAGGACGGGCACGTCGGTGGCGTCGGCGCGCAGCCGGCGCAGCACCTCCAGGCCGTCGATGTCCGGCAGCATGATGTCGAGGACCACCGCGTCGGGGCGGAAGGAGCGGGCGGCGCGCACCGCGTCCAGGCCGTTGCCCGCCGTCCGCACCTCCCAGCCCTCGTAGCGCAGCGTCATGCTCAGCAGCTCCGAGAGCGTCGACTCGTCGTCGACGACGAGCACGCGCAGCGGGGTGCCGTCGGGCCGGGTGAGCTCCGAGCGGCGGGCGGTGGTGGAGGCGGTCATGCCTCCATGCTCGGCCCGCGACCTGGCGGCGAGCGTGGTGAACGCTGGGTTTCCCCTGTGCGTCGTCACTGGATCGGACCAACGCGCGGCGGGCGCGGGGCGTGCGGGGCTCGTG
>NZ_JAAALL010000564.1 GCF_009906315.1 Kineococcus vitellinus | reverse complement strand
CCCCCGTCCCGCACGCGCCCGCCGCGCTCAGCGCAGCGAGGCCATCCACGCCTCGACGGCGTCGGCCTCGCGCGGCAGGGCGGCGGTGAGGTTCTCCACGCCGTCGGCGGTCACGAGGACGTCGTCCTCGATGCGCACCCCGATGCCGCGCAGCTCCGCGGGCGCCAGCTCGTCGTCGCTCTTGACGTAGATGCCGGGCTCGATGGTGAAGACCATGCCCTCGCGCAGCTCGGCGTCCAGGTACGTCTCCCGCCGCGCCTGGGCGCAGTCGTGGACGTCCAGGCCGAGGTGGTGGCTGGTGCCGTGCGGCATCCAGCGCCGGTGGAACTGGCCCTCGGGGGCCAGCGACGTCGCGGCGTCCACCGGCAGCATCCCCCAGGCCGACAGCCGGTCGGCGACGACCCGCATCGCGGCCTCGTGGACCTCGCGGAAGCGCACCCCCGGCCTCGCGACGGCGAAGGCGGCGTCGGCGGCGTCCAGCACGGCCTGGTAGACGCGCCGCTGGGCGTCGGTGAAGCGGCCGTCGACGGGCAGCGTGCGGGTGACGTCGGCGGTGTAGAGGGAGTCCACCTCCACGCCGGCGTCCACCAGCAGCAGCTGACCGGGCCGCACCGCGCCGTCGTTGCGGATCCAGTGCAGCGTGCAGGCGTGGTCGCCGGCGGCCGAGATCGTCTCGTAGCCCACGCCGTTGCCCTCCACGCGGGCGTTGCCGTCGAAGGCGGCCTCCACGACGCGCTCGCCGCGGGGGTGGCCGACCGCGCGGGGCAGCGCGCGCACGACCTCCTCGAACCCGCGCGCGCTGGCGGCCACGGCGGCGCGCAGCTGGGCCACCTCGAAGTCGTCCTTGACCAGCCGCAGCTCCGAGAGCGCGGTGACGAACTCGTCGTCGGCGCGCGCGGCCCCGCCGCTGCGCAGCGGCGTCACGAGCGCCGTGACGGCCGGGTCGGCGTCCGGGACCAGGCGCAGCCCGCTCGTGGTCCCCGCGGCCAGGCTGAGGCCCACCTCGTCGGCCAGGGCGGCGATGTCGCGGCACTCCAGGCCCGTGGTGGCCGCCAGCGAGGCCAGGCTCGGGCGCGGGCCCACCCACAGCTCGCCGTAGCGGGCGTCGGCGAAGAACTCCTCGGAGTCGCGGCCGGCCTGCGGGCGCAGGTAGAGGACCGCGTCGTGG
>NZ_JAAALL010000563.1 GCF_009906315.1 Kineococcus vitellinus | reverse complement strand
GCCCGCTGCCCGCCGCGCACCCGGCGCGGGAGCGGGCACCGGCCCCCGCGAGCACGCCCGCGAGCAGCACCCACCACCCGGAGGAACAGTGATCACCGAGGACCGCGCCGACCGCTCCTGGCGCCCCTACCCCGAGCGCTACCGCGACGCGCGGTACCGCCGCGCCGGGCGCAGCGGCCTGCTGCTCCCGCCGGTCTCGCTGGGCCTGTGGCAGAACTTCGGCGCCGACCGCCCGCTGGAGGGCGCCCGCGCGGTGCTGCGGCGCGCGTTCGACCGCGGTGTCACCCACGTCGACCTGGCCAACAACTACGGCCCGCCCTACGGCGCGGCGGAGGAGACCTTCGGGCAGGTGCTGCGCAGCGACCTGGCCCCGTACCGCGACGAGCTCGCGGTGGCCACCAAGGCCGGCTACGACATGTGGCCCGGGCCCTACGGCGACGGCGGCTCGCGCAAGTACCTGCTCGCCTCCCTCGACGCCTCGCTGCGCCGCACCGGGTTGAGCTACGTCGACGTCTTCTACCACCACCGGCGCGACCCCGGCACGCCGCTGGAGGAGACCGCCGGCGCCCTCGACGCCGCCGTGCGCTCCGGCAAGGCGCTGTACGTCGGGGTGTCGAACTACTCGCCCGAGGACGTCACCCTCGTGGCGGACCTGCTGCGCCAGCTCGGCACGCCGCTGACCCTGGTGCAGCCGCGGTACTCCATGTTCGACCGCCGCCCCGAGGCCGGGCTGGCGCAGGCCGCCGAGCGCGCCGGGGCGGGGCTGGCGGTGTTCTCGCCGCTGGCGCAGGGACGACTCACCGACCGCTACCTCGACGGCGTCCCGGAGGGTTCGCGCGCCACCCGCAGCGCCTACCTGTCCGCCGCGGACGTCACCGAGGACGTGCGCGAGCGCGCCCGGGCGCTGGACCGCGTCGCCGCCGCGCGCGGGCAGAGCCTGGCGCAGCTGGCGCTGCGCTGGGTGCTGCGCGAGGAGCGCACCACCACCGCGCTCATCGGCGCCAGCAGCGTCGCCCAGCTCGACGCCAACCTCGACGCCCTCGACGGCCCCGCCCTGGAGGCCGGCGAGCTGGCCGAGATCGACCGCCACGCCGCACCGGCCGGGGAGTCCCTGCCCGTCTGAGGCGGGCCCCCGAACTCCCGAACCCCCTCGAAACCCCGAGAACCCGAAC
>NZ_JAAALL010000562.1 GCF_009906315.1 Kineococcus vitellinus | reverse complement strand
GGCCGGGACCGGGGCGGGGTGGGGGCGAGGGAGACTGGCGCCGTGACCCCCGTCCGCTTCCTCGTCGTGGGCGCCGGCCTGGCGGGCGCCTCGGCGGCCTGGCGGCTGGCCCAGCGCGGCCACGAGGTCGTGCTCGTGGAGCGCGGCGAACCGGCCGGCGCGCAGGGCAGTTCGCACGGCTCGGCGCGCATCCTGCGCTACGCCTACGCCGAGCGCACCTACGTCGAGCTGCTGCTGGCCGCCGAGCCGGGCTGGGCGGAGCTGGAGGAGCTGCACGGCGCCCCGCTCGTGCGGCGCACCGGAGCCCTCGACCTCGGGGCCGGCCGCGACCCGCACGCCCTGGCCGCGGTCCTGGCCGCGGCGGGGGTCGAGCACGCGCTCGTCCCGCGCTCGCGCGCCCGCGAGCGCTGGCCCGGCATCGCGGTCGACTCCGACGTGCTCTACCACCCCGCCGGCGGGGTGCTCGACGCGGAGTCGACCGTGCACGCCATGGTCGCCGCCGCCCGGGCCCACGGCGCGCAGGTGCTCACCGGCTGGCCGTTGCGGCGCCTGGAGCGCACCCGCTCGGGGTTCACCGCGCACGCCGAGGACGGCCGCACCCTGGGCGCGCAGCGCGTCGTCGTCGCCGCCGGCGGGTGGCTGCCGGACCTGCTGGGCGCCCTGGAGCTGCCGCGGGCGTTCCTCGACGCGCTCCCGCCGCTGCAGGTGCGCGAGGAGAACGCGTTCCACTTCCCCTACCGCGAGGACGCCGCCCCGGGCGAGCGGTGGCCGACGATCATCCACGAACCCGCCGGGACGAGCGTGTACGCGCTGCCCGGCGGGCGGGACGCGGGCTTCCGCGGGCAGAAGGTCGCCGTCTACGACGGCGGTCGCGTCCTGCCGTCCGCGGCCGCCCGCACCGGCCTGATCGACCCGGCCAACCGCGCGCGGGTCGTCGAGCACGTGCGCCGCTACCTGCCGGGGCTGGTGCCCGAGCCGTACGCGGAGACGACGTGCCTGTTCACGAGCACCCCGACCGAGGACTTCGTCGTCGACGGGGTGGACGGGGTGACGGTGCTGTCGCCGTGCTCGGGGCACGGGGCGAAGTTCGCGCCGGTGCTCGGCGTGCTCGCCGCGGACGCCGCGCTGGGGACCGGTGCGGTCCCCAGCGCGTTCCGCGTCCGCCGCTGAACCCGGGGGTTCAGCGGCGGACGCGGAA
>NZ_JAAALL010000561.1 GCF_009906315.1 Kineococcus vitellinus | reverse complement strand
GTCGTCGGGGTCGTCGGGGTCGTCGGCGAGGCGGGCGAGCACCTCGCGCACGTCGTAGGG
This sequence comes from Kineococcus vitellinus, assembly GCF_009906315.1. GTDB lineage: Bacteria > Actinomycetota > Actinomycetes > Actinomycetales > Kineococcaceae > Kineococcus > Kineococcus vitellinus. The sequence goes on along the minus strand of NZ_JAAALL010000561.1, from coordinate 1,158 downwards.
GGCGCCGGCCTGCGCGGGCAGCGCAGCGGCGAGGCCGGGATCCTCCTGCGCCGGGTCGGGTGCGGCCTCCGGCAGCCGCGGCGCGCTCGCGCGGTTGTTGCTCGGCAGGTGGGCGAGCAGGTCGCGCACGAACTCCGCGGCACCGGCGGCGTCCTCGGCCACGTGCGCGAACCGGCCGGTGCTCCGCGCGTGCAGGTCGGCGCCGCCGAGCGCGCCGGCGTTCCGGACCAGGCCGGTGACCGTCTGCGCCGCACCGGGTTCCGCGAGCGCGGAACGCGCCGCGGGGACGGCGACGACGACGTCGGCCAGCGGCAGCAGCAGCGCCCGCTCGCCGTCGGCGGCGCCGAGGACGACGGCCACCTGCGGCACGACGCCGGACAGCGCGACGCTGCCGCGCACGAGCTCGCCGAAGGCCCGCGGGTCGGCGCAGCCGGCGGTGTCGACGACGGTGACGAGGGGGCGGCCGGTGCGCGCGGCGAGGGCGCGCACCCGGGACTCGGCGTCGGCGGCGGCGGCCTCGCCCGTCCCGGCGGCGACGGCCAGGCAGACGTCGCGGCCGTCGACCCGGCCCGCACCGGCGGGTGAGGCGCCGTCGCCGAGCGGGACCGCGGTGCCCTCGTCGAAGAGGGCGGCGGCGAAGGCGAGGACCGCGGCGGGCCCGTCGCGGTCCCCGCTCGGGTTCGGGTTCTCGTCGGTCACGGTGCGGGGACCTCCCGTGCTGCGGGGGCGGGGCGCAGGCGCAGGGACTGGCCGGGGCGGAGCTGGGCGAGGAGGTCGACGTCGGCGTCGCGCACGACCCCGACGACGGGGTAGCCGCCGGTGACGGGGTGGTCGGGGCCGAAGAGGACGGGCTGCCCGCTGGGGGGCACCTGCAGCGAGCCGAGCGCGACGCCCTCGGAGGGCAGCTCCTCGTGCCGCGCGCGCTCCAGGCCGGGCTGGCCGGCGGGGCGCTGCAGGCGCAGGCCCACGCGGTCGGAGGCGGGGGTGACGCTCCAGGTGCCGGTGAAGAGGACGGCGGGCTCGGTGAACCAGTCCGCGCGCGGCCCGAGGACGACGCCGACGGTCACGGTGCCCGCGGCGGGGACGGGCACGGGCGCGGTGCGCAGCACCGGGTGGCGCGCGGGAGGTTCCCCGACGGCCAGGCGGTCGCCGGGGGCC
>NZ_JAAALL010000560.1 GCF_009906315.1 Kineococcus vitellinus | reverse complement strand
GTGCCGGGGCGCCCGCGGTGGCCCCCGCCCTGGACCCGGGCGCCCCGGCACCGGACCCGGCCGTCCTCGGCGCCCTGGCCGCGCCCCTGCTGGCCGACCCGGCGCTGGGCGCCTCGGTGTCGGCCGCCGTCGTGGACGCCGCCACCGGCGAGGTCCTGCTCGCCGACGAGGTGGACGTCCCCCGCACCCCCGCCTCGGTGACCAAGCTGCTCACCGCGGCCGCCGCGCTGCGCGCGCTGGGGCCGGCCTCGCGCGTGAGCACCCGCGTCGTCGACGGCGCCACCGCCGACGAGGTCGTCCTGGTCGCCGGCGGCGACGTGCTGCTGGCCGCCGGGGCGGGCGACGCGGACGCGGTGAACGGCCACGCGGGCCTGGGCGACCTGGCCGCCCGCACGGCGGCGGCGCTGCTGGCCGGCGGGCGCTCCGCCGTCGCCGTGCGCCTGGACGACTCCGCCTTCACCGGCCCGGCGACCTCCTCCGGCTGGGGCGCCGGCGACGTGGCCGCCGGGTTCGTCGCCCCGATCTCGCCGCTGGCCGTCGACGAGGGCCGGCTGGCGCCGGGGGAGACCGCGCCGCGCGCCCCCGACCCGGCCCTGGCCGCCGCGCAGGCCTTCGCGCGGGCGCTGGGCGCCGCGGGCGTGCAGGTGATCGACCAGGGCGGCGGCGCGCTCGTGCGGACCGCCGCGCAGCCGGGGGCGGCGACGCTGGCGGCCGTGGAGTCGGCGAGCACCGCCGAGCAGGTGGAGCTGATGCTCACCACGAGCGACAACACCCTCGCGGAGGTGCTCGCGCGCCGGGTGGCCGCGGCCGGCGAGCGCCCGGCGACCTTCGACGACGCCTCCGACGCCGTCGTGCAGCAGGTCGCGGCCCTGGGCGTCGACGTCACCGGCGTGCAGCTGCAGGGCGGCAGCGGCCTGGGCCGGGGCACCCGGATCCCGGCGCGCGCGCTGACGGACCTGCTCGCCCTGGTCGCCGGCGGGGAGCACCCGGAGCTGGCGGCGGTGGCCTCCGGGCTGGCGGTCGCGGACGTCAACGGCACGCTGGCCGACCGCTACGACGTCCCCGCCTCGGCCGCCGGCGCGGGGGTGGTGCGCGCCAAGACCGGCACCCTGACCGGGGTGAGCAGCCTCGCCGGCCTGCTGCGCGACGCCGACGGCCGGCTGCTGGCGTTCGCGGTGCTCTCCGACGGCGTCCCGCCGGGCGCCTCGCTGGCGGCCCGCCGCGCGCAGGACCGCTTC
>NZ_JAAALL010000055.1 GCF_009906315.1 Kineococcus vitellinus | reverse complement strand
ACGCCAGGCTGCAGGGTGAGGGTGAGGCCGCCGTTGCGGCGTTGCCAGACGGGGATCTCACCGGGGTCGCGGTAGGGCAGGGAGGTCTGGGCGAAGACGCGGGCGAGGTAGCCGATGTCGGCGTGGGCCTGGTCCCACAGCTGGGCGGCCTCATCCAGCCAGGCGAGGTCATCGCGCGGCGGCCGACCGGCCTTGCGGGTCACGAGCGCGAAGCCTCCCAGGTCGCGGCGCGCCCGTCACGCACCCCGGTGGGTGTGTTGCCGCCCCCTAAGGCTGCCGACCCTGGTCATCGCAAGCCGAGTCACCAACCGCCCACCCACCGCCTCACCGACTGCTGCATCGCCTGACCCGCCCCCGAAGGCCGGCGGGCACCTGGCCGCGGCAATGACCCACGGCCGGGCATGTCGGGGCAGAACGGGCCACGGCCGTCGCATCAGGCGCTCACAGCGGCAGGTGAAGGGGCGCACGAGGCGCGGGGACGGGACGGCTGCTACCGGCTCGCTCGCGCCCGGCGGAGAAGAGCGGCGAGCCACCCCGTGAATGCTGTGGCCGCCGGCGCTGGACGGCAGGTGGCGGCCGCCTCGAGAGCTTGCGAGGTGTCCCCGGCAGCGATCCGTCCGAGCCGTGTTCAGCCGGGCCGGTGGCTGCCGCGGTTGGTCACCGGGCTCGGCTGGAGGGCTCGTGGAGGGGCGTAGCGAACACACCGGACGGCTGTACCAGAGGAGGCGAGAGCGGGTGGGTGAAGGAGCTGAAGCGGCGGACCGCCGAGTGCTCCCACCGTCCCGCCGGCCAGGCTTCGATGCAGCACTCGGAGCCGTCATTGAACCGGCGCTCCGACCGGCCGTCAGATCGGCAGGCGAGTCGGTGCACGGGTGCCGAGGCGGCGCCCACGAACGGCGGCGTGGTCGGCGGGCCAGCTCGCCTCGAGGCTGCTGTGTGGGCCGGCTCCGGGCGGCTCTTCAGCTGGTGCGGATGCTTGCTCCCGTTGGGCGGGACGGCTCGTCGATCACGGCGTGCACCCCGGGGTTCACGGCACTCGGAGGGGAGCGTGGGTCGGGTGGTGAGCGTGCTCGTGCAGGCATCGACTGCGTCCACAGGTGCCGGTGGAGGGCGGGTGTCGTCTACGTATTTCTGGCGCCGCGCGTGGTCGGCTGCTCGTGCGGGAGGGCACGTATTTTTGGCGCCGCCGCTACGTATTTTTGGCGCCGCGCCCGGTAGCATCGCTGCAGGTCAGGGCATCTTTGGGCGGGTCCCCCTGTAGCTCTTTCCCTGTAGTGATCTTTACCTGTAGTCGGCGGCGCGGGCTGTGGACGGTGCAGCACCAGGCGTGCGGGTGGTGCGCGGGCGGCGTGTGGGTGGCGTACGGACGACATGGCGTGGACGGCGTGGTTGAGGGCTCCGCCTGGTGCTGCACTCCGGCGGCGGAGACTCCGGACACCCCCTCGCACCGCCTACGAGCATGACCTCGTTGTGACGCGTGCACCGACCCGTGCACTGGCCCGCAGGACGCGTCGACGGGACGTCCGGTGCAGCGGCTTGGGTGGCGACTTCACACTGGTGGGTCGGCGGTGCCGTCGACGTGAGGTGGTCAGGAAGTGGGGTGTCGATCTGCTACGGCCGATGCTTCAAGAGATTGGCTGCGGCCCTGGATCCGCGACGGATCCAGCTAGCGATCACTCGTTGATCGCCAGCTGGATCGTCGGCTGGATCGGCCGGCGGGTACCGCCGTGCTCGGCGATGACTCGAGGTCGGTGACCACCGCGGCAGTAAGAGCCTGAACCAGGCTCAGGCGCGCACCTGCAAGCCCGTCAGACGCCAGTCGGTCTTGACCTCGCTGACGGTGTACCCGCGCTGGGTCAGCAGCGTCCACAGCTCCAGCAGCAACCCGTACTCCCAGTCCGGACGCGCCACGCGCTCGCTGGAGGTGGCCGAGCCGGGCATCGACGCATCCGGCTCGATGGAGTCACCGCCGAAGGAGGAACCGGCGCTGGCGACGTGCTCGACGCTGACGCTGATGCTCACTGCGCCGCCACCGGCGGGCAGCACCGACCAGCGGCGCTGAGCACGCCAGCCGTGCGTGACGCCCTGGTGGGGATCGAGGCCGTCGATGTGGCCGGCGACCAGCTGCTCGACGTCCTGGCGCAGCCGGCGCCGCTTCCACAGCAGGGCCAGGTGCTGAGCGCTCGCTCGAGGCGTGCGCAACAGCGCGGCCTGGCGCACACAGTCCATGGACACCGGCGACTCCCCCTGATGGATTGGCTGATGGTGGGCTCGAGGGTAGAGCTGCCCCGCGCCCCACGCGCGGCCTCCTGCGCCGGGCCTGGGCGTACGCCGCTCCTCGTGCGCACCCAGCGGACAGCGGCCCGTGTCTGGGCGGTGCTGGGAGCAGTCCTCGTGAGCAGTCCCCGTCAGCAGTTGCGGTGAGCGGCCTCGTGCGCCCGACCCCTCAACGGCCCCGGCCACCACGATCAGCCTGCCCACGACGACGTGAGCGCTGTTCCAGGTAGCGCGCGGCACTCGTCGGACTTGCCCGACGCCGGCGCGCCCAGCAGCAACCGTCGGCACGCTGAAGAGTCGACACTGAGCACATGAGCAGCACCACGTCGGACACCGGCGGTCCCGTCTTCCTGGGACTCGACCTGGCCTGGAGCTCCGGCTGGACCGGCCTGGCCGTCGTCGACGACACCGGCCGACTGATCGCCTCCGGACGCGCCCGCACCGACGAGCAGATCATCACCTGGATCGAGCAGCACACCGGGCAGCGGAGCGGGCAGCAAGCCCGGCGGGTGCTCGTCGCCGCCGTCGACGCACCGCTGATCGTGCCCAACGAGCGCGGACAGCGAGCGGCGGAAGCGCTCATCGGGCGCACCTTCGGCGGCTTCGGCGCCTCCGCCTACAGCAGCAACCGCACCCTGCTCGGCCCGCAGCCCCCACGCGCGCTGCGCCTGGCGCAGCACTTCGGGTGGGCGGTGGACCCCGCCACCCCCACCGGCGGGCAGCAGGGCGTGTGCCTGGAGGTCTACCCGCACCCGGCGATGATCGGGCTGTTCCAGCTGGGCTACCGGCTGGACTACAAGAAGGGCACCCAGGCGCGGCGGGTGCCCGGCTTCGCGCAGCTGGCCGGGCACCTGGAGTCCGTGGGGGTCCTGCGGTTGCGCGAGAGCCCACGGTGGCGGCAGCTGCGGCAGGTCATCGCCGCGCCCGAGGCCGGGGACCTGGATCGCATCGAGGACGAGCTGGATGCGGTCGTCTGCGCGCACCTGGCCTGGCTGTGGCAGCACCAGCGGGAGGCGCTACGCGTGTACGGCACCGCCACCGACGGCTACATCGTGGCTCCACCACCCCCAGCGCACCACCCGGTGCGTCCCGCACACCCGCTCACCGCAGGGGGTGCGAGCTCACCGGCCGAGATGTCACCGGCCGAGATGTCACCGGCCGGAACCGCCAACATGTTCGGTGATGAGGCCTCCGGCGAGCGGTCGAGCGTCCTCCACCGATGGGTCGCCGGCAGGCCGGCGGGCTTCGCCTCCAACCACGAGCAGCGGTGGCGGGCACGCGTGGCGGAAGCATTCACCGGCTGCACCCTGCCCGCCACCGCCCGCCTGCAGGTGCAGGCCGACTTCGTCCTGGCCGCCGCGCAGAGCGGAGCCAACGAGCCGGACCTGGACAACATGATCAAATCGAGCATCGACGCACTCGTCGACGTCATCGGCGAACGCCGTCTCACCGGTGGCGTGCGGCAGGCCGACGACGTGCGGGTGGACCGCATCATCGCCGGCAAACGCTTCGCCGGCGCCGCGGAGGAGCCAGGTGCTGACATCACCATCTCCGTCATCACCTGAGACATCACCTGATCCGCCACTCGTCAGCGCTCGGGCATCGCCACCGGGGCGGTGACAGCCGCCTCAGCTTCGGGGAGCAACACCGAGCCGTTGAAGCCTCGTCCGAGCCGGTCCGCCGCGGGGTGAGTGGGGCGCAGGTCACGGGGAGTCGTCTTGCCCAGGTCCATCGTTCCTGCGCTGCAAGCTTCCGGGGCCGGGAGGCAGATGGCTGACACGGGAGAGGGCTTGGGTGATGCTGCCTGAGTGAGCCGGGTCGATGAGGGGAGGATCGACCCGGCTCCCCCTGGCCGCGCCAGCACCGCATGTGAGCGCAGAACCATGAGGGATGTCACCGCGGCCGGTGGTCACGCAGCGCACGCCCCCGGTCGTCGGCCTAGGGCCAGCAGCCAGGACGTGCACGCCGATGCCTCTGCTTGCGCGGCCGAGTCGGATGTCCCTGCGCGCCCGTGTGCACCGCACCATCGAGCCGTAGCGCTCCATCGAGGCACAGTGCCCATGACAGGACTGGTGCGCTCCGGGAATGGCGCCGATGCCGTGCGCACCACCTGCACTGGATCATGCGTGCTTGGGCGCCCGAGCCAGCCAGCGCGCCAGGTAGCGCACTCGAGAGCACGCGCACGACTGATGCCGCGCGGGCTCAGCCGGCCAGGTGTGGGGGCAGGTGTGAGGGCAGGTGTGAGGGCGATCGGTATCGTGAGCGGGCAGAACGGATGGGAGCAGGCATTGAGCACGGCGAGCCCCGAGGGCAGGTCCACGCTGTCGGACGTGGCCACGCTGGCCGGGGTCTCGCTCGCCACGGCCTCCAAGGCGCTGCGGGGGCAGCCGCGGGTCGGTCCCGCCACCCGCGAGCGGGTGCTGCAGGCGGCGCAGCAGCTGGCCTACCAACCCAACCACGCGGCGCAGTCGCTGGTGCTGGGCCGCTCGCGCACCATCGGCCTGATCACCTCCGACCTGCAGGGACGCTTCTCCACCCCCATCCTCGTCGGCGCCGAGGACGCCCTCGGCCGCCACTCCACCTCGGTGCTGCTCTCCAACGCGCGCGGCGATGCGGACCTGGAGCGTGAGCACGTGCAGACGCTGCTCTCGCGCAACGTCGACGGGCTGATCGTGGTCAACGCCGAGACCAACCCGCGTCCCTCGCTGGCGCTGTCCTCACCGGTGCCGGTGGTGTACGCCTACGCCCCCTCCACGGATGCCGAGGACGCCTCCGTCACCTGCGACAACCGCGGCGCCGGCCGGCTGGCCGTGGAGCACCTGCTCGCCCTCGGACGGCGCAGGATCGCCCTCATCGGCGGCGCCCGCTCCTACGCGGCCTCGCGTGATCGTGCCGCCGGCGCGAGGCAGGCGCTGAAGGCGGCCGGGCTCGCGCCGTGCGGCAGCGTGCGCTTCGGCGACTGGAGCGAGGCGTGGGGCCGGCAGGCGATGCAGCACCTGCTGGAGGAGGACGCCGAAGTGGATGCGGTGGTGTGCCAGAGCGATCAGATCGCCCGCGGCTGCCTGGACGTGCTGCACTTCGCCGGGCGCCGAGTGCCCGAGGACGTCGCCGTGATCGGGCACGACAACTGGGACGTCATCGCCGAAGGCACTCAGCCGGGGCTGACGAGCATCGACAACGAGTGCGAGCAGATCGGCAGGCGGGCCGCGGCGATGCTGGTGGAGGCCATGGGCGGCGCCGCCCACCACGGCGTGGAGCTGGTGCCCTGTCGCCTGGTGCCGCGGGGCTCGACGGCTCCCGCCTGAACCGGCTCCCGCTTGGAGACGACACGAAGCTCCTACTGGGGCACGAAGCTTCGTGTCCCAGCAGGAGCCAGTGCCGGTATGGGAGCCTGGTGTGGGGTCAGGCGCTCGCCTGCTGCGCGGTGCGCTCGGCGCTGGCAGCGGCCAGGGCCGAGCGCACCTGCGGCTCCAGGCGCTCGTAGCGGCGGTAGGCAAGCATGACGGCGGCGCCGGCGACGAAGAAGATGGCCGGCAGCCAGGCGAAGCAGAACTGGATGGCGCTCAGGGCCGCGGCGCTCTGCTGCTGCCCGGCCCGGTAACCGGCGGCGCTCATGATCATGGAGGGGATGAAGCCGCCGAGGCCGGAGCCGATCTTGATGCAGAACGAGGAACCGATCGCGGTGAGGAAACCGGCCGCGCGCACGCCGTTCTTCCACTCGCCGTAGTCGACGGTGTCGGAGAGCATCGCGAACGGCATGGACACGGCGATGCCGGTGCCCAGGGAGGCGAGCGACCAGCAGACCGCCAGCGCCAGGTGGGAGGTGCCGGCGAAGGCCATGGCGGCCTGACCGGCGGCGGCGATGAGGAAGCCGACCTGCAGGACGCGGGTCTTGGGCAGCTTCTTGACCGCGAAGGGGATGAGGACCATGCCGAGGACCTGCAGCAGGACCAGGCCGTTGAGCACGGAGGCGAAGTTCTTGTCGCCCAGCTGGTACTCGGTGAAGTAGACCAGTACGGAGGTGCGGGTGGAGTTGCCCAGCCAGTACAGGATGAAGGCGGCCACTAGGATCACCCACGGCCAGTTGCTGCGCACGGCCTGCACGCTCTGCTTGATCGGCAGGGGCCGCTGGCGCTCGGTGTTGATCTCGCGGGTGCTGGCGAAGGCGTAGGCCAGCAGCAGCGCGCCGATGACGGCGATGAAGACGGCGGTCCAGCGCCAGCCGACGATGTCGTTGCCGCTGCCGAAGAAGGCCACCAGGGACAGGGCGAAGGTGGCGGGGACGAAGTAGCCGATGTTGCCGCCGACCATGCGGTAGCTGTTGAGCTTGATCCGCTCGCCGGAGTCGTTGCTGAGGTTGGGCAGGATGGAGGTGATGGGGGTGGAGATGCCGGTGTAGGCGATGCCGAAGAGCAGGTAGGTCACCAGCGCCCAGATGAACTTACCGCCGGCGCTGAGGTCCGGAGACCAGAACAGCATCACGAAGAAGACTGCGAAGAAAGGGGTGATCCACAGCCAGTAGGGGCGGCTCTGCCCCCAGCGGCTGCTGGTGCGGTCGATGATGAAGCCCCAGATCGGCGCGTCGAAGGCGTCGACGATGCGGGCGATGAGCAGGATCGTGCCGGCAGCTGCCAGCGAGATGCCGAAGACGTCGGTGTAGTAGTACAGGATAAAGGACGTCACCATGCAGTACAGCAGGTTGCCGGCGGTGTCGGTGCTGGCGTAGCCGAAGACTCTCGCCAGGGGCACTGCCCCGGCTGCGAGTCCTGTTCTGGTGCTCGTCCCTGTTCCGGCTTCCGCTCCTGTGCCGGCTGGTGCCGCCGCGTGGGGGCGGACCTGCTTGCCGGCCTGGTTGCTGCTCATGCCGTGCTGCTCCTTCGGGTCGGGCATGTGTCGGTGTGGCTGTCTCCGCAGCTGTCCTCGCCCAGCGCTCTTCGCTGCGGTGGTCCTCGCTGCAGCGGTCCTCGCCTGCCGCAGCGCGACCATGCGCTGTGCTGCGGCGGCGCGGTGCTCACTTCCGCGGTGTCGCGGGACTGGTGAGCGTGCGTTCTGCGGGGGCGGGGTTGGGGGAAGCGAGGCTGATGGAGGCGGGGATCGTGGAAGCGGTTCCAGTCGGATCGGTGGACCGTGGAGCGCTTGACGCGCTCTGGGTCGTCGACGCCGGGACGAAGGCGCCGTCGATCAGGTCGACGACCCGGGCGGGTTCCTGCAGCACCAGGTGGATCCCCCGCTGGTGGAAGTGGAACTCGCGGGGGTGGGGCGCGTAGCTGACGATGCGGTGACCGCGCTCGGTGCGCTCGATCGAGCCGTTGACCACCCGCAGCCGGCCGTCGGTGTCCTCGTAGAGGAAGGTCTTGCGCCCGAAGCCGCCCAGGTAGGCGACCAGTTCCTCACCCATGTCCCAATCCGGGCTGATTGAGTCGTCGGGGAAGAGGCGGGTGAAGATGCCGCCGTCCTTGGCGAAGGTGGACTGCCCGAAACGGTTGCGCGAGAGGTCGGGACGGTTCAGGTGCGGGCCGGCGATGCTGTAGGTGGAGGCCGCCTCGCCGGGGCCCAGCCGCAGGGCGGTGGCGGTGGCGGCGCTGTCGTAGCAGTACAGGACGGCCACGGTGGCGCGGTAGGCGGCCAGCAGGTAGCGGGTCTCGGGCAGCGCCTCGTACACCTTCAGCATCGCCGCCGCCGCCAGCCCGCCCCACAGGGAGTGGACCATGAAGGACAGCGCCTCCCACCAGCGGTCCGGGGCCTGGGCGCGGAAGTCGTTGGAGAAGCCGATGTTGGCCTCCAGCAGCTGCGCGTAGCGCTGGCCCTCCTGCAGCTTGCCGGCCGAGGTGAGCGCGCCGGCGGTGGGCCCGAAGCCGGCGTTGTCGTAGAAGTGCTCGGTGACCGCTCCGCTGCAGGTGGCGCTGTCGGCGGCGAGACGCTCGAGCACATCGGCCCACAGCGCGGCCAGGCCGGCGCGCCGTTCCTGCAGACCCTGCTCGTCCAGAGCCCTGAGCAGGTCGTCGACGTAGAGGAAGTACACACCCAGCATCCGCGACTCCTCCTTGCCGCGCTCGTCCTCGTGCAGTGCGGGGTTGACGCGCACCTCGAAGACGTCGGCGGCCCACTGCAGGTAGGTGCGGGCCGGGTGCTCGGCCAGGACGCCGTCCTCGAAGCGGGAGAGCAGGTAGAGCAGGTGGCCGATGTACTCGAAGTCCATGACGCGGTAGAAGTCGCCGTACAACCGGCGGGGGGTGCGGAAGTCGCCGTCGAGGAACCACTTGGGACGCACGTAGTGCACCACGCTCTGCTCGACCTTGCGCACCTGCTCCACGTCCGTGGTGCCCAGCAGGTTCTGGGCCAGCACCAGGGACAACTTGCCCAGCGACTCCCCCTGGTTGGAGACCGGGCGGAAGGCGTGCGGCGTCTGCCCGTGCGGGCCCTCGTAGAGCACGTCGGCGATGTGCTGCGAGCGCGCGGCCAGCAGCCGGTTCAGCGGGGCCATCACGTTGACGATGACCTGATCGGTGCTGGCGTCGTCGAAGGTGAGCAGGACCTGGTGCTCGCCGGGCTGCTCCGTGGGCACCTGCAGGAGGCTGCGGCCACCGGTGGCGCTCACCCCGCCGGTTCCGGCGTCGGCGCGCGCCCCGGTGTCCCCGCCATCCTCGGTGCCTTCGATGCCTTCGATGCCTTCGGTGCCTCCGGTGTCCTCGGTCAGGTAGCCGCTGACGTCCACCTCGTGCACGCGCTCGCCGTCGAAGCGGCGCACCAGCGCGCGGGTGAGGGTGCGCCCCTGGGGTGCCTGCACGCGCAGGCGCAACGCTTCCCCGAGCACCGTCAGCGGCTCGCTGTCGACGAGGGGGTGGCCCAGCCGGTGCGCCTGGGTCGCGAAGTCGGCGGGGTCGGCGTAGGGGGCGATGCGGTAGGTCCACACTCGCCGCTCCTCCGCGGCCAGCGTGAGCGCCTCGCGGGGGTAGATGAAGTCGCTGAGCGGCTCCTGGTCGGGCGGGTAGCCGCCGGCGAGGACGAGCTGGTGGAAGAGCATGCCGTCCAGGGAGGGCGAGGCGTTCTCGAAGAAGCGGTTGGTGTAGGCGCACCAGGTGCCCACCGACAGCGTCCGGCCGGTGCGCTGGTACACGCCCAGGTGCGGGGCGTCGCCGCTGCGCCGGTGCAGGGCCAGCTTGGTGTAGTCCGGCGAGATGGAGGGGAAGACGGCGACGGAGTGGTGCATGTTGCGCCGCACGTCGGCGTCGCGGAACATCACGTAGGCGAAAGGCGTCCACACCGCCAGCTGCTCGAGCACCACGGCCTGCTCGGTGGTGTTCTCCAGCGTGATCGTGAAGTCGAGGGCGTGCGGGTCGGCGCCGAGGTCGTAGCCGACCTGCAGGTGCGCACCGGGCAGCTCGTAGCTCACCTGGTGCGCCAGCGGCGCTGAGGAGTCCACGCCGCGCTGCACCCGGCCGCTGGTGAAGGCGCGCCCGCCGAGCACGGCGGTGAACTCGCCGAAGAGCTTGTCGGTCTCCTCGTAGCCGGCCTCGTGCAGGTAGCCGGGGTCGATGACCCAGTTGGCGCGGTGGGGGTCGGTGCGAGCGGTCAGCGAGACCAGCTGACCGGCAGCCGAGAAGGACGCCTCGAAGCCGGCGTTGACCTTGGTCGTCACTGACACGTGCACCACTCCGCTCCCGCGAGAAGGCTCAGCGTGCGAAAACGCTTTCGCACATCTCTACGGTAACACCACCAGACGCACCGCCGATCCGAGTCGTCCCTCCGCCCGGGGGGTGCGGCCAGAGGATGAGACCAAGGGGTGAGGGCAGGTGAGGCAGGCGCATGTCCGGCGCCCGGCCCTTCGATGGGAGCAGGGCTTCCCGTGTGCGCTGCCCCCTGCGACCAGCCGCGACCACCTGCGACCAGCCGCAACCAGGTGCGGCGACACAGGCCGCGCCACCTCAGGTCACACCGGCCCAGGTCACACCGGCCCAGGTCACACCGGCTCAGGTCACACCATTGACTGCGCGATGGGCACCACCACCGCCCGCATGCCCACCTCGTGCGCGAGCGTCAACTACCGCCCTCGCCTCGATGAAGCCCGCGATGAGCCGATGAGAAGCACCTGCAGAGGACTCTCCGTTCCTCGAGCACGGGAGCGAGCTCGTACAGGCAGCGCGGAGAGCAGGTGCATCCGCTGAGCAGCCCGGCGGTGCCGGGTGGCGGCGCTTCGCCTGCGCGCAGGCGAAGCGCCGGCCAGATCAGCTGCGATTGAGCGACCGGCCTGTCCTCAATCCGGATCAGCACCTCATCACCGTGTACGTCAGCGACTACGCGCCTCCAGGCGACGAAGAGGTGATGGAGGTCGTGATGCCGTCGACTCAGCTGGCCGGCGCCGCGTTCTGTCTACACCGCGGCCCCCTGCTCAGCGCACCGAAGTGACAACGGCCGCCGCCGATGAGGCCACCAGGCACGAGGCCGTCTCGAACGGAGCCGCCGCGAGCGAGAGCCGCATCGGGCACAAGCCCGCAACCAACGCTCGGCCGGCCATCGCACGCCTTTCCGGGTTGTGGATCGAAGTGGTCGCGGATCAGAGTGGGCGTAGATCGCAGTGGGCGAGGCTTCCCGTCGAGCACGCCCTCTGCTTCGGCGCCGGCCGGGGCGTCCAAGAGTCGACCTTCTGACCGCCTTCAAGCCGAGTTGCCGGTGGTGATGCGCTGCTGACGCAGCGGGGCGAGTTGGGCGATCAGCTCGAAGTCCTTGTCCAAGTGCAGCAACGTCACCTCGTGCTCGATAGCGGTGGCCGCCAGCAGCAGGTCCACCGGCCCGGGCGCGCGGTGCCAGCCGCGGTGCGTCAGTCGCTCCTGGAGGTCTTGAGCGCGGCGGCTGATGGCCTCATCCACCTCCAGCACCCTCATCGCCGCGCCGATGTCGGCGATCAGCTCCCGGTAGTCGCTGGCCGAGCGCGCCGAGAAGCCGATCTCCAGCACGCTGGGCCGGGCGATGCACAGCAGGTCCTCACGTAGCAGCCCGTTCAGCTGCGCCGCCACCGCCGGCTGGTGCCAGCGGGCGTAGGCGGACTTGTCGATCAGGAAGCTCACGCAGCGCCCTGAGCCCGCCCACCGGTGGCCCGCTCGCCCGCAGCCTGCTCACCAGCCGACTCGTCGACAACGGGGTCGCTGGTGGTCGGCTCGTGCGCCTCGTCCTGCTCGGGGCCTTCGAGGGCGGGGGCGGTGACCTCCTGGTGCCCGGCCGGCTTGGGGTGCTCCTGGAGCACGGTGGCGAAGTAGCCGCTCTGCCCGCGCGTGATGAGGCGCTCCACCGCAGCCCGGCGCTGGCCTTGGCGCAGGGCCAGCTGCAGCGCGGCCTCCACGGTCTCGCGCTTGGTGCGCGTGCCGGTGATCTGCGCGACCTGAGCCAGCAGGTCCTCGTCGATGTCGATGTGCGTCTTGCTCATGATCGGCTCCTCTCGCCCTCATGTACACGATAGCAACCAGTCATGTACATAGTCGCAAGGCTCCCTCAGCAGCTGCAGCGCTCACGAAGACGCTGACATCACTGCCGTCCACGGCGGGGCTGGCCGGCCGCCTGCGGGGCACGCGCGGCCGACGGCTTCTCAGCGGCGAGGCGGCAGGATGACCCGGTGAGCGCGTGCCAACCTCCCGACGCCGGTGCGGCGCCGCGCGCCGGAGGGTTGCCCGCCGGGCATCGCGCGGGAGATGCCCTGGTGCGGGCACTGGACCTGTCGGTGCGGCCGTTGGCCCGCCTGCCCCTGGCTCCGCCACCCAGTCCACCCAGTCCACCCGACTCGCCTGGTCCGCCCGGCCCATCCAGTTCGCCCATGGGCTCGCCATCCGGGTCACCGTCCGCATCGCTGCAGGCATCGCTGATGGCATCGGCGCAGCGGCCTGCTGCCGGGCCTTGCGAGCTCGCCGGGTGGAGCGTGCACCTGCACGAGGACGAGCAGAGCCCACCGGTGGGGCCACTGGGTGTGGCCGGTCAGCCGAGCACCAGGGCGTGGCACACCCTCACCCTGTGCCTGCGCGAGGACCCACAGGTGGCGAGCGCCCGCGCCGAGGCGCCCCGTACCCTGCACCTCATCCTCGACCGAGCGCCCGACCAGGACGCCGGTAGCGTGCTGGAGGCCGCCTTCGGGGATGCCACCTTGGCGCAAACCTTGATCACTGGTTCCACGCACGCCGGAGCGGACGTCAGCGCATCCTGGCAGCGGAGGACCTGGCAGCGGACGGTCTGGTACCGAACGTCCTGGGAGCGCATGGTGTGGCAGGCGTGGGCGATGGCCTCCCCGGCCGCCACGCTCGCCGACGCCTACCGCAGCAGAGTTCCATCAGCAGGGCTGGCCGCGGAACACCACGCCCGACTGGAGACGGTGCAAGCAGCGCTGCACGGCATCGACGAAGCCGTGATGAGCAGCTGCTCGCCACCTGGCGAGGCTCCCACCCCGGCCCCCTGGTGGAGGACCCCGCGGTGGACGGCGCTGCACTGCTGCCCTTCGCCCGGGCAGGTTGGAGCGCGCGGGAGCACCGGGCGCTGGCGCGGGCGCTCACCGACGCCCACGCGAACGCACACGCCGCCGCAGACGCGGTCGCAGCCACACACGATGTGGGCGCCGCCGTCGTGGCAGCGGTGACTGCCCACCCAGCTGCCCGGCCCATGCCGACACCGCCGCGGGCGCCGGTCGTGGAGCCAGGATGGGCTGAGGTGCCGAAGGCTGAGGCGCTGATCGCCGCCGCAGCAGGCTTGTCCGCGCAGGAGGTGCTCACCGCGATCGCCGCCGGCAGCTGGACCCCTGCTGTCGCGCGCGCCCTGGCCGCCTTGCGCCGTCCACCGCACTGAGGTGCACACCGAACCCCACGCCCCAGCGGCTGAGGGCTGGTTGAGTGCAGCGCCTTCGGATGCTCAATCGCCGGCTGGGCAGCCGACAGCGTGGCGCTCGGGCGTTCGAGGGATGAGACTCATCGCGCGTCCGGCGGTGTCACCGTTGGGTGAAACGACGCGCACCCGTAGCCGCGGATCACCCCAGGATGCGGGGAAGCTGCCGCGAGGGCGGGGTGGAGCTTCTGCGTATGACACCGAGCGCGCATCACACCGAGCGCGCATCACACCGAGCGCGCGTCAGCAGTCGGCGGCGGGCGCGTCGAGCGCGGTGCGGGGTGTCGTCCCCACCGGCAGGAAAAGCCTGGGCTCCGGGCGGTGCGCCGGAGGCCGACAGGGCCGGTGGGGAGGTCAGAGATGGATCGACAACTGGAGTGCCAATGGATTGCGTGCTGGTGGATCAGGAAGCGGTGCGGACGATGACGTGGTAGCGGTGCGCCAGCGCCTCACGCTCGACGGCGGTCAACCCGTCGCTGCCACGCAACGCCACCACCTCATCCTCAGCGGTGGGTCGCGCTTGGGATGCTCGTGGGGGTCGCTCGGCAGGAACGCCGTGACGGGTACCGGGCTCCAAGAGGAGATCGGGTGGGCGTTGGTGGCTCTGGTGCCGCTGATCGGCGGGATGGCCGAGGGAATGGCCGAGTGGGTGACCGGTGGTGGGTGTTCGGGGCATCGCGTTCTCCTCATCGCGTACTGGCTGCGGGCTGCGCGGGGTGCGCACCTTCCATGGAGCCACGCGCAGACTCGGCGCGCTACACGAGCGGCGCACTCGCGGTGACTGAGATGTGATCGAGACCCGCACGTGTCCACCGCTTGCCTGGTCCAGCTCGCTTGCTTCGTCCACCGCGACGGATTCGAACTGCCGTGCGAGCGCGAAGCGGCGACCCGCGCTGACCTCAACTTCACCCTGCTCGAGCAGTGCGCCCACCACCCGGGCCGCGTGCGTCGGCAGGTGGCGCCGTCGACCCAGCCGTCGCCAATGCGAACGGTGTCGATGACGGTGGTGTCCACACCGAGTAGGCATCTACCTCACCGAACGCCGCCCCGACCGCCGCCGCCCTGGAGGACGGTAGCGGCCTCAACAGAATGCACGACGCAACCAGGATGCCCCGAGCATTGTCTGCCGGTGGCGAAGATGAGGCAGGAGCAGCGAACGACCCTTGAGCCTGCGGGTCACAGGAGCTGTGTGCGGGGGTTGCGCAGCAGGGCCGCCTCCTGCGGTGAAGCGAGCGCCGCTGGAGACGACATCATCGCGCGTTGCCGGGTTCCACACGTCACCGCCCGCAGCGACAGCCTGTGGCATCGCCGCCACCGCGCCAGAGGATCCGGCCAGCGCGGAGGTGAGGGACACGTTGGGCATCGTGCTCGTGGCACCGCGCCGCGGGTGCCGCGGTGGCCGGCGGTGGCCGGGGAGCGCAGCCGCTGTTCGTAGTACTCGCTCAAGGTGGCGCCACTGCGGCGGTGGACGCGCTCGTCGGCACTCAGCGGGTTCTCACCTCGGAACCCGCTCGCAAGGACAGTGCCGACGCGTGCTGCAGTTCCGCACGCCTTGTCGGAGGAGTTCGCCGGTAGGGACGCTGCACGTCGGGTGGCGACGCTCGCTGAGCATCTCACGATGCATGGGTGGGTCGTCGTGGTGTCGCATGCTTCGAACCCTGGATCAAGAGGCTCGAGTGATCCTCACTGGTGACATCAACGGCTTGGAAGCGACCCGCACGATCACCTTCGCGTTGAAGGCGTGGCGTATGAGATCGACCTCAACGAGAACCACGCGGCAGCCATCGAGAAGTCCTTCCACGATTGGATCGAGACCGCCCCGCCGCATCAGCACCGCTCGCAGCGGCGGCAGGAGCACGAACACCTCACGCAGAAGCGGTACCGTCGGCGCGCAAGGCACCGGTCGTGACATGAACGCGGTACGTGCATGGCTGCGCCAGAACGACCACCAGGTCTCCGACCGCGGTCGCATCGCCCAAGAGCTGCTCGATGCCTATGACGCGGCCCGCTGAGCCTCACCGCTCATGCTTCAGCCAGCAGGCGCGACAGGCGCTCGACCTCCGCCGCGACCGCCCTGCGGGCGGGGGTGAGGTACTTGCGAGGGTCCACGACGGCTGGGTCGTTGCCGAGGACCTCGCGTACGGCCTGTGTGAACAAGCCGTTGAGGTGCGTGGAGATGTTGACCTTAGTCATGCCTGCGCGCACAGCGGCCGACAGCTGATCGTCCGGTACTCCCGAGGAGCCGTGCAGCACCAGGGGAACCGATACCGCGCCGGCCAGTGCGGCGATCAGGTCCAGGTCCAAGGTGGCCACCCGCTCGGTCATGGCGTGCGAGCTGCCGACGGCCACGGCGAGGCTGTCGATGCCGGTGGCCGTGACGAAGGCGGCCGCCTGGAGGGGATCGGTGCGCGCGCCCGGGGCGTGCACGCCGTCCTTGCCGCCGACCTCGCCCAGTTCCGCCTCGACGGGTACCGCGTGCTCGTGGCAGTGCTCGACGACCTCGCGGGTCAGGCGGACGTTCTGCGGATACGGCAGGCGGGATCCGTCGAACATGACGCTGTCCACGCCGGCGGCGACGGCTGCGCGCACGAGGTCGACGTCGTCGGCGTGATCGAGGTGGACCAGCGCCGGAACCGGAGCGTGGGCGGCGAGAGCGAGCGTGGCCAGCAGCAGCGGCTCCAGGCCACCGTGGTAGGCGACGCAGTTCTGGCTGATCTGCAGGATCACCGGGACACCGGCCCGGGTGGCGCCCTCGACGATGGCTTCGGCGTGCTCGAGCAGGACCACGTTGAAGGCGCCGACGCCGCGGTGCCCGGTACGGGCACCGGTCAGGACGGCGGTGGCGCGGGATCCAGAGAGGGCGGTCACGGTGAGCTCCGTTCTCAGCCGGCCGCGGGGCCGGCCAGTGGGCCTTCCAGCGGGTGCGTGGGCATGGGTGCGGGAATGGGTGCGGGGAGCGAGGAGGCCGGTGAGGTGCTGGGTGGGGTGGGCAAGCGCTCGGCGAGGGAAGACAGGTCCGCCAGGTCGATCTCGCCTGCGGACGGGCGCAGGACGGCAGCGGCGCCGAGCAGGCTCGCCCAGTGCAGCGCCACCGGCAGTGCGGCACCTCGGGCCCAGGCCACGGCGATCCCGGCGGTGGCGGCATCACCGGCGCCGGTGGGGTTGCCGGTGACGTCGGGCACCGCGCCTTGGTGCAGCCGCCGGCCGTGGCTGTCCACGGCGAGCAGACCGCCTCGGCCCTGGGAGAGGACGATGCTGCGTGCGCCTGCGTGCAGCAGCTGGGCGATGGCGGCATCGACCTGCTGCGCGCCGGTCGCCTGCAGCGCCTCCTCGGCGTTGGGCTTGAGCAGGTCCGCCCCGGCGGCGGCGGCCGCCAGCAGGGCCGGGCCGCTGACGTCGACGATGACGCGGGCGCCCGCTCCCCGACCAGCGGCGATGAGGTCGCTGATGCGGGCGGGCGCGGCGCCCGGTGGCAGTGAGCCGGAGATGACGAGGATGCCGCCGTCGTGGCAGGTGAGCCTGACGCGTTCGCACAGGCGTGCCCATGCCTCCTCGGGGACGTGTGGGCCCGGTTCGGCGAGGACGGTGGGGTGTTCGACGTCGTCCACGACCGTCACCGTGCTGCGCGTCTGCTCGGTGATCGGGATGCTGTGGGCGCTGATGCCCTCGGCGAGCAGCCGCGTGTGGATCCATTCGCCTGCCGCGCCTCCGAGCGGCTGCACAGCGGCCACCTCGATGCCGAGGGACCGCAGGACGCGGGCGACGTTGATCCCCTTGCCGCCGGCGCGGCGCAGGACCTCCAGCACGCGCACCGTGGAGCCGATGCGTTGCCGGCTCACCCGGTAGGTGATGTCGATGGCGGGGTTGGGTGTCAGCACCGTCACGTGAGCCGCGTGAGTCACGTGCCACCGCCCATGGGCGGTGGAGTCGGGGTGGTGTGGCCGCGGTGGAGCGGCGCGGGCGCCGAGGGCGCCGCATCCGCTGCGCCACCGCGGGCGGTGGGCCCGTCAGCGCGCCGATGCCTGCAGGTCACCGCAGACCTCCTCCAAGCGTTGCAGGGCCACCTCCTGCGGGAGGCATCCGTCCAGGCGTGCAGCGTGCAGGGCTGCGCCGATGTCCGGCGGGAAGCGCGGGGGACGCAGCTCGTACCCCCGCGTGCTCAGTCGCCGCTGCAGCTCCTCGAGCACCTCGGGGATCGAGAAGACGCCTCCGGAGTAGGAGACGGGCACCACCTCCTGCGCGGTGTAGCCCAGGCGGGTGCGGGTGGCCTGCACCAGCTGCGCCAACTGGGCTCCGGCGTGCACCAGCAGCTCCGCGGCGGCTGCGTCTCCCGCTCGCGCGGCCTCGACCAGCGGCCGGGACAAGGAGGCCACCTGGCGCCGGGAGCCGTGCCAGCGGTTGATGACGACGTCGACGAGGTCGAGGTCCAGCTGCAGCGCCAGGTGATCGCGCAGCACCTGCAGCAAGGGCCCGCTGGGCTGGCGGCCATCGCTCATCCGCGAGAACAGCTGCAGCGCGTG
This sequence comes from Kineococcus vitellinus, assembly GCF_009906315.1. Classification (GTDB taxonomy): domain Bacteria; phylum Actinomycetota; class Actinomycetes; order Actinomycetales; family Kineococcaceae; genus Kineococcus; species Kineococcus vitellinus. The sequence goes on along the minus strand of NZ_JAAALL010000055.1, from coordinate 1,815 downwards.
GACACCGAGCCAGTGCCCGGAACCTTCGTCACCGAAGACCTCGCCCCACCCCCCGGTGCGCGCCTGCACCTCGCCTCTGCGGCCGTAGGCGATCGATCCGGTGCCGGCCACGACGTGGATGCCGTCAGCTCCCGCCAGGGAGCCGGCCCAGCCGCACACCACGTCGTTGCCGCAGCGGTAGCGCTCGTGCCCGAGGACGGCGCGCGGGAGGTCGTCCAGCGCCGCGACGTCGGCGCTGACTTCGCCGTAGGCGGGTAGGCCGAAGAAGGCGGACGTCACCGCGGCCGGTGTGGTGCCCGACATGGCGCACACCAGCGGGACCCATTCGGCCAGGACGTCCTCGACGAGGCCGATGCCGCGCTCGGTGTCATCCAGGTAGTAGCAGCTGGGACCTTGCACCCGGGCCAGCAGCTGCCCGTCGTCGGTGATCAGGCACAGCGCCGTCTTGGTGCCGCCCCCGTCGACGCCCAGGTATCTCTTCACCGCTGCACCCGCGCGCCGCTCAACGGCCCAGCGATTGGCCCCGTCACCGGCCTCGTCACCGGCCTCGTCACCGGCCCGCTGAGGGGCAGCCCGGCCGCGGCGACAGCCGACTCGGGCACCGCCCCGGTGCCCACCCCGGTCACCGCCGCGTTCCGGCATCGTCCAGCGGGTGGATGCTGACGCCCCGCACCACGCGGTTGACGACTCCGCTGGGGAAGGGGTTGTCCGGGGTTCCCCCGTGGGCCAGGGCGAAGCGCAGGGCGAGCAGCTGGGCGATCACTGCGTAGGGAAGCGCGAGCAGGACGTCGGGCACCTGGTCGGCGCCGTCCAGGGTGATGGTGGCAGGGCCACCGCTGCCCACGACGAGCACGTGCTCAGCGCCGAGCGCGCTCTGCAGTTCGGTGACGATGTCGTCGTCGTAGCGCTGGGTGTAGGGGTCGCTGGAGCGGAAGACCACGGCGAGCGTGCCGGTCCGCAGCATCGACTTGGGACCGTGTCGAAAGCCCAGCGGGGTGTCGAAGAAGCTGAGCACCTCGCCCGCGGTCAGCTCCAGCAGCTTCAGCGCCGACTCGCGAGCCAGTCCGGCGAGCACCCCGCTGCCGAGGTAGACGACGCGCTCGTAGCCGCGTGCGGCCAGCGCGGAGAGCTGGTCGGCGCTGCAGAGGGCCTGCTCTCCGGCGTGCACCAGGTGTTCGAGGTGCTGCTCATCGCGTGGTGGGCGAGCATCCGGTGCCAGGGCCAGCCAGCCGGCCAGCAGCATCGAGGTGAAGCTGGAGGTCATCGCGAACCCCCGGTCGTTGGTCACCTCCGGCATGAGCAGCACGTGCGAGGCGGCGGACGTGGTGTGCTCGCGGGCGAGCCGGCCGTGGGGGTTGCAGGTCAGCACCAGGTGGTGCACCGAGCGCAGGCAGCGGTCGGCCAGCTCGGTGGCCGTCATGCTCTCGGGGCTGTCCCCCGAGCGCGCGAAGGAGACGAACAACGTCGGCAGGTCCTCGGCGAAGACCGCTCGCGGGTCGGCGACGACGTCCGTGGTGGCCACGGCGTCCACCCGCCGCCCCAGCGCACGGGTCAGGGCGGGAGCCAGGATGTCGCCGACGAACGCCGAGGTGCCCGCCCCGGAGAGGATGATCCGCAGCTGCGGCTGAGCCAGCAACGGCTCCAGGAACGCGCGCACCTGGCTCTCGCGGGTGCGTGAGTCGGACTGGACGTGGCGCCACACCTGAGGTTGCTGAGCGATCTCGCGCGCGGTGGCCTGGGCCTCGGCGGCCTGCAGCTGCTCCTCCTCGCCTGCGGGGAACCGCCGGGCGGAGTGCTGGTCGGGCAGGGTGGGGA
>NZ_JAAALL010000559.1 GCF_009906315.1 Kineococcus vitellinus | reverse complement strand
GTGTGCAGCAGCCCCCGCACGCGGCCGGCGGCGTCGACGACGACGTGCTCGCCGGGCTGCGCGCTGACCGCCTCCACCAGCTGGCGGCCGCTGAGGTCCTCCGGCAGCCACGAGCGCGGCGGCAGCGCCCGCGCGGTCGCCCCGGCGCCCAGCGAGGTGCGCCGCTCCAGCGGCACCCGCCGCAGCGCGCCGGTGTCCACCACCGCCACCGGCAGGCCGTCGTCGGTGACGAGGACCACCTCCAGGTCGCGCGCGGAGCCGGCCGTCGCGCCGGCGTCGACGGCCGCCCGCGCCGAGCGCACGACCTCCTCGACGGTGGCGCGGGCGTTCACCCCGATCGCCGGCCGCTGCAGCGCGCGCGCCGACAGCAGCGGCACCCGGCGCAGCTCGCGGGCCTGCTGCAGCGCCTGGGAGGCGCCCTGCCACAGCAGCGCCCCCACCAGTCCGGCCCACACCACGTCGGTCAGCGAGCTCTGCCAGCCCAGCAGCCGCGGCCCGCCCAGGGCCAGCAGGAAGACGGCGACCGCGAGCACCCGCCCGCTCCAGCCGGCCGCGACGGTGCCGGCCAGGCGGTCCCCGCGTAGCTTCCACACGAGGGCCTCCAGCGCGTGGCCGCCGTCCAGCGGCAGCCCCGGCAGCAGGTTGAAGGCGGCCAGCAGCGCGTTGGACAGGGTCAGCGCCCCCAGCAGCAGCCCCGCGACGCCCGCGTCGCCCGGCTGCGCGCGCAGCGCCTGGCCGGCGCCGTGCGCGGCCAGCGCGATGACGACGTTGACGACGGGGCCGACGACGGCGATGAGCGCGCTGCGCCCCGGGCCGGTGCTGCCCTCGTGGGCGGTGTAGCCGCCCCAGACGTTGAGCACGATCCCCGTCACCTTCAGGCCCGAGCGCTGCGCGGCCAGCGCGTGCGCCACCTCGTGCAGCAGCACGGAGACCAGCAGCAGCAGGGCGTAGGAGAAGGCGACCAGGTAGGAGGCCGCTCCGGGCACCCGCGCCTGCACCACCGGCGCGAAGATCCACACGATGAGCGCGGCGAAGAGGAACCAGGAGGGGGCCAGCAGGAGGGGGACGCCGAAGGGGCGTCCCAGGCGGATCCCGCCGCTCATGCGGCGTCCACTCGAGGGTCGGGCACCACCTGATCCTAGGAGGCGCCGGGAGGACCCGGGTGCGGGGACCGCCCGCCCGGGGTGTCCGCGGGTGTCCGAGCGGCGACCTATCGTCGAGCGCGTGAGCACGAGCCC
>NZ_JAAALL010000558.1 GCF_009906315.1 Kineococcus vitellinus | reverse complement strand
GGTCGACGTCGGCCGCCAGCCGCCAGGGGCGCACCACCACCACCAGCACGACGGTGCCGATCGCCAGGGCGGTGAGGATCACCGCGGCCATGGCGCGGGCGTCGTTGCCAAGCACGCCCACCAGCGGCGAGACCAGGGCCCCGACGCCGAACTGCACCGCCCCCAGGAGCGCGGCGGCCGCGCCGGCGGCCTCACCGTGCCGGGACAGGGCCAGCGCGGGGGCGTTCGGCAGGGCCAGGCCGGTGGAGAAGAGGACCAGCCACAGCGGCAGCGCCACCCCGAGCAGGCCGCCGGTGCCGGTGGCGGCCAGCACCAGCAGCACCGTGCCGGCGAGCAGGCCGACGAGGGTGCCCGCCAGCAGCACCTGCGAGGGGGCGAAGCGGCGCAGGGCCAGCGGGTTCAGCTGGGTGGCCCCGATCAGCCACACGGCGCCGGCGCCGAAGAGGAGGCCGAACTGCTGCTGGTCCAGGCCGAACTGGTCCTGGTACACGAACGAGGCACCGGCCACGTAGCTGAAGAGGGCCGCCATGGTCAGCCCGGCCACCAGCACCAGGCCGAGGTAGGTGCGGTCGCGCAGCAGGGCGCGGTAGGTCTGCACGGTGGCGCCCAGGCGCAGCGGGCGGCGGGCCTCCGGCGGCAGGGTCTCGCGCAGCGAGCGCGCGCCGAGCGCCAGCAGCAGCAGCCCGTAGACGCCCAGCAGGAGGAAGATCCCGCGCCAGGAGGTGAAGCGCAGCACCTCGCCGCCGATGGTCGGGGCCAGCACGGGCGCGGCGCCGATGACGAGGAAGAGCCGGGAGAGCATCGTGGCCGCGGCGCGGCCCTCGTACAGGTCGCGCACGATCGCCAGGGCGATGACGGCACCGGCCGCCGTGCCCACGCCCTGCAGCACGCGCAGCGCACCGAGGACGGCGATGTTCGGCGCCAGCAGGACCAGCAGGGAGGCGATCACGTGCAGGGCGGTCCCGGCCATCAGCGGGCGCCGCCGGCCGAGGGCGTCGGAGAGCGGGCCGATCACGAGCTGACCGAGCGCCAGGCCGACCAGCGTGCCCGTCAGGGTCAGCTGCACCGCGGCCTCGCCGGTCTCCAGCTCCGTGGCGATGGTGGGCAGCGCCGGCAGGTACATGTCGATGGTCAGCGGGCCGACCGCGACGAAGGCCCCCAGCACCAGCGCGGTGCGCCCCATGCTCGGCCGGGCACGCCCAGCGGGGGCGGACGGCTCGGCGGGGGTGGGCGGCTCGCCGGGCCG
>NZ_JAAALL010000557.1 GCF_009906315.1 Kineococcus vitellinus | reverse complement strand
GGGTGGGCGGGCTGCAGGCCCAGATCGCCCCCTTCCTGGACTTCGACGGCCCCGCCGCGGCGACGATGGTCGACAACCTGGACTGGACGCAGTCGATGTCGACCATCGAGTTCCTGCGCGACGTCGGCAAGCACTTCAGCGTCAACCGCATGCTCGACCGCGAGGCGGTCAGCAAGCGCCTGGCCAGCACGGGCATCAGCTTCACCGAGTTCAGCTACGTGCTGCTGCAGTCCAACGACTACCTGCAGCTGCACCGCCGGCACGGCTGCTCGCTGCAGCTGGGCGGCTCCGACCAGTGGGGGAACATCACGGCCGGCTGCGAGCTGGTGCGCCGGGTGGACCAGCACACCGTCCACGCGCTGGCCACACCGCTGCTCACCAAGGCCGACGGGACCAAGTTCGGCAAGACGGAGTCGGGGGCGGTGTGGCTGGACCCGGACCTGACCTCTCCGTACGCCTTCTACCAGTTCTGGCTCAACGCCGAGGACGCCAAGGTCGTCGACTACCTCAAGGCCTTCAGCTTCCGCAGCCGCGAGGAGATCGAGGATCTGGCCCGCCAGGTGCTCGAGGCGCCGCGGGCGCGCGCGGCGCAGCGGGCGCTGGCCCACGAGGTGACCGCCTTCGTGCACGGGGAGGCGGCCGCGGTCGCCGTCGAGGACGCCTCCGCGGCCCTGTTCGGCGGCGCGGACCTGTCCGGCATCGACGAGCGCACGCTGCGCGGGGCGCTGGAGGAGCTGCCGACGGCCGCCCCGGAGGGCCTCGACGTCCGGCTCGCCCAGCTCTTCGCCGACACGGGGCTGGCGCCGAGCCTCAGCGGGGCTCGCCGGACGATCGGCGAGGGCGGCGCGTACGTGAACAACACCAAGGTCACCGACCCCGAGGCGACCCTGGCCGACGTCGAGCTGCTGCACGGGCGCTACGCCGTCCTGCGCCGCGGCAAGAAGTCGCTCGCGGCCGTCGCAGTTCCGTTGCCGCAGTAAGCGATCGGTGCCCGGGGCCCGCCGGATTTGCACGCGGCCCCGGGCGCCGTCTACTGTTCTTCATGTCGCCGGGACGGGGCAGCGCGGCGGGCCGACAGGCTCGCGGGGCTGGCTGGGAGCGGTGGCGCTGGAAGCCTTGAGCGGGGTTGGGTTGCTTGTCGGCCTGGTCTCGGGTTAAGGTGGGGAAGTTGTCTCTCTTCGGTTCGGCCCTGGTGGGGTCGGCTGGGTGGGCGTCCGGTTCTTGAGAACTCAACAGTGTGCCAAGTGTTGATGC
>NZ_JAAALL010000556.1 GCF_009906315.1 Kineococcus vitellinus | reverse complement strand
CGCCCCGCCGACCTCGCCGCGCTGCCCGCCGCCGTCGCCGCCGCGCTCGCCGACGTGCGCGCCGCGACGGGGCAGGCGGACGCCCCGACCGCACTGCTCGACGCCGCCGCGCTGCTGACGGCCTACCGCCGGGCCGGGCGGGCCGCGCCGCCCGGCCGCGTCCCGCTCGCCGCGGCGCCCGAGGGCGCCGACCGACGGGCCGGGGCGGCGGCCGCCGCGCGCCTCGGCGCGCTGCTGGCCCTGCTGGAGCCGGGCGCCCGCGGTGCCGGTGCCGGCGGCAGGGCCGATGGCCTGCTGCAGACGTGGCTGCAGCTGGCCGCGGAGGCCGGGCTCGCCGTGCCGCCGGCGCGGCTGCCCGCGCTGCTGGACCTGGCCGTCCGGCGCCCCGAGGTCGCCGCCGCCCTGGCCCCGGCGCTGGGTGCGCGCGGCTGGTGGCTCGCCGGGCACCGCGCCGACTGGAGCGCGGCCCTGGAGCCCCACCGCCCCGCTCCCGGGCGGGGCGCCGGCGAGCAGGGACCGGGCGAGCAGGGACCCGGCGAGCAGGGACCCGGCGAGCAGGGACCCGGCGAGCAGGGACCCGGCGAGCACGCGGCGGGCGGGGCCTGGGAGCACGGCACCGCCGCCGAGCGCCGCGCGTGGTTGCGCGCGCTGCGCCGCAGCGACCCGGCGGCCGCCCGCGCCGCGCTGCTGGCCCTGCCGTGGCGCTCCGAGCGCGCCGAGGACCGCATCGCCTTCGTCGAGGCCCTCGCCGAGGGGCTGTCCGCCGAGGACGAGGAGCTGCTCGAGCGCGCCCGCGCCGACCGCGGCCAGGACGTCCGCCGCCGGGCCGAGCGGCTGCTCGCGCTGCTGCCCACCGCCGCGTGGGCGCAGGCGGTGCGCCGGGCGGCGCTCGGCGCGCTCGCGCTGGAGCGGCGCCGGCTGCGGCGCACCCTCGTGGTCACGCTGCCCGACCCCGCCGACGCCGCCCTGCCCGCGGTGAGCGCCGGGACCGCCCCCGCGGGCGTCGGCCCGGGCGCCTGGGCGCTGCAGCAGCTCGTCGCGCTCACCCCGCCCGCCGCCTGGGAGGAGGCGCTCGGCGAGGGCGCCGAGCGCCTGGCCGCCCTGCCCGTCGACGGCGGCCTCGGCGGGGACCTGCACCGCGCCTGGGCGCGGGCCGCGCTCCTGCACCGCGACGTGCGCTGGGCGCGGGCGCTGCTGGCCGCCGGCGCCGCCGCGGGGCACGAGGGCCCGCTGCTGGCCCTGCTGCCGGTGGCCGACCGGGTCGCGGC
>NZ_JAAALL010000555.1 GCF_009906315.1 Kineococcus vitellinus | reverse complement strand
GACCCGGCGGCCGCCTGCTCGACCAGGGCGGCCAGCGCGCCGCGCTCCCCCTCGCGCCCCAGCAGCGCCTGACGCTCCACGGACCCTCCGCCTCCTCGTGCCGCCCCTCGACCGGTCGACCGGTCGATCCGTCGCGGCCCCGCCGGCCGGCCGGGCGGCCGGGCGGGGACCCGCGGACCGCACCATGGCACGTCCGGCGCCCGGGCGGGATGCCCCCGCGGGAGGAGGGCCGTCATCCGCACGGGCGAGGCCGCCGGTGCGCGGGAGTCGTCCTCGCGGGCGTCCCGGTGCGCCCGGCCCGCTCCTACGGTCGAGGGACGCCGAGCGAGGGAGGAACCGTGATCGAGGTCGTGGGCCTGACGAAGAGGTACGGGGGGAGGACGGCCGTCGACGACGCCACCTTCACCGTCCACCCGGGGAGGGTGACCGGCTTCCTGGGGCCCAACGGCGCCGGGAAGTCCACGACGATGCGGGCGGTCGTCGGCCTGGACCGGCCCAGCGCCGGCACCGTGCGCGTCAACGGCAGGGAGTACGTGCGCCACCGCGCCCCGCTGCGCGAGGTCGGTGCCCTGCTGGAGGCGAGGGCCGTGCACCCGGGCCGCTCGGCGCTCGAGCACCTGCTCGCCCAGGCCGCCACCCACGGGATCGGCCGGCGGCGCGTGCACGAGGTCGTCGAGCAGGCGGGTCTGACCTCGGTGGCGCGCCGGCGGGTGGGCACGTTCTCCCTGGGCATGGGCCAGCGGCTGGGGATCGCCGCGGCGCTGCTGGGCGACCCGCAGACCCTCGTCCTGGACGAGCCGGTCAACGGCCTGGACCCCGAGGGCGTGGTGTGGGTGCGCACGCTGCTGCGCGGTCTCGCCGCGCAGGGCCGCACGGTGTTCCTGTCCTCGCACCTGATGAGCGAGATGGCGCTGACGGCCGACCACCTGCTCGTCCTGGGACGCGGGCGCGTGGTCGCCGACGCGCCCCTGGCCGACGTCGTCGCGCGCGCGCAGTCGACGACGGTGCGGGTGCGGACACCGGACCCCGCGCGGCTGGAGCCGCTGCTGCGCCGGCACGAGGGCGTGGAGGTGGTGGCCGTGGAGCGCGACGTGCTGGAGGTCAGCGGCACCGACGCCCGCCGCATCGCCGCCACCGCCGCGGCGGCCGGTCTGGAGCTGCACGAGCTGACCCCCGTGAGCAGCTCGCTGGAGGAGGCCTACCTGCGGCTGACCACCTCCGAGGTCGAGTACCGCGCACCCGCCGCCCCCGTGGCGTCCGCACCCGCC
>NZ_JAAALL010000554.1 GCF_009906315.1 Kineococcus vitellinus | reverse complement strand
CTCGACGGGGGCGGGCTCCTGCACGCGGGCCGGGGCGCTCAGCGTCCCCTTCAGCTCCGCCTCGGGCGTGTAGCCGCCCTCGCCGAGGATGGAGGCGGCGAACTGCAGCGCGGACGCCTGCACGGGCGCCACGGTCTGCGCGCCGCGCGGCTGGTCGGCCGGAGCCTGCTCGAACGTGGACATGGTTGCCGTCTCCCGGTGCTCCCGGCGGCCGCCCCTGCGGCGGGCCGCGCTGCCCGGTGCATCGGCTCCGGCCCGCCCCGCCTTCAGCGCCCGGGCGCCGCACCACCCGGACGGGCGCCCTGGCAGGGTGCGCGGGTGGACACCAGCGCGCTGACCCGTTCCTTCACCCTCGCCCTGCCGGACTGGATCGAGCACGAGCTGGCCGACGTGCCGCAGGTGCTGCCCGGCCACGAGGAGCGGATGGCCCTGGTGCACCGCCTCGCGGCCCGCACCTTCCGCGAGGGCGGCGGCGGGCCCTTCGCCGCCCTCGTGGCCGACTCCACCACCGGCGAGGTGCTCTCCGTCGGCGTCAACGTCGTGCTGGCCAGCGGCATCTCCGCCGGGCACGCGGAGGTCACCGCCCTCGCGCTGGCCCAGGCGCGCACCCGCTCGTGGGACCTGGGCGCCGACGGCGCCCGCCGCGAGCTCGTCGTCAACTGGCGCCCGTGCGCGCAGTGCTACGGCGCGACGCTGTGGTCGGGGGTGCGCACCCTCGTCGTCGCCGGCTCCGGCCCGGAGCTGGAGGAGATCACCGGCTTCGACGAGGGACCGGTGCGCGAGGACTGGGCCGAGCAGTTCGAGGCCCGCGGCATCGCCGTCGTCTCCGACGTGCTGCGCGATCAGGCGCTGGCGGTCTACCGCGACTACGCCGCCCACGTGGCCGCCACCGGCGCCGTCGTCTACAACGCCCGCGGCGGCGCCCCCACCCCCTGACCCCCGCCCCTGTGGACGCCGCGGTGATCTTCCACGTGACACCGCGGAAGATCACCGCGGCGTCCACAGGGGCCACCGGCCCCCCGGGCCCACCGGGGCTCAGGCGCGGGGGCGCCCGGCCGATGGACGGGGGTGCTCGTCCCCGACCTGGCCGACCTGCGGCCCGGTGACTTCGTGAAGCTGCGGGGCACCGGCAGCGGCGCGCACTCCGGCGGCCGGGCCGTCGTCGTGGCCGTGCACCGCAGCCCCGGCCCGCCCTGGCGCGTGGTCGCCCTCGACGTGCGCTACTCCGCGCGCGGGCACGCCCTGCGCGTCGACGTCGACGGCGCCGGCGAGCTCGTGCGCTGGGACGCCCCCTGGCC
>NZ_JAAALL010000553.1 GCF_009906315.1 Kineococcus vitellinus | reverse complement strand
GCTGGGCCTGGCGCTGCGGCGCAACCCCCGGCGCGCCCACCTGCTGGTCAGCCGGGTCCTCGGCAAGCACCTGCCGACCGACCCGCGCCTGGTGCGCGCCGCGGGGCTGCGGCTGGGGGCCCGGGTCGCCGCCGTCCTCGGCGTGCCCGAGGCCCCCGGGGCGCGCACCGCCGACTGGCGCGCGGCCCTCGCCGGGGACGCGGCGGCGACGGCCGCGGTGCTCGCGGGGGTGCTGCGCCCCGCGGCGCGCCCGGACGCGCTCGTCGTCGGCTACGCCGAGACCGCCACCGGGCTCGGGCAGACCGTCGCCGACGCGCTCGGCTGCGCGGGGCTGCACTCCACGCGCCGCGCAGCGCCGGGCGCGCGCGGCTACGCCGGGTTCGAGGAGGAGCACTCCCACGCCACCGGCCACCGGCTGCTGCCGGCGGACGCCGCCGTCCTGGCGGCCCTGGCCGACCCGGGCGCACCCCTGGTGCTCGTCGACGACGAGCTGTCCACCGGGCGCACCGTCGCCAACACGGTGCGCGAGCTGCACGCGCGCACCGCCCGCGAGCACTACGTCGTCGCCGGGCTGGTCGACGTCCGCTCCGCCGCCGACCGCGAGCGCCTCGTGGCGCTGGCCGCCGAGCTCGGCACCCGCATCGACGTCGTCAGCCTCGTCAGCGGCGCCGTGGACCTGCCCGCCGACGTGCTCGAGCGCGGCCGGCGGCTGGTGGAGGCCGTCGACCCCGTCGTCCCGGTGCCCCGGCCGGGTCCGGTCGACGTCACCCCCGTGCGCGTGGACTGGCCGGCCGGGGTGGCGACGACGGCGCGCTTCGGCACCCCGCCCGCCGCCGCCGAGCTGCTCGCCGGCGCCGACCTCGCCCGCCACCTGCTCGCCGAGCTGCGCGGTGCCGGCGACGTCCTGGTGCTCGGCAGCGAGGAGCTCCTGCACGCGCCGCTGGCCGTGGCCGTGCAGCTGGCCGCCCGCCACCCGGGCCGGGTGCGCTTCTCCTCCACCACCCGCTCGCCCGTGCTGACCGTCGACGCCGACGACTACGCCGTCCGCAGCTCGGTGGCCTTCACCAGCCACGACCCGGCCCTCGACGGCCCCGGCACCCGCTACGCGCACAACGTGCGCCGCGCGGTGCCCTGGGACGCCCTCGTCCTCGTCGTCGACAGCGCCTCCGACCCCGCCCGGCTGCACGCCGACGACGGGGTGGTCGCCGCCCTGGCACCGCTCGCCGACCGGCTGCTGCTGGTCACCCTCCCCGCGGACTCCTGGAAGGACCCCACGTGAGGCTCGCGCCGTCCACGTCCACCGCCACGCCCCCCACCAC
>NZ_JAAALL010000552.1 GCF_009906315.1 Kineococcus vitellinus | reverse complement strand
CTGCTGCTCCTGGTGCCCGCCGCGGCGGCCACGCTGCCGGTGGCGGCGCAGCGCACCGAGCGCGGCGAGCCGGCGGCGCTGGCGCGGGCGTGCGCGAGCTTCGCCCCGGGCGACGTGGCCCTGGCGGTCGACCCGCGCTCGCGCAACGAGTGGCCGCAGCTGCTGCGCGGCGGCTGCGGGGTGCCGACGGCTTCGCTCGTGGTCGCCACCCGCGACGGGGCGCCGGGCAGCGAGGCGTACTGGGCGGTGCTGGCGGCGGCCGTGCAGCGCCAGGCCGAGCGGGTGCGCGCCGCGGGCGGTCGCCCCGTGCTGGTGGCCGCCGGCGGCGACACCGACGCGGTGCAGGTCCTGCGCCGCCTCGGCGTGGGCGAGCCGCGCGTCGTCGCCGACCTGCGCACCGGCGAGGACGAGCGGGTCCTCGAGGAGCGCCCCGACGGCGTGCAGCACATCGACGTCCGCCTCGTCACCGGCGTCGCCCCCTGACCCTGTGGACAGGTCGTGATCTTCCGCGGTGCACCGCGGAAGATCACGACCTGTCCACGGGAGCGGGGCTCAGGCGGGGGTGGTGGTGCGCGAGCAGCGGGTGACGTAGTCGACCTGCAGGTGGCCGACGGCCTCCAGGCGGGCCTGCGCCTGCGCCCGCACGTCCTCCAGCACCTCCCGGCGGCGCTCCTCGTCGAGGGCGATGACCCAGCTGCGCGAGCGGGTCAGGTCCAGCAGCGAGTCCACGTCCACCGGCTGCGACCAGCGCACGTCGTAGCGCTCGACCGGCCCGAACGGCGGGCCCACCCGGGGGGCCAGGCTGCCCAGCTGCTCCTCGCCGGGGCCGGGCAGCAGCCGGTCCAGGCGCGCCAGCCACTCCACCCCGGCGTCGCGCACGTTCCACAGCAGCCCCAGCCGCCCGCCGGGGCGCAGCACCCGGGCCACCTCGGGGGCGGCGGTGGCGGGGTCCACCCAGTGCCAGGCCTGCGCCACGAGCACGGCGTCGACGTCGGCGTCCGGCAGCGGGATCGACTCCGCGGTGCCCTCCAGCAGCGGCACCCCGGGCAGCACGTCGCGGAACTGCGCGCGCATGCCGGCGGTCGGCTCGACGGCGACGACCTCCAGCCCGCGCGCCAGCAGGGCCCGCGTCAGCTTGCCGGTGCCGGCGCCCAGGTCCAGCACCCGCCGGGCGCCGGGCGGCAGCAGCCAGTCCAGGGCCTCGGCGGGGTAGCTGGGGCGGGCGCGCTCGTAGACGTCGGCGGCGGCGCCGAAGGAGCGGGCCTGCACGCGCCGGCGCGCGGCGCGCTGCTGCTCGTCGTCGGGGAGCTCTCTCACGCCAGGCATGGT
>NZ_JAAALL010000551.1 GCF_009906315.1 Kineococcus vitellinus | reverse complement strand
GGTGTCCTTCCAGGACGACGGGGTCTCCCCGCCGTTCTACCGCCGCCGCGCCCCGGCACCCGCACGCGGCGCGTGTCGCCGCGAGCGTCATTCCACCCCGGAATGACCAAGCGGCCCCGGGCGCGGCCCGCTCCGCCTCCGCCGATCGGGGTGCCGCCCTCGTTAGGCTGCCGTCCCGTGCACCTGAAGACCCTCACCCTCAAGGGGTTCAAGTCGTTCGCCTCCGCGACGACGCTGCGGCTGCAGCCGGGGATCACGTGCGTGGTCGGCCCGAACGGCTCCGGGAAGTCCAACGTCGTGGACGCCCTCACCTGGGTGATGGGCGAGCACAGCGCCAAGAGCCTGCGCGGCGGCAAGATGGAGGACGTCATCTTCGCCGGCACCACCGGCCCGCAGGGACGCTCCCAGCTCGGCCGGGCCGAGGTCAGCCTGACGATCGACAACACCGACGGCGCGCTGCCCATCGAGTTCGCCGAGGTGACGATCACCCGGACGATGTTCCGCACCGGCGGCTCCGAGTACGCCATCAACGGCCAGACGTGCCGGCTGCTGGACGTGCAGGAGCTGCTCAGCGACTCCGGCATCGGCCGCGAGATGCACGTCATCGTGGGCCAGGGCCAGATCGACGCCGTCCTGCACGCCTCCCCCGAGGAGCGGCGCGCCTTCATCGAGGAGGCCGCGGGCGTCCTCAAGCACCGCCGCCGCAAGGAGAAGGCGCTGCGCAAGCTCGACGCGATGGAGGCCAACCTCACGCGCGTGGCCGACCTCGTCACCGAGATCCGCCGCCAGCTGAAGCCGCTGGGCCGCCAGGCCGAGGCGGCGCGGCGCGCCCAGGTCGTGCAGGCGGACCTGCGCGACGCGCGGCTGCGGCTGCTGGCCGACGACCTCGTGCAGGCCAGCACGTCCCTGCAGCGCGACGAGGCCGACGAGGCCGCCCTCAAGCAGCGCCAGGTGCAGGTCGAGGCCGACCTCGCCGAGGCCGCCCGCCGCCTGGCGGCCGCCGAGCAGGCGGCCGCCGCGGCCGCTCCGGACCTGGCGCGCGCCGTCGAGACCCACCACCGGCTGCAGTCGCTGGCCGAGCGGCTGCGCGGCGTGCAGGCGCTGGCCGCCGAGCGGCTGCGGCTGCTGGCCGCCGAGCCCGACGAGCCCGCCGGCCGCCGCGACCCCGAGGAGCTGCAGGCCGCCGCCGACCGGGTCCGCGCCGAGGAGGGCGAGCTCGCCGCGCAGGTCGCCGCCCACCGCGGGGCCCTCGACGACGTGCTCGCCCGCCGCGCCGAGGCCGACGCGGCCGCCCGCGCCGAGGACCAGCGGGTCGCGGCCGCGCTGCGCGCC
>NZ_JAAALL010000550.1 GCF_009906315.1 Kineococcus vitellinus | reverse complement strand
CACCCGGGCACGCTGACCCTGGACCCCGACATCACCGAGGCGGCGCTGCTCGGATCGGCCACGAGCACCCCGTGCCCCGTGCCCGCCGAGCACACCTACCGCCGGGTCTCCGCGACCGCCGGTGAGCTCGTCAGCACCGCCACCTGCGCCGGCCCCGCCGACGACAACGGGTTCTACGGCGACGGCGTCGTCAACGCCCAGGCGGCCGTCTCGCTGTTCTGAGGCCACCCAGCACCACCAGCACCACCGCTGCGGCCCCGCCGACCTCCCGGTCGGCGGGGCCGCAGTGCGTCCGGGGGAGTCCGCTCAGGAGGCGGTCAGCGTGCGCAGCGCGCCGGTGTCGTCGCGCTCCAGCGCCGCGAACATCTCCAGCGCGCGCTCGGTGTTCCACTTCACCGCCACGCCGTGGCGGGTGCGCAGGGCGGTGTCCGCCACCGGCACCGTCATCGAGATCCCGTCGGGGCCCGTCGCCGCGCGCATGCCGCGCAGGAACGTCACGAGGTCGGAGACGGACGCGCCCTCGTCGAGGGTCACCGCGCCACCGCCGGCCGAGGCCAGCGGGAAGGCGCGGAACGGGTTGAGCAGCGTCGCCGGGCTGGAGGCCTTCGCGACGATCGCCGCGAGCAGCTCGCGCTGCCGGTTCGCGCGGCCGAGGTCGCCGAGGGCGTCGCTGTAGCGGTAGCGGGCGTAGCCGAGGGCCGTCCTGCCGTCCATCCGCTGGCAGCCGGCCGGGATGTCGAGCCCGGCCCGCACGTCGTCGACGGCCTGGGCCGGGCACATCTCGACCCCGCCGACCGCGTCGACGACCTGCGCGAACCCGCCGAAGCCCGTCTCGACGTAGTGGTCGACCCGCAGGCCCGACACCTGCTCGACGGTCTCCAGCAGCAGCGGCGCCCCGCCGATGGAGAACGCCGCGTTGATCTTGTTGCTGTCGTGGCCGGGGATCGGGACGTAGGAGTCGCGGGGGATGCTCACCAGCACCGCGGGCCCGCCGCCGTCGGGGACGTGCAGCAGCATGATCGTGTCGGTGCGCTGGCCGGAGATGTCGTCGCCGCCGGCGGAGTACTCGGCGATCTCCTCCTCGCTCAGGCCGTCGCGCGAGTCGCTGCCGACGATGAGGAACGTCGTCCCCGGCGACTGCGCCGGGCGCTCCCCGCCGGCCGTCGCGGCGACCTGGTGCACCGAGGACCAGCCGCGCCAGCCCAGGGCGAGCGGGTAGACGACGACGAGCGCGACGACGAGGGCCGCGGCGGCCAGGAGGCGGCGGCGGCGCACGGAGGGGCGACGGCGCGGAGCGGACCCCACCGGCGGTCGCGGGGGAGCCGGGCGCGGGGCGGGCTGGAC
>NZ_JAAALL010000054.1 GCF_009906315.1 Kineococcus vitellinus | reverse complement strand
GGTGCTGGGCCGCGCCGGCGCGGCCCAGCACCGCGCGCCCTGGCTGCTGCTGTCGCCCTTCCTCGTGCTGTTCGCGCTGACCTTCCTGGTGCCGATCGTCTACGCGATCGGGCAGAGCTTCACCAGCGTGCAGCGGCAGGGCCTCTTCGGCGAGGAGGGCATCACCTCCGCCTTCGCCGGCTTCGACAACTACTCCCGGGCCCTGGCCGACCCCGCCTTCACCGCCTCCATCTGGCGCGTGCTGCTCTTCGGCATCGTGCAGGTCCCCGTGATGATCGTCGCGGTGACGGTCCTGGCGCTGCTGCTGGAGTCGGCCTCGGCGAAGTGGCCGTCCTTCTTCCGGGCCGCGTACTTCATCCCCTACGGCATCCCGGGCGTGATCGCCAGCATCCTGTGGTCGTTCCTGTACCTGCCGGGCTTCTCCCCCATCGTCGCCGCCCTGCAGGGGCTGGGCCTGGAGGTGGACCTGCTGGGCCCGCAGGCCGTCCTGTGGTCCATCGCCAACATCGTCACCTGGTCCTACGCCGGCTACAACATGCTCATCGTCATCGCCCAGCTCAAGGCGATCCCCGGTGAGGTGTACGAGGCCGCCAAGGTCGACGGCGCCGGCCCGCTGCGCCTGGCGTGGTCGGTGCAGCTGCCGCTGATCCGCCCGGCGCTGGTGCTGACGACGGTCTTCTCCATCATCGGCACCCTGCAGCTGTTCGCCGAGCCGCAGGTGCTGCGCACGGTGTCCCCGGCCATCGACGCCAAGTACACCCCCAACTTCGCCGCGTACTCCTCGGCCTTCTCCTACAACGACTACGGCGTGGCCTCGGCGCAAGCCGTCATCATCGCCCTGGCCGCCTTCGTCCTGTCCTTCGCCTTCCTGCGCCTGGTCTCCCGGAGGGAATCGTGACCGCCGTCCGCCCCGAGGAGGACCGCCTCGCCACCATCGGGGCCGTGCAGCGCGCACCGCGCCGCGGCGCCACCCGACCGCCCGCGGCGCGGACCATCCTGGTCACCGCGGTGCTGATCGTCGTCGCCGTGTACTTCCTGGTGCCCGTGTACTGGGTGGTGGTCGCCGCCACCAAGTCCACCGAGGAGCTGTTCACCACCAACGGGTTCTGGTTCGGCGACGTCCAGCTCTTCGAGAACGTCCGGCAGGTCTTCGCCTTCGACGACGGCGTCTTCGTGCGCTGGTTCCTCAACAGCGTCCTGTACGCCGGCGGCGGCGCGCTGGTGGCGACCTACCTGGCGGCCGCCGGCGGCTACGCGCTGGCGGTGTACGACTTCAAGGGCAAGGACACCGTCTTCGGCCTGGTCCTCGGCGGTGTGCTCGTGCCCGGCACCGCCACCGCCCTGCCGCTGTTCCTGCTGTTCAGCACCATGGGGCTGACCGACACCTACCTGGGCGTGCTGCTGCCCAGCTTCGTGTCGCCGTTCGGCTTCTTCCTGTGCCGCATCTTCGCCGCCGCGGTCGTGCCGCCGTCCCTGGTGGAGTCCGCCCGCCTCGACGGCGCGGGAGAGCTGCGCATCTTCCACACCTTCGGCCTGCGCATGATGGCGCCGGCGCTGGTGACCGTCTTCCTGTTCCAGTTCGTCGGGATCTGGAACAACTACCTGCTGCCACTCATCATGATCGCCGACGAGCGGCTGTACCCGATCACCGTCGGCCTGGTGAACTGGCGCGCCCAGGTGGACCGCCTGCCGGAGTTCTACGAGCTCACCACGGCCGGCGTGCTCGTCTCGGTCGTCCCGCTGGTCATCCTCATGGTCGTCCTGCAGCGCTTCTGGCGCGGCGGGCTGACCGAGGGCTCCGTCAAGGGCTGACCCCGCACCGCCCGACCCCGCACCCGCCCGACCCGCAGCAGCACCGGACGCGCGAGCAGCCCGGCCACCGACCGGTGGCCGGGCTGCTCGCGCTCGTCCCGCGGGTCGGGAGCAGGACGGGAGGTCGTCCGTCCACGGTCCTCCGTCGAACCTGCGTGGCACGTCACCCGGCGTCGTCGCTCGGGCACGGGCACCGCACATCAATTTCTCATGATCGAGAGAAGTTGATGTCGCCACCTGCCGGCCGCGACCCCGCGGGTACGGTGACCGGGTGCCTGCACGAGCTGCCACGTCGCGACCGCGCGGGGAGTACGCCAAGTCCGCGCGGCGGCGCCGGGAGATCGTCGAGGCCGCGACGGACGTCTTCGCCTCCTCCGGCTACCGCAGCAGTTCCCTGCGCGAGGTCGCCGAGCGCATCGGGATGTCCCCGCAGGGGCTGATGCACCACTTCCCGACCAAGGACGACCTGCTCGCGGCGGTGCTGCGCGCGCGCGACGAGCGCGACCACGGCCTCACCGGGGCCGACGAGGACGACCCGGAGGCCGTGCTGCACGCGCTGCTGCGGCTGGTCGAGCACAACCAGCGCACCCCCGGCCTGGTGGAGCTGTACTGCACCCTCTCCGCGGAGGCCACCAGCCCCGACCACCCCGCGCACGAGTACTTCCGGCAGCGCTACGCCGCCATCGTCGGGCTCACCTGCCGCGTCTTCGAGCAGCTCGGCGCCCGGGGACGGCTGCGCGACGGCGTGCAGCCGCAGCGGGAGGGTCGTGCCCTGGTCGCGCTCATGGACGGCCTGCAGGTGCAGTGGCTGCTGACCGGCAAGCGGCTGGACATGGTGGACGACGTCAAGGCCCACCTGCGCCGGGTGACCACGCTCGAGCTGCCCTGAGGCGCGGGCGCGCCGCTCGGTGGCCGTGGTCGCCGGCTCCGGGGCGCCGGACCCGCTGCCCGGGTGCGGGCGTCGCGGTGGGGGCCGCGGCGGTCAGCTCGACCCGCTGACGACGGCGCGCACCTCCTGCAGCGCCTCGCGCTGCAGCTGCACGAGGCCGCGGTCCTCGCCGTCGGCGATCCAGAGGCCGAAGGCCGTGACGAACACCGACACCGTCAGCTCCGCGGCCAGGCGGGCGCGCAGCGCGGGGACGCCGCGGGCGGTGAGGGCGGCGGCCAGTGCGCCCACGAGCGTGGTGAGCTTCAGCAGCTCGCGCTCCTGGAGCGCGGGGTGCGCATCGACGATCCGTTGCCGCGCGCGGGCGTGGCGACGGTCGCGGGTCGCCTCGAGGACCGTCCCCGCCGCATCGAGCGCAGCGCCGACCAGCTCGAGCGCCGGGGCCCCGGCCGGTCCGGACGCGACGGCGCGCACGAACGACTCGCGCAGCTCCTCCTCACCGACGAAGAGCACCTCGCGCTTGTCGGCGTAGTGCCGGAAGAAGGTGCGCTCGGTGACGCCGGCCCGCTCGGCGATGCCCGCGACGCTCGTGGCGTCGAAGCCCTGCTCGCCGAACAGCTCCAGCGCCGCCTGCTGCAGCCGCTCCCGCGCACCCGGCTGCCAGCGTCCCATCCCCGGACCCTAACCGATGACAGTGACCGACATGACTGCTACGGTCGTGATGACAGTCACTGACATCGAAAGGACATCCGTCATGCGCGTCTTCGTCACCGGGGCATCGGGGTTCATCGGATCGGCCGTCGTCCCCGAACTGCTCTCCGCGGGCCACGACGTCCTGGGCCTGGCCCGCTCCGAGGCCTCCGCGGCCGCCGTCCGGGCCCGGGGGGCCGAGGTCCTGCGCGGGGACCTCGACGACCTCGCCGCCCTGCGCCGGGGCGCCGAGTCCGCGGAGGGCGTCGTCCACCTGGCCAACAAGCACGACTGGACGGACCCGGGGGAATCCGACCGGGCCGAGCGCGCCGCCGTGGAGACCTTGGCTGAGGCGCTCTCGGGTTCCGGGCGCCCCCTCGTCCTCGCCGCCGGGCTCGCCCTGCCCGGCCTCGGGCGCTCCGGGCTCGGGCGGCCCGCCGAGGAGGACGACCGCAGCGACGCCCACGGGGTCGACTCCCCCCGCGGTGGTGCGGAGAACCTGGCCCTGGGTTACGCCGAGAAGGGCGTGCGCGTCGTCAGCGCCCGGTTCGCGCCGACCGTGCACGGCGCGGGCGACCGGGGTTTCATCGCCATCGTCGCCGAGCACGCCCGCCGCACGGGCCGCGCGGCCTACCCCGGGACCGGCACCAACCGCTGGCCGGCGGTGCACCGCTCCGACACCGCCGTCCTGGTGCGCCTCGCCCTGGAGCAGGCCCCCGCCGGCTCGGTCGTCCACGCCGCGGCCGAGGAGGGCGTTCCCGTGCGCGAGGTCGTCACGGCGCTCGCGCGCCGCCTGCACCTGCCCACCGAGTCGGTGCCGCCGGAGCGCCTCGCGCAGGAACTGCCCTTCGTCGGCGCGTTCCTCGCCGCCGACGTCCCCGCCTCCAGCGCGCGCACGCGCGAACTGCTCGGCTGGCGGCCGAGCGGTCCCACGCTGCTGGAGGACATCGACGCCGGGCACTACGACCGCTGACCCGCCGGGAGGGCGCGTCAGCGCGCTGAGCGCGCCCAGGCGCTGAAGGAGCGCAGCGAGCCCGACCCCGGCCGCCGCAACCACGGCCAGGGGTGGCGCGCCACGACGTCCAGGCGCGCGGCCCGGCGCGCGAACCCCGGCACGGGCGCGTGCGTCACCGCGAGCCGGCGCCCGGCCAGCTCGCGCACGGGATCGCCCAGGCGCACCTCGCAGCCCAGCTCGGCCAGCGTCTCGGCCAGGAACACCAACCGCTTGCCCGACAGGCGCAACCGCGCCAGCAGCGGCTCGTCGAGGACGAACACCGCCGGCAGGTCGGGGTGCGCCACCAGCGCCGGGTCGCTGCGGCCCAGCGACTCCGCCGTCAACCACACCGCCTCCGGCGGGGCGCTGACCTCGGCGCGGCGCGGACCCGCACCGCTCTCCCCCTCCCAGCCGGGCCCACCGGCCAGGGCCGGTCCCGCGTCCAGGCGCGGGCCCGCCTGGACCTCGGGCCACTCCTGGATCGGGCACGCCCGCTGCAGCGCGCACGTGCCGCACAGGCCCGGCGCGCGCTTCTCCACCTGCCAGCGGCTGAAGCCGTACACCTTGCCCGTGGCGGTGCCCACCGCCCACTGCCACCCCAGCCGGTTGGCGGCCGCCGAACCGTCCAGCAGGTGGCGGTACATCTCGCGCGCTCCCGCGCGCCAGTCACCGCCGGCGCGCACGGAGTGCTGGGAGGCCAGCCACATCCGGGTCTGGTTCACCAACCAACCCTCCTCGTGCAGCTCCGCCGTGGTGGTGGCCACGCAGGCCATGTCGGCGGGCCAGGGCTCGCGCACCCACGGCTGCACCGGGACGGGCGAGGGGACGGGCACGGGGTCGGCGAAGCGCAGCGGTCGCGCCGTCGCCGGACCCAGGCGGGCGTACAGGTGGCGGGCGTACTCCTGCCACAGCAGCTCGTCGCGGAACTTCGCGCGGTCGCGGGCGGGCGCGCCGGCCGCGGCCGCCCACACCGCCGGCAGCGTCAGCAGCCCGTGGCGGACGTACGGGGAGAGGCGGCTGCTGCCGCGCCGCTCGCGCGGCCACACCTCGCTGCGCCTGGAGGCGTACCCGCTGAGGTCGAGCCCGGCCAGCGCGGCGTCGGCCGCCGCCTGCCCGCCGCGGACCGGCGAGGCCACCACGCTGCCGGGCTCCCAGGCCAGGTGACCCAGGTGGGTGCCCACCCAGTCCAGGACGCCGTCGCGCTCGAGCGGCGGGGGCGGCAGCACGGGCACCTCACGATCCTCACCCACCCACCGGGCACCGGCCACCCCGGAACCCCGGGCGGGGTGGGCTCAGCGGACGGCCAGGGGTTCCGCGGAAGTCATCTCCTCGGTCAGCCGCCACACCAGGGCGGCCAGCGCCCGGTCGCCCACCGGTGCCCGGAACTCCTCGAAACCGACGAGGGCGTCGTCGCGGGGGCCGACGGGTCCGGCGAACAGGTCCGGGTCGACGTCGGCGGAGGTGGGTGCCGGCGCTCAGGTCGCGGCGTCGAGGCGTTCGAGCCAGCGGGTGAGCAGAGCCGCTTCGGCCTGCTCGAGCACGGGGGTGCCCCCGAGCAGGAGCTGGGCGTGCAGGCGTCGGGCGGCGTCGCGCACCGGGTGCGTCGTCGTCGACGCGGCGCTCTCGTCGAGGACCGCGGCGAACACCGCCTCGCGGGTGCGGTGGGACAGCTCGGGGTCGTCGAAGAGGGCGGGCTGGGCGATGAGGTTCAGCGCGAGGCCGATGTTGGCCGGCAGGACGAGCTGCGCCGCCCGGCGCGGGGTCGTCGTGAGCGCCCCGGCGGCCGCGCACCGCACCAGGGTGGCCTCGAGCAGGGCGAGGATCCGCCGGTGCACGGCGGAGGCCGAGCCGGGGCGCGGGGTGAACATCAGCCGGTACAGCGCGGGGTTCTCCAGGGCGAAGGCGGTGTGGTCGTCCCACCCGGCGCGCAGGTCGGCGACGGGGTCGCCGGTGACCTCCAGCTCCTGCTTGCGCTGCGCGTAGCGTTGCAGCGCCACCTCGGCCAGGGCGTCGAGCAGGCCCTGCTTGTCGCCGAAGAGGCGGTAGAGGACCGGTTGCGTGACCCCGGCCTCCTGGCACACCGCCCGGGTGGCGACGTCGCCGTCGGCGGAGCCCGTCAGCTGCCGCTCCGCCGCGGCCAGCAGCGCGGCGCGGATCCCGGTGTCCTCGGCCGTCGGCACGCATCGATGGTACGCCGGAGCGCTAGCACCGCGCGGGCGCCGTGCCCGCGGCACGGCGGGGAGGGGCGTCAGGGGCGGCGGTGCGCGACGGCGACGAGGTAGCGCACGGGTGCGGCGCCGGGGTTGGTGAAGGTGCACTCGCGCGGCGGTCCCAGCTCCAGGCAGTCCCCGGCCGCCAGCCGGTGCGCCTCGGCGCCCTCGTGGACCTCCAGGTCGCCGCTCAGCACCCACACCTGCTGGTGGATCCCCGCGTAGGCGTCCGCCGGGTACGACACCGACGCCCCGGCCGGCAGCTCGATCCGGGTCAGCTGCAGCGGACCACCGGCCGCCGGCGACAGCACGCGGCGCAGGTAGCCGGTGGCCGGGTCCTCCCACTCGCGCTGGTCCTGCGCCCGCAGCAGGCGCAGGCTGTGCGCGAGCGGCTGCTCGACCCGCCCGAACAGCTCCGACAGCGTCAGCCCGAGGGCCGCGCACAGGCGCCCCAGCAGCGCCGCGGTGGGCTGGCTGTCCCCGCGCTCCACCTTGACGATCATCGCGCGGGACACCCCCGAGAGCTGCGCGAGCGCGGCCGTGGAGAACCCGCGGGCCAACCGCGCGGCGCGCAGCGCCTGCGCCAGGCGCACCTCCAGGGGCGGAGCGCCCGCGGAACCGGGTTCGGCATCGGGTTCAGCGGCAGGCACGGTGAACATCATAGTGACGACCATGGGTACTGTGGTGGACATGGCCCCGTCCGCCGCCCTCCTGCCCGACCGCGCCCCGACACCGGTGCGCACACCTCCGCCCGGTGCGCACGCCCTGGTCGTGGGAGCCACCGGCATCACCGGCTCCGCGCTGGTGCAGCAGCTCGTCGAGTCCGGCTGGCGCACCAGCGGGCTCTCGCGCCGCCCCCCGGCCACCGCCGGCGCCGCGCACGTGGCCGCCGACCTGCTCGACGCACGGGACCTGCGCGAGCGCCTCGCCGGCCTGCGCCCCACCCACGTCTTCGTCAACGCCTGGGTCCGCCAGGACACCGAGGCGCGCAACATCGAGGTCAACGCCGGCATCGTGCGCGACCTGCTGGCCGCCCTCGGTGCGCAGGGCTCGCTGCGCCACGTGGCGCTGGCCACCGGCCTGAAGCACTACCTCGGGCCCTTCGAGGCCTACGGGCGCGGCGAGCTGCCCGACACGCCGTTCCTGGAGGACGCCGAGCGCCTGGACACGCCGAACTTCTACTACGCCCAGGAGGACGAGCTGTTCGCCGCGGCCGCCCGCCACGGCTTCACCTGGTCGGTGCACCGCGCCCACACGATCCTCGGGCACGCGGTGGGCAACGCGATGAACATCGTCTCCACCCTGGGCGCCTACGCGGCGATCGCGCGCGCCACCGGGCGCCCCTTCACCTTCCCCGGCTCGCAGGTTCAGTGGAACGGCGTGGTGGACCTCACCGACGCCGGCCAGCTGGCCGACCACCAGGTCTGGGCGGCCACCACGCCGCAGGCGGCGGACACCGCCTTCAACGTCGTCGACGGCGACGTCGTGCGCTGGCGCCGGTTGTGGCCGCGCCTGGCCGAGCACCTGGGGGTCCCCTGGGCCGGCCCCGGCGAGCACCCGCAGCCGCTGCAGGAGCAGGTGGCCGACGCGCAGCAGGTGTGGGCGCGCCTGGTCGACGAGCACGACCTGAGCGAACCGGACCTGTCGCGCGTGGCCTCGTGGTGGCACACCGACAGCGACCTCGGCCGGCCCGTGGAGGTGCTGGCCGACATGACGCGCAGCCGCCTGGCCGGTTTCACCGGGTACGTGAGCACCGAGCGCTCCCTGCTGCGCCTGGTGGACCGCTACCGCGCCGAGCGCCTGGTCCCCTGAGGGTCCGGCTCGCCGCCCCCCTGCGCCGCCGGGCCCGTCCGCGGCGAGCGCGCCTGCTGCCCGCGGGGGTCGGCGACCCAGGAGGCGAGGACCGTGAGCCGCTCGTGCGAGGTGCTGCCCGCCTCGGCGCTGTAGACGAACAGCGTCTGGTCGGGGTCCCCCGGCAGGGACAGCGCCTCGAAGTCCAGGGCCAGCTCGCCGACCAGGTGGTGGTGGAAGCGCTTCCTGCCGTGGGTGCGCTGGTGCACGGTGCGCTCGGTCCACCAGCGGGCGAACTCCTCGCTGCCCAGCGTCAGCTCCCCCACCAGCTGCTCCAGCAGGGCGTCCGCGGGGTGGCGGCCGGCGTCCAGCCGCAGCGTGCCCACCGCCTCGGCGCTGACGGTGCGCCAGTCCGGGAAGACCTCCCGGGCCGCCGGGTCCAGCAGCAGCCACCGCACGTAGTTGCGCCGGCGGGCCGGGAGGGCGTCGAAGTCGGTCATCAGCTCGGCGGCCAGCCGGTTGGTCGCCAGGACGTCGGTGCGCCGGCCCAGCACCAGCGCGGGGTGCTCGCTGAGGGAGCCCAGCAGCTGGTGCAGGGCCGGCCGCACGCGCTGCACGCTCGGCGGGCCCGCCCCGCGCCGGGGCGGCCTGGCCAGGTCCCGCAGGTGGGCGGCCGCCGCCGCGTCGAGGTGCATCGCCCCGGCCAGCGCCTCCACGACGCTGTCCGAGGGGCTGGTGTGCCGGCCCTGCTCCAGGCGCGTGTAGTAGTCGACGCTGAGCCCGGCCAGCTGCGCCACCTCCTCGCGGCGCAGACCCCGCACCCGGCGACCCGGGGCGCGGGCCAGCCCCACCGACTCCGGTTCGGTGCCCGCCCGGCAGGCGCGCAGGAAGGCCCCCAGGTCGGAACTCGCCGTCATGGCCCCATGCTGGCACCGGCGCTCCCGGCGCGGGAGCCGCGAGAGGGGGTGCGCCGCACCCGGGAAGCCGCTCCCCCCGGCACCGCCGGGCACCTCCCGGGCCCCCGCGGGCACCGGCGAGCGGACACGCTGGAAGGGCGCCGGCGGACGCCGGACGCACCCACCACCGGCTGTTCGAGGAGCTCCTCATGCCCTACCCCGTCGACCGTCCCGCCACCTGGCTGGTCACCGGCGCCTCCCGCGGCCTGGGCCTGGCCCTGGTCAGGGCGCTGCTGGCCTCCGGCTGCCAGGTCGTCGCCACCACCCGCTCGTCCCCGCGGCTGCACGCCGCCCTCGCCGAGGTCGACACCTCCCGCCTGCTGGCCCTGGAGGTCGACCTCGTCGACCCCGCGGCGGTGACCGGGGCCGTCCAGCGGGCGACGCAGCGCTTCGGCAACCTCGACGTCGTCGTCAACAACGCCGGCTACGGGTTCCTGGGCGCCGTGGAGGAGACCACCGACGCCCAGGTCGCCGCCATGCTCGACGTGCAGGTGAGGGGGACCTGGAACGTCGTGCGCGCCGCCCTGCCCGTGATGCGCGAGGCGCGGTCCGGCCACCTCGTGACGATCTCCTCCGTGCTCGGGGTGACGTCCTTCCCCGGGTGGGGGCTGTACTGCGCCGCGAAGTTCGCCGTCGAGGGGCTGACGGAGTCGCTGGCGGCGGAGGTGACCGGCTTCGGCATCTCGGTGAACCTCGTCGAACCCGGCTACTTCGACACCTCCTTCCTCACGGCGGACTCCCTGTCGCTGTCGGACACGCACCTCGACGGGTACGAGGCCGTCCGGGACATGGTCCGCCAGCACCAGCAGATGCCCGGCACCCAGCTCGGCGATCCCGATCGGGCCGCGGAAGCCCTGATCGCGCTGGCGCGGGCCGATGGCGCCGGCCGGCTGCGGCAGGCCCTGGGCTCGGACTCCCTGCAGATCGCGCGCACCGCCCTGGCCGCTCGGCTGGCCGAGCTGGAGGAGGGCGCCGAGGTGGCGCGCTCGACCGACCACGACCGCGGCTGACCGCGGCCGCGGCGCAGTCGTGCGGGAGCCGCTCCGGGGCAACAGCCTCATGATCAGTGATCTCACGGCTACGCTGGGTGAGCCGGAGTTCCCCGGCACCCGCGCCCGACCCCTCGGGCCCCTCCCCGGAGAACCACCGTGCCCGCGCCCCGCACCACCGTCCTGCGCACCACCGTCCTGCGCACCACCGTCCTGCGCGCCGCCGCCCTCGCCGGCACCACGTGCCTGGGCGCGGCGCTGCTCGTTCCCGCGAGCGCTTCAGCCGCGGCGGCCGACCCCGCACCGCCCGCAGCGACCGCGGGGTCGGCCGTGCCGCGCGCCCAGCGCGCCACCTCGCCCCTGAGCACCACCACGCTGTGCGCCCAGGACGGCGCCACCCTGTCGGTCTCCTGGCGCCGCCCGGACCAGGCCGAGCGCTACGACGTGGTCGGCGGCGCCGACGAGGAGACCTTCCTGAGCGCCACCGGCGCGGTCGGCGACGCCCAGCCGCCGGTGCGGCTGAGCGAGCCGGTCGGCACGAGCACCGTGCGCCTGCTGCAGCGCCCCGAGGGCACCGAGGTGGCCCGGCGCAGCGCCACCGTCGCCCCGTGCGACGGCTGGTCCGGTCCCGAGGAGCTGGAGGCCAGCGGGTCCAACACCCCGGGGCAGCCGCAGTGGATCGGGCAGCTGGACCCCACCCCCGCGACGATCGGCGGCGTGCGCGTCTGGAAGGGGCAGCTGGGGGCGCTGCACGTGGGCGCCGACGGGCGCGGTCACGTCGTGCGCACCGCCACCGCCGAGCGCTACCGCGCCGCCGGCGGCCCCGCAGGCCCGCTGGGCGCACCCACCAGCAGCGAGGTGCGGGCCGCCGACGGCTCGGGGACCTCCACCACCTTCACCGGCGGGCGCATCTGGTCCAGCCCCGCCACCGGCGCGCACGTCGTGCGCGGGGACGACGCGCTGTGGAACGACCCCCACCAGCGGCAGCGCCTGATGCCCTTCACCGTCCCCGGCTACCCGGTCGCCGAGGTCGAGGAGCTCGGCGCTCTCGCGAGCCGCCAGCGCTTCGAGCGCGGCTGGCGCTACCGCTCGCTGGAGGGCGGGCGCTGGGTGTGGAACAGCCCCGTGGCCGAGCGCTGGCTGGCCGGCGGCGCCGAGCGCGGCCCGCTGGGCTGGCCGCTGACCGACACCGAACCCCTCGCGATGGGCTGGATCCCGGAGGGTGCCGCCGGCGACGCCTGGCGCCAGCGCTTCCAGGGCGGCATCCTGTACGCCCCGGCCGGGGCCGGCGCGGCCGCGCACCTGGTCGGCGGCGCCATCGCCGAGCGCTACCAGGGCCCCCGGTGGAGCGACGAGGCCACCGTGCACCGCCTGGGCCTGCCGGTGACCGACGAGCTGGGCACCCCCGACGGGGTCGGGCGCTACAACCACTTCGCCTCGGGGGCGAGCATCTACTGGACGCCCTCCACCGGAGCGCACGTCGTCACCGACCTGGACGACAGCGGCTGGTGGCAGCCGGTGCGCCTGCGCAGCTACTGGGCCGCGCGCGGTTTCGAGCGCGGGGTCCTCGGCTACCCGGCCGGTGAGGCGGAGGAGAGCAGCAGCGGCGGGCAGCGCGCGGCGCTGCAGCGCTTCAGCGGCGGCGTGCTGTGCGCCTCCCCCGACCCGGCCGCGCCCACCACGTACCTGCTGGCCACCGTGCACGGCGCCTTCCGCGCCCACTGGGAAGCCGCCGGCGCCGACCGCTCCCCGCTGGGCATGCCCACCTCCGAGGAGGTCGCGGTCCCCGGCGGGGTGCGGCAGCGCTTCACCGGCGGCGAACTGCGCTTCGAAGCGGCCACCGGCCGCGTCACCCAGGTCCTCACCACGTCCTGAACCCCTCCCGGGGAGCTCGCTCAGCCCCCGCCCATCATGTCGGGCAGCAGCAGGGCGCGCGGTGCGGGAGCGGCCGGGTCGGGCACCGTGAGGCGCAGCGCGAAACCCGGCACCGCCGCGGCGGCCGCCGGCAGCGGCGAGGGCAGGGTGATCAGCAGCGCGTCGTCGGTGCGCTCCACGTGCAGCGGCTCGGGCGTCCCGATCAGGTGCACCGACGAGACCTCGCCCGGGGACAGCGCGGAGGAGGCGCCCAGGGAGCGCACCCGCACGACGCCGTCCTCGGGGCGCACCACCCCGAGGACGTACAGGGACGTGCCGGCGACGTCGCGGCGCCGGGTGAAGCGCAGGTCCGCGGCGGTGTAGCCCAGCGACCGCTGGTCGGTGAAGGAACCCTGCGGGACGGCGGTGGGCCCCTCGCCGGGCACCGTCCACGGGCGGGTGCCGTAGACGGCCTCGCCGAACAGCTCCAGCCACGCCCCCAGGCCCTCGAGCAGGGCGACCTCCTCCTCGGGCACCGTGCCGTCGGGCCTGGGGCCGATGTTCAGCAGCAGGCACCCGTTCTTGGCCACGACGTCGACGAGCTCGCCGACGAGGTCGACCACGCTCTTGTGCTCGTGGCCCTCCACCCACCCCCAGGAGGTTCGCGAGACGGAGGTGTCGTTCTGCCAGGGCACCGGGTGGGTGCCGGCCATGCTCCCGCGCTCGACGTCGAGGACCGCGGTGCCCTCGCGGAAGGCGTTCCACTTGTACTGCAGCACCACGCCGCGGCCCCACTGCGCGGCGCGGTTGTAGTAGTAGGCGGCCAGCACCCGCAGGTACGGCTCGAAGGCGGGGTGCTCGATCCACCAGTCGAACCAGAGCACCTGCGGGCGGTAGCGGTCGACGATCCGCACCGTGCGCAGCAGCCAGTCCTCCAGGTAGGCCTCCGACGGCCCGGTGGACTGCGGCATCGCGGGGCCGTACAGGTCGGCGAACTCGGCGTCGTCGCGCACGTCGGAGGGGAAGGAGCGCCCGGGGTGGAAGAAGAACCAGTGCTCCGCGCGGTGGGTGGAGGCCCCGCGCACCAGCCACTGCTCGTCGCACGCGTCGAGGACGTCGCCGAGCAGGTCGCGGTGCGGCCCGACGTTCACGCTGGTCCAGCGCGAGCGCGGCTCGTCGTAGAGGGCGACGCCGTCGTGGTGCTCGGCGACCGGGACGACGAACTGCGCGCCGGCGCGCCGGAACAGCTGCGCCAGGCCCGCGGGGTCCAGCCGGTCCATGGTGAAGCGCGGGATGAAGTCCTTGTAGCCGACGTCGGTGTGCTCCCCGTGCACCGCGCGGTGGTGCTCGAACTCACGGCTGCCCGGGGTGTAGGAGTTGCGCGGGTACCACTCGTTGCCGAAGGCGGGCACCGAGAAGACGCCCCAGTGCATGAAGATGCCGAACTTGGCGTCGCGGAACCACTCCGGCACCTCGTAGGCGGCCAGCGACTCCCAGGTGTCGGTGAAGGGGCCGGCGTCGACGACGGCGCGCACGGCGGCCAGGGCCGCCTCGGTGTCGGGCGCCGGGACGTGCGCCGGCACCCAGTCGCGCCGCGTGCTGCTGTCGCGCTGCGTGCTGCTGTCGCGCTGCGTGCTGCTCTGGCCGGTCGGCGTGGTGGAGCTCATGGACGGCAGTGCCTCTCGATGGTGTCGGGTGCGGGGTGCGGGGTGCGGGTGCGGCTCAGCCGCGCAGGTCGAGGGCGACGACGGCCGGGCCGTGCGCGTAGGCGCGCAGCGGCACCTCCACCTCGAGCGCACCGCCCGCGGCGTGCGCGGCGACCGGCGTGCCGTCGAGCAGCCGGGCGGAGGCGGGGTCCAGGCGGTCGGCGTCGGCGTCCAGGCGCACCCGGTCCCCGCCCTCGAACACGGCGTGGGCGGTGCCGCCGGCGCGGGTCCAGCGCACCCAGCCGGCGCCTTCCGCGCCCTCGGCCGGGTCGCCGGGGCGGGCCACCGCGGCGTCGAGCACGGTGGTGGCGTGCACCGCGGCGCCGTGCACGGACATCCAGTCCCCGAGCTGCTCCAGGCAGCGGCGCTGCAGCTCGGGGATCGTGCCGGCGGCGGTCGGGCCGACGTCGAGCAGCAGGTTGCCGCCGCGCGAGACGACGTCGAGCAGGTGCCGCACGGCACCGGGGCCGTCGAGGTGGTGCTCGGGTCCCTCGACCTGGTTGTAGCCGAAGGAGTAGCCGATGCCGCGGCAGTTCTCCCAGGCCCCGGACTCCAGGTCGCGGCCCTGCTGGTACTCGCTGGTGCGGAAGTCCCAGTGGGTGGCGCCGAAGCGGTCGTTGACGACGCCGTCGGGCGCCGCCCGGTAGAAGGCGTCCAGGACGTGGGCGAAGGACAGCGGCCCCTCGGGCTTGCCCGCGTCCGGCCACTCGATGTCCCCCCACAGCACGTCGGGGGTGTACCTGTCGACCAGGTCGCGCACGTGGGCGTTGGCGTAGGCGGTGTAGGCCTCGTCCTTGGGGCGCTGCGGCTCGAAGTCCGAGCGCTCCAGCGGGCCGAAGTCGGCGGCGTGCCAGTCCAGCCCGCCGGAGTAGTAGGTGCCGAAGCGCATGCCGGCGCGGCGGGTGGCCGCGGCGATCTCGCCGACGAGGTCGCGCTGCGGGCCGCGGGCCACGGTGTTGCGGCCCTCGGTGCCGGGGGCGTCCCACAGGCAGATGCCGTCGTGGTGCTTGGTGGTGGGCACGACGTAGCGGGCGCCGGCGCGGGCGAACAGCGCCGCCCAGCCGTCGGCGTCGAACTCCTCGGCCTTCCAGACGTCGAGGAAGTCGTCGTAGGGCGCACCGCCGTAGGTGCTGCGGTGGTGCTCGGCCGCGGAGGACCCCTCGATGCGGATGGTGTTGAAGTACCACTCCGCGTAGGGGTTGTGCGCGAACCAGTACTCCGGCTCGAAGGTGCCCAGCTCTCCGATCGGCTCGGCCCAGGCGGGCACCGAGTAGGCGCCCCAGTGGATGAAGATGCCCAGCTTGGCCTCGGCGAACCAGGTGGGCAGGGGCCGCTCGAAGCGCTGGTAGGGCGCCGGGCGGGCGTCGTCGGCGAACACGGGGAACCTCCGGTCGAGGGGGACGGGACGGGTCAGCGGCCGCCGAGCCCCGACAGGGCGATGCCCTTGACGAGGTAGCGCTGCAGCAGCAGGACGAGCAGGGCGGTGGGGGCCATGGAGATCGTGGCAGCGGCCATGAGGAGCTGCCACTGCTGGCCGTTCTGCCCGAGGAAGAGGTTCAGCCCCAGCGGCACCGTCGTGGTCGAGGCGTCGTTGGTGACGATGAGGGGCCACAGGAAGCTGTTCCAGTAGGTGATGAAGGTGAAGACGGCGAGCACGGCGAAGGCCGGGGCCGAGATCGGCACGATGATCCGCGTGAGGATGCGCCAGTGGCCGGCGCCGTCGACGCGCGCGGCCTCCTCCAGCTCCTTGGGCACGGTGAGGAAGAACTGGCGCAGCAGGAAGGTGCCGAAGGCGGTGAACGCCCAGGGGAGGATGAGCGCCTGGAAGGTGTTGATCCAGCCGAGCCTGTTCATGATGAGGAACATCGGGACGACGACGACCTCCTGCGGCACCATGAGCGTGCCCAGGTAGACCAGGAAGAGGGAGTCGCGGCCCCGGAAGCGCAACCGCGCGAAGGCGTACGCCGACAGGGCGGAGGTGATCAGCGTGATGAGCGTGCCCGCGATCGCGACGAAGGCCGTGTTGAGCATGAAGCGCACGAAGGGCAGGTAGTCGAGGGCTTCGCCGTAGTTGCCGAAGCGCAGGCTCTCGCCGAACAGGCGCGGCGGGGTGGTGAAGATCTCTCCGCCGCTCTTGAGGCTGGAGAGGACCATCCAGACCAGGGGGGCCAGGAAGAGCAGCAGCACGAGCGTCAGCAGCGCCTGCGAGATCACGGGGGGCCGGCGGCGGCGCTGGACGACCCCGCCGGGACGTGCCGGCTCGCGCAGGGACGGGGTGCCCGCGGGGACGTCGAGCGTGCGCTGGCGCGCGACGGGGCCGGCGCCGTCACTGGTCATAGTGCACCCACTTCTTCTGGCCGAGGAACTGGACGGCGGTGAGCACCATGATGATGACGAAGAGCACCCAGGCGATGGCCGAGGCGAACCCGAGCCGGAAGTTCTGGAAGCCGCTCTGGTACAGGTACATCACCAGTGTCGTCGTGCTGTTGCCGGGCCCGCCGCCGGTGAGGATGTACGGCTGCACGAAGACCTGGAACGAGCTGATGAGCGTGAGGACGGTGGCGAAGAAGAGCGAGGGGCTCAGCAGGGGCAGCACCACCGAGAAGAACTGGCGCACGGGACCCGCGCCGTCGATGGCGGCCGCCTCGGTCAGCGAGGGCGGCACGGCGTCCAGCGCCGCGGAGAAGACGAGCAGGTTGTACCCGAAGCCCTGCCAGACGGACATCATCACGACCGCCGGCAGCGCCCAGGTGCTGGAGCCCAGGAAGTTGGGGGCGCCCACCCCGAACAGCGTCTGGGACACGCTGTCGAGCAGGCCGCGCGGGGTGTAGAGCAGCCCGAAGACCACCGCGTTGCCGACCATGGGCGTCACCGCGGGCACGAAGAAGAGCACCCGGTAGTAGCGGCGCCCCACGATGCGCGGGGAGATCCACACCGCCAGGCCCATCGAGACCATGATGTTGACCGGCACGTAGAGCAGCACGAAGACGGCCGTGTTGAGCAGGGCGGTCTTGAAGACCGGGTCCGTGGTGAACAGCTCGGCGAAGTTGGCCAGGCCGACGAAGCTGGGGGCGCCCAGCACCGGCCAGTCGTAGAAGCTCATGACCAGCGAGGCGAGGATCGGGAACGCCGTGAAGGCGACGAAGCCGATGGCCCCGGGCAGCAGGAAGGCCGTCGCGGCGCGGCCGTCGCCCCGGCGGGGCCCGCGCGGGGGCGCCGGGGACTCGCGGGAGTCGGTGACGCGGACGGCGCCGGTCAGCGCCATGGGACCTCCTCAGGCCGGTCGGGGAGCACGTCGGGACCGGGTCTCGGGCGGGACGCCGGTCACGCCTGGGCCATGACCCTGGCGATGAAGTCGTCGACGGACCCGTCGCCGTTGAAGGCGGGCACGGCGTACTTGGCCCACTCGTTGTTGACCTGCGTCCACTTCGCGGTGGCCCGGAAGGGCTCGGAGGCGGCGATCATGGCGTCGATGACCTGCTGGGCGTCGCCGAGGTCGTTGCCCTCGTACCAGGAGGACTGCTGGGCGGTGCGGGCGGGGAAGGCGCGCCCCTGCTCGCCGAGGTAGGTCTCGGCCTCCACGCCGGTCAGCCCGGCGACGGCCTTCGCGGCCAGTTCGGGGTCCTCGGCCGCGGCCGAGACGCCGAACCCGGAGCCCGCGCTGACGGTCCTGGAGCCGCTGGCGCCGACCGGCATCGGGGCGATGCCGACCTCGAAGTCCGCGGTCGCCTTGGCGTTGATGAGGCTCCAGGGGCCGTCGATGTTCATCGCGGCGTTGCCGGCGAGGAACTGGTTGGTGGCCGACGCCTGGGAGTTGGCGGCGGGGATGGGGGCGGCGACCTTCTCGGTGGTGATGAGACCGCGGTACCAGTTCAGCGTGTCGCGCCACTCGTCGTTGTCGAGGTCCAGCGCGCCGTCCGCGGTGACCGCCTGCACGCCGTGCTGGCTCATCGCCCAGGGGATGATGCTGTCGGGCACCGCACCGGCGAAGAAGCCGTAGGTGTTCCCCTTGGTCAGGGTCTTGGCGGCGGTGACGAACTCGTCCTGCGTCCAGCCCGCGGTGGGCAGCGGCAGGCCGGCCTGCTCGAAGGCGGTCTTGTTGTAGAAGACGACGAGCGGTCCGAAGTCGTAGGGCAGCGCGACGAGCTTCCCGTCGACCTTGAGCGCGTCGAGGATGCTGGCGTCGAAGTCGGACTCGGAGACCCCCATGGCGGGCAGGTGGTCGTTGAGGTCGACGAAGAGGTCGGCGAACTGCGGCGCGCGCAGCGACTGGATGCTCACCAGGTCGGTGGTCTGGCGGCTGGCGGCCTGCGAGGTGAGCTTGGTCCAGTAGTCGTTCCAGGCCGCGGTCTGGAAGGAGATGGTGGACCCGGACGCCTCGCCCGCGATGCCGGCCACCTCCTTCCAAGCGTCGACCTCGGCGGTGGAGGCGCTCCACATGAACCAGCTGAGGTCGGTGGCGGAGCTGTCGGAGCCGGAGCCCGCGCTCGAGCCCCCGCCGCAGGCGGACAGGGCCAGCGCGGTCGCGGCTCCTCCGCCGAGGCCGAGGAGCTGGCGGCGGGAGAAGGTGGGTGCCATCAGGTGCCTCCGAGACGACGTCGTCGTGCGCGAACGGGGAGGAGCATTGAGGTCGACGGCCGGCTTTCCAGGCGGCGGTGCCTGGAGACGTCCGATGACTGGGACTGTGGACCGCTGCGCGCGTGCTTGTCAAGCGTCGCGCGGGGGTTCCGTGCCGATGGTCGTGCGCATCCAGTCCTCGACGTTGGCGACGTGCAGCAGGGCCGCGGCCGCCGCGCGCGGGGCGTCGCCGTCGCGGACCGCGGCGTGGATGGCGGCGTGCTCGGCGATGGTGCGCTGCGTGGAGCCGTCCTCGGTCAGGGCGCGCCAGACCCGGGCGCGCAGCGTGACCCCGGAGATGCCGCGCAGGATCGCGGCGAGGGCCGCGTTGCCGCTGGCCGCGGCGACGGCGGCGTGGAAGTCGGCGTCGTGGGCGATGAGGTCCTGCTCGTCGGTGGCGGCCTCCATGAGCTCCAGGTGCCGGCGGATGCCGGCGAGGTCCGCGCTCGTCGCACGTGTCGCTGCGAGAGCTGTGACCTGGGGTTCGACGACCCTGCGGCACTCCATGAGCTCCAGCAGCGACTCGTCGCGCATGAGGTCGACGGCCTCGCCGATGCCGGTGAAGAGCTGCTCGGGGCTCAGGGAGGTCACGAAGGTGCCGTCCCCGCGCCGCACGTCGAGCACCCCCGCGGTGGCCAGGGCCCGCACCGCCTCGCGCAGGCTGGAGCGGCTGACCCCCAGCTGGGCGGACAGCGCCGCCTCGGCGGGCAGGCGCTGGCCGGGTTCGAGGTGGCCGCCGCGGATGAGGGCGCGCACCTTCTCGATCGCGGCCTCGGTCAGCGGTGCGGCCATCCGGTCACCTCCGTGTCGTGGGCGAGCGCCCGGGGCGCCGGGGTCGGCCGGCACCCGGACAGTCTGCCCCCGCGGGCGCCGGATCACCCTAGACATCGGATGACTGGCTCGCTAGCGTCGTGGTCGGCATCGAGGACGATGCCGTGTCCGGCGTCCCTGGCGACGACGCGGCGCCCCGGCCGCGACGGCGCACGCGCCCGCCCGCCCCACCTGGAGG
>NZ_JAAALL010000549.1 GCF_009906315.1 Kineococcus vitellinus | reverse complement strand
CCGCTCCACCCCGTCCCCGCCACCGCCGCTCCGCAGGTCGTCGACCGCGCGAGCTGGCAGGCCGCCTGCGACGAGCTGCTCGTGCGCGAGAAGGCGCACACCCGCGAGGGCGACGCCATCGCCGCGGCCCGCCGCCGGCTGCCCATGACGCCGGTGCCCGCCGGCGCCGCGGTCGTCGGCCCCGACGGGCCGGTGCCCTTCGTGGAGGTCTTCGAGGGCCGGCGCCAGCTGCTGGCCTACTTCCACATGTGGCACGACGGGCAGCCGCCCGAGGGCCAGTGCGAGGGGTGCACGTTCTTCACCGCGAACGCCCAGCGCCCCGAGCACCTGCACGCCCGCGACACCACCCTGGCCGTCCTGTGCCAGGGCGGCTACGAGGAGAGCCGGCCGTACGCGGACTTCGTGGGCAACCGGCTGCCGTGGTACTCCGCCCGCGGCTGCGAGGACCTGCTCGCGGGCCGGGGCTTCGGCTTCCTGGCCGCCTACCTGCGCCGGGGCGAGGAGGTGCACGAGACCTGGTGGACCACCGGCCGGGGCGTGGAGGCGATGGCGTGGAGCTACGCGCTGCTGGACCGCACCGCCTACGGGCGCCAGGAGGAGTGGGAGGACTCGCCCGCGGGCTGGCCGCGGGGGCTGGACGTGCACGGCGGGCAGTTCCGGGTGGCGGGGCGCCCCACGATCCAGTGGTCGGTCACCGACGAGCCCGCCGCCACGGGCTCCGACGGGCACTGCGCCGACCACGGCTGAGGAGCACCCGCTCAGGCGCGCACGAGCGCGTCGCGCCCGGCGGCCCGCGCCGCGAGCGGCTGCACGGCGGCGACCGCGGCCACCAGCAGCAGCGGCGGCGTCCAGCTGCCGCTCGCGGTGTGCACCGCGCCGACGAGGACGGGCCCCAGCGCCGCGGCGAGGTAGCCCAGCGACTGCGCCATCCCCGACAGCGCGACGGCGACCCGGCCGTCGGCGGCCCGCGAGGACATCGCCGCCAGCGCCAGCACGACCGAGCCGCCCATGCCCAGACCGGTCACCGCGACCGGCACGGCCGGCGCCTGCGGCAGCGCGAGCAGGCCCACCAGGCCCAGCAGCGACAGCAGGGAGGAGCCGACGGCCGCGCGCCGGGCCCGCGTCGCCGAGCGGCCGGTGACGACGGGCACGAGCAGGCTGCCGACGACGCCGGCGACCTGCAGGAGCGACAGCAACCACCCCGCGGAGGCGGCGTCCGCCCCGGAGCGCTCGTGCAGCACCGTCGGCAGCCAGGACAGCAGGACGTAGAACTGCACCGACTGCAGGCCCATGAACGCCGTCACCGCCCACGCCAGCGGCGAGCGCCACGGCGGGCGCACGTGCGGGGCGGCCGTCCC
>NZ_JAAALL010000548.1 GCF_009906315.1 Kineococcus vitellinus | reverse complement strand
AGGAGCGGCCGCGCCCCGCGCACCTTCCCGCCCCGCGCTCCGCCGCGCCCACCGCCGCGCCCGCCTCTGCCGCCGCGCCCGCCCGCGCGGCGGCTCCCGCGGCCGCCGACCCGCGGCAGGCGCCGTCCCTGGCGCGCTACCTCCTCGCCGCGGTCGTCCTCGCGCTCGTCGTCGCGGCCGTGGCCACGGGTGTGCAGTCCGCGGCCCGGGCCCGCACCGCCCCGTCCAGCGCCTGCGCGCAGGTGGCCGCGGAGCGGTCCGCCGACGGCCGCACGCCCTGCTGAGGGCTCCGCTGACGACCCGCGCTCCCGGCGAGCGCCTGCACGGGCTGCGGCGGTGCCCGCCCTAGGCTCGTCCCATGCCGGTCGAGCACACGGGTCCCCCTCCCGCGCAGGGTCAGGTCGGCGGCCGGGTCGCCGTCATCGTGCCCTGCCTGGACGAGGAGGCCGCCGTCGGCAAGGTCGTCGACGACCTGCGCGCGGCGCTGCCCACCGCCGTCGTCCACGTCTACGACAACGGCAGCACCGACCGCACCGCCGAGGTCGCCGCCCGGCACGGGGCGGTCGTGCGCTTCGAGCCGCGCCCGGGCAAGGGCAACGTCATCCGGCGCGCCTTCGCCGACGTCGAGGCCGACATCTACGTCGTCGTCGACGGCGACGACACCTACGACGCCTCGGTGGCCGGCGACCTGGTGCGCCTGCTCGTGGCCGAGGGCCTCGACCACGTCGTCGGGGTGCGCCGGCCCAGCAGCCTCACCGCCTACCGGCGCGGGCACGCGGCCGGCAACCGCGCGCTGAACTCGGTCGTCTCCACGGTGTTCGGGACGCCGGTGACGGACATGCTCAGCGGCTACCGCGTCATGTCGCGGCGGTTCGTGAAGTCGTTCCCCGCCCTCTCGCGCGGCTTCGAGGTGGAGACGGAGCTGACCGTGCACGCGGTGAACCTGCGGGTGCCGCAGCGGGAGGTGCCGGTGGGCTTCCGCGACCGCGCCGAGGGTTCGGCGAGCAAGCTGCGCACCTACCGCGACGGCTTCGCGATCCTCGGCTGGATCGCCCGCCTGGCGCGCTTCGAGCGCCCGCTGCTCGTGCACGCCCTCCTCGGCGGCCTGGTGGCGCTGGTGGCGCTGGTGCTCGGCGTGCCGGTGGTCGTGGAGTTCGCGCGCACGGGCTTCGTCCCCCGCTTCCCCACCGCGATCCTCGCCGCGGCGCTCATGATGATCGCGGTGCTCGTCGCGGCCGTCGGGGTGATCCTCGACGCCGTGCGCCGGGCCTCCGACGAGGCGTCGCGGTTGTCGTACCTGCGCCACCCCGGCCCGCACGGGCTGGACCTGCGCACCCGACCCCCGGAGGCGGACGCGCAGCG
>NZ_JAAALL010000547.1 GCF_009906315.1 Kineococcus vitellinus | reverse complement strand
CATCCCGTTGGTGGCGGAGATGCCGCACGGGGGGTTCAAGCAGTCGGGGTACGGCAAGGACTTGTCGGTGTACGGGTTGGAGGACTACACGCGCCTGAAGCACGTGATGGCCAACATCGAGTCCTGACGCACCGCGCGTGCCCGGTCCCCGCCGCCCGCCGGCGGGGACCGGGCACGTCCGCGTCCGGTGGGTCAGGCGCCGCCCTCGGTCAGCGTCACCGCCAGCGGCGCGAACGAGGAACCCGTCACGTCCACGCCCTCGGCCGCCAGCTCGTCGAGCGCCTGCTGCACGTACTCGTTGCTCCAGGCGTCCGCGTCCGGCTCGGTCGTGATGACCGTCTGCCCCTCGGCGTTGCGCGTGTCCATCGCGATCTGCACCGTCCGCTCCCACGCCTCCTCGGAGATGAGGCCCGCACCGCCGGGAGCCGGCCACACGAGCTTGTTGACATCGTTGACCTGCCACAGCTGGTGGCTGGCGCCCAGGGTCGAACCCCGGGCCACGACGATGTCGCGGGCCTGCTCGGGCTCGTCGCGGGCGAACGCCCAGCCCTTGAGCGAGGCCTTGAGGAACTTGACGGTCTGCTCCTGGTAGGCGCTGTCGGCGAGCTTGTCGGTGCTCGCCCACACCGCGTCCTGCAGCATGGCGGTGCCCACCTCGTTCCAGTCCAGCACGGTGAAGTCCCCGGGGGTGAAGAGGGCCCCCGTGGCCGGGTTCGTCGCCTCCAGCAGCTGGGCGAACTCGTTGTAGGTCATGGCCTGCGCGGCGTCGATGTCGCCCTGCAGCAGCCCGAGCATGTCGAACTGCTGCTGCACCAGCTCGACGTCGGCGCTGGGGTCCAGCCCGGCGGCGGTCATGGCGGCGAACAGCTCGTACTCGTTGCCGAAGCCCCAGTTGCCGACCTTCTTGCCGCGCAACCCGCCGACGTCGGTGATCCCGGCGTCGGCGAAGGAGACCTGCAGGGTCCCCGAGCGCTGGAAGACCTGGGCCACGTCGGTGATGGCGGCGCCCTGCTCGCGGGAGGCCAGCGCCTTGGGCACCCAGGCGATCGCGTAGTCGGCCTGCCCCTGGGCGAGCACCGTCTGCGGGACGATGTCGGAACCGCCCTCGAGGATCTCCACGTCCAGGCCCTCGTCGGAGTAGAAGCCCTGGTCCAGCGCGGCGAAGTACCCGGCGAACTGCCCCTGCGTCACCCACTGCAGCTGCAGCTTGACGGGAGTGCCGCCGGCGCCGGCGGACGCGGGGGTCCCGGCGGCCTCCTGGTCGGCGCTGCCGCAGGCCGCGGCGGACAGGGCGAGCGCACCGCCGGCACCGGCGAGCAGGGCGGAGCGGCGGGTGGGGCTGGGGCTCACGAGGACCTCCGGGGGGTGCG
>NZ_JAAALL010000546.1 GCF_009906315.1 Kineococcus vitellinus | reverse complement strand
ACCCACCGGCGAACCGGGCCCCGCCGCGGCCGTCGTCGAGCACGGAGACCAGCAGCTCGTCCCCGCGGCGGCGCACGCCGACCCGCACGCCGCTCGCACCGCTGTGCCGGGCGATGTTGGTCAGCGCCTCGGCGACGACGAAGTACGCGGTCGCCTCCACCGCCGCCGGGCAGCGCACCGCGACGTCCACCTCGACCCGGCACGGCACCGGGCAGGCGGCGGCCAGGCCGTCCAGCGCGCCCGCCAGGCCCCTGTCCACCAGCACCGGCGGCAGGATGCTGCGGGCCACGGCGCGCAGTTCGGCCAGCGCCTGCTCCGTGGCGGTCTGCGCCCGCTCCAGCAGCTCGTCGGTGGCGGCGGGGTTGCGGGTCAGCGAGCGCCGGGCCGCCCCGAGCAGCACGTTCACGCCGACCAGCCTGTTCTGCGTACCGTCGTGCAGCGAGCGCTCGATGCGGCGCAGCTCGGTCACGTGGGCGTCCAGGGCGGCGGCCCGGGTCGCGGTCAGCTCCGCCACCCGCAGGGACAGGTCCGCACCCGGCGGCGGTGCCAGCAGCCGCCGTCCCGCCGAGCGCTGCCACCGGGCCATGCCGGGCGCGGCCACCACGGTCAGCACCGCCCAGCCCAGCCCGAGCAGCGCCACCGCCGCGGCACCGCGCCCGTCCTGCACCGTCCACCACCACGGCGAGCTGTCCACCCCCGCGGGCACCAGGTGCCGCCACAGCGGGAAGGTGGTGTCGCGCACCGCGTACAGCGGCAGCAGCACGCCCACCAGGCCCAGCAGCGAACCGCCGACGGCGTGCACCGGCAGCCAGCGCAGCTCGCGGCGCACGACGGGGTCGGCCAGCGCGGCGCGCAGCGGGGTCGGCACCGCACCGCCCGGCAGCAGCGGCTCGTCCCCGCGCCGCAGCCGGCGGCGCTCGCGGTCGGCCAGGTCCCGCAGGCCGCGCAGCGCCCCCGGCGCCAGCAGCAGGCCGACGCCCACCGCGCACAGCGCCGCGACCACCACCAGCCACAGCAGCAGGCCCAGCGCCGGCAGCGCGGTGCCCAGCCCCCCGGCGAGCTCGGCGACCGCGGACCGCGTCGAGCGGGCCGCCCGGGCGGCCCGGGACCGGGAACCCCCTGCGCGCCGCTCGCGCCTGCTGGTGTGCACCCCTGGACGCTAGGGGGTGCGTCGTCCCGCGTCAGCTCCCGCGCGCGGGAGTGCAGCCTGCTGCACCGCACGGGTGCAGCAGGCTGCACCCCGGGAGGGCAGCCGGCGGGATGGGGCGCCGGGCCCGTCCGCCGGAGCATGGACGGGAACACCACCCCCTCCGAAGGAGCCTGTCGTGAGCGACCTGCGCACCCCGCCCGCCCGCACCGACGCCACCCGTC
>NZ_JAAALL010000545.1 GCF_009906315.1 Kineococcus vitellinus | reverse complement strand
GCCTCGGCACGGGGGTCGTGGGCGGAACCGTCACCCCCTGCTCCTGGACCGTCGACGGCCGCACCGCCACCCGCCGGCCCGGCGGCCGGGGCCCGCTGCTGACGCGGGCGCAGGCCCTCGACCTCGCCGACGTCGGCCGCCGGGTCGAGGCGGTGCTCGGGGGCCCGCAGGACGTCGAGTGGGCGATCGCGGGCGGCACCACCTGGGTGCTGCAGTCCCGCCCCGTCACCACGACCCCCTCCACCACCGGCGCGAGCGCGCACCGCGCCCGCCGGGGCGGCGCGCCCGGCCGGGTGCTGGCCACCGGCACGCCCGCCAGCCCCGGCGCCGCCGAGGGGCCCGCGCGGATCGTGGCGGGGCTGGACGACTTCGCCCGCTTCGCCGCGGGCGACGTGCTGGTCTGCCGCACCACCTCCCCGGCCTGGACGCCCCTGCTGGCCCGTGCCGCGGCCGTCGTCACCGAGATCGGCGGCCTGCTCGCCCACGCCGCGATCGTGGCCCGCGAGTTCGGCGTCCCGGCGGTCCTGGCCGTCCCCGGTGCCACGAGCGTCCTCGGCGAGGGGCAGCGCGTGGCCGTCGACGGGTCCGCGGGGACCGTCTCCACCCCCGCGACCACCACCGCGACCACCACCGAGCCGCCGGAGGAGCCGTGAGCCGCATCTCCCCGCTCGACCTGCGGGTGCTGCACGCCGTGCGGACCCTGGGCTACGCGCCCACCCCGCGCATCGCCGCCCACGTGCGGGAACCCGAGGACGTGGTCCGCGAGCACCTCCTGGACGCCCAGGCCCGCGGCTGGATCGCCCTCAGCTCCTGCGCCGGTGACGAGGGCTGGTCGCCGACCGAGTCCGGCAAGGCCCACGGGGAGCGCCTGCTCGCGCTGGAGCTCGACGCGGCCGGCGCCCGGGCGGCGGTCGAGGCCGCCCACGAGGACTTCCTGCTGCACAACGACGCCGTGGCCGCGGCCTGCACCGCGTGGCAGCTCGCCGAGCTCGGGATCGGCGAGCACCCCCCGACCCTGGCCGCCACGATCGCCGCGCTGCAGGCCCCCGCGACCGCGCTGGCGGGCGTCGAGCACCGCCTGACCGCCCACCTGGAGCGGTTCACCGGCTACCACCGCCGCTTCGCCGCCGCCCTGGCGAGGGCCGGCGCGGAACCCGCGTGGATCACCGGGACCGACCGCGACTCCTGCCACCGGGTGTGGTTCGAGCTGCACGAGGACCTCATCGCCACCCTGGGCCTGACCCGCTGACCACCCCGGCCGGTCGCTCCGTGCGGGTGCACGCTCAACACATCGGCCGCGAGCCGCGTTGAGAGGGGGCAAGCCCGCACGAACGCTCCCAGGAGGAACCCGTGGACCCCGTCACCACCCCCGTCAC
>NZ_JAAALL010000544.1 GCF_009906315.1 Kineococcus vitellinus | reverse complement strand
GAGCGGTCCGGGGCGTCGCTGCTCGTGGAGGTCACCTC
Organism: Kineococcus vitellinus; assembly: GCF_009906315.1. Lineage (GTDB taxonomy): Bacteria > Actinomycetota > Actinomycetes > Actinomycetales > Kineococcaceae > Kineococcus > Kineococcus vitellinus. Next base: position 1,352 of record NZ_JAAALL010000544.1, on the reverse strand, counting down.
CACGAGCAGCGACGCCCCGGACCGCTCCGCGTGGGCCGCCCGGCACTTCGACGCCTGGTACGACGAGCTCGTGGCCGGGCAGTCGGCCGACCGCCCCGACCCGGCGTGCTGGCAGCGCGCGGAGCTGCGCGCCGAGCTCGAGCGCGGCGGCGCCGAGGAGCGCGTCCACTGGCTGCTGGCCCGCGAGGGCGGCCGGGCCGTCGGTGCCGCCGAGGTGCGCCTGACGCTGCTGGACAACCCCCACGTCGCCGCGCTCGAGCTGGCCGTGGGCCCCGCGCACCGCCGCCGCGGCGTGGGCACCCGGCTGCTGGCCGCGGCGCTCGACGTGGCCGCCGCCGCGGGCCGCACGAGCGTGCGCACCGCCGTGGAGCGCCCGGTGCAGGCCGACCCGGCGCACTGGCCGGGGCTGCTGGCGGCCCGGCGGTGGGGCTTCGAGCGGGGCCGCTCCGAGGCCCGCCGGCAGCTGCCGCTGCCCGTGCCCGCCGGGCGGCTGGCGGCGCTGGAGGCCGCCGCCCTCCCGCACGCGCGGGGCTACCGGCTGCGCGCCTCCGCCGGGCCCGTGCCCGAGCAGGACCTCGACGCGGTGGCGGCGCTGGTGGCGCGGATGAGCACCGACGCACCCGCGGGGGACCTGCTGGTCGAGCCGGAGGCGTGGGACGCCGCCCGCGTGCGCGAGGGCGAGGCGGCCCGCGCCGCCCAGGGGCGCCGGCAGTGGCTCGCCCTCGCCGCCGCACCGTCCGGGGAGCTGGTGGGCTACACGATGCTCGTGCAGTCCGCCCACGAGCCGGAGCGGCTGCTGCAGTGGGACACCCTCGTGGTGCGCGAGCACCGCGGTCACCGGCTGGGCACGCTGCTGAAGCTGGCGTGCCTGCGCGCGGCCGTCGCCGACGCGCCGCGGGCCCGCCGGGTGACGACGTGGAACGCCGTGTCCAACACCCCGATGATCGCCGTCAACGAGGCGCTGGGCTTCCGCTGGGACGAGGCCGTCGAGGAGCTGGAGGCGGACGTCGCCGACGTGCGGGCGGCCCTGGCGCGCTGAGGGTGACCCGCACGCCCGCGCCGCTCACCCGTGCAGCACCTCGCCGATGCGGCGCGCGGCCTCGCGCAGCCGGTCGGGGGCGGTCGCGGCGTAGCCGAGGACCAGCCCGGGCGGGCCCGGCCGCAGCCGGTGCAGGCCCAGCGGCGCGACCGCCACCCCGCGCTCCAGCAGGGCGTCGGCCACCTCGGCGTCGTCGGCGCCGGCCGGCAGCGCGAGCAGCAGGTGCAGCCCGGCGGGCACCCCCCGCACCCGCGCCCCGGGCACGTGCTCGCGCAGCCCCGCCAGCAGCGCGTCGCGGCGGGCCCGCTGGCGC
>NZ_JAAALL010000543.1 GCF_009906315.1 Kineococcus vitellinus | reverse complement strand
GCCCGCGCCCGCCCCGCCGCCGGCGCACCCGCCGCCGCGGCCGCCGCGCTGGCCGCCGCGCTCGCGGCACTGGCCGCGGACACCGGGCTGCTGGCCCTGCTGGGCTACCTCGTCGCGATCGCGGGACCCGCGGCGTTCGTGCTGGTCCTGGCGGTCGGGGCGCTGCACGAGCGGCGCGCGCGGCCCTGGGTGCTCGCCCTGCTGCTCGTGCTCGCGGGCGGCGCGGCGGCCGGGGTGCTGCGGCCGGGGGTGCTCGCGCAGCTGGCCGGGAACCTCGCAGGCTCCCTGGCCGAGCGCGTCCTGCCGCCCGCGCTGCGGCTGCTGCTGCTGGTGGGCGCGGTGCTGTGGGCGGCGGCGGCGGTGCTGCTGCGCCGCGTCGCCACCGGGCGCTGCGGGCGCTGCGGGCGCGGCTCGCACCCGGGACCGGGCTGGCGGGAACCGTCGGCGGCGCTGCGCTGGGGCCGGGTCGCGACCCTCGTCGCCGCCGCCTGCCCGCTGCCGTACGCGCTGCTGCGCGCCACCTGGCTGACCCCCTGGCCGGTGGGCGCCCCCGCCGGCCTGGACCCGGCGACGCGCCTGTTCGGCCTCCTGCTGGGCGCGGCCGCCGTCGGCGGCTGCGCGCTGACCCTCGGCCTGCTGCGGCCGTGGGGGGAGGTGTGGCCGGGCTGGGTGCCGGTGCTGCGCGGGCGGCCGGTGCCGTGGCGGCTGCCGGTGCTGCTGGGCGGCACCGTCGCCGTCGTCCTGCTCGCGGCGACCCCCGCCTTCGGCGCCGCGGCGCTGGAGGGCCTGCGCGGCGACGACCCGGCGCAGGTCTCGTTCCTGCTGCTCTTCCCCACGCTGCCGTGGGGCCTGTCCCTGGGCGCGGCCGTCGCCGCCTACGGCCTGCGCCGTGGCGGCACCTGCGCCGCGTGCGGGCGCGGCGCCGCCCCGCTGCCCGTGCGTGCCTGAAGCGACCCGGACGGCCGAGGTGCCCGGGACGGCCGAGGTGCCCGCGCCCTCGTCACGGGGCACCCGGCGCTGGGAGGATGCCGCCGTGGCGGCAGCGGTGCACCCGGCGGTGCGCGCCGGCCTGCACCGGTGGGTCTACCTGCTGCTGGGGGCCGCGCTCGCCGTGGCGTTCGTCGTCGTCCTCGCCTGGCCGGTGCAGCTGCTGGCCGACCGGCTGCCCGCCCCGGCCGCCGTCGCGGTCGCCGCCCTGGTGCTGCTGCTGCCGGTCGCGGCGGTCGGCGCGGTGGGGGAGGTGCGCTCGGTCGAGGGCGCGGCCGTGGCCGCCCTGCTCACCGGCGGCGACCCGCAGCGCCCCGGGCCGGCCACCACCTGGCGCCAGCGCTCCCGCACCTGCCTGCTGCTCGTGCTGCACGTCGCGGCCGGGGGCGTGGCGGGGGCGCTGCTCGTGGT
>NZ_JAAALL010000542.1 GCF_009906315.1 Kineococcus vitellinus | reverse complement strand
GTGGCCACGTGCACGAGCTCGTGGGTCAGCGTCACCGACCGGCCCAGCCGGGTGAGCCGGCCGGCGCGGTCGGCGGCGAGGACGACGCGCACCCCGGCGGGTGCGCCGTCGGCGAGCTGCGCGTCCTGCCCGACCGCGAGCGCGTCGAACGCACCGGCCGCGCCCGCCCCCGGGCCGGCCAGCAGCGCGGCCTGGGCGGAGGTGGCGACCACGACCACCGCGGTGCCGCGGGGCCAGTCGCCGCCCCAGGTGGCGTCGACGCGGGCGGTGGCGGCGGCGAGGTCCTCGGCCGCGTCCCGGGCGAGCGCCGCCGCGTCGGCGCTCGCACCCGCGCTCCCGTCCGCGCCCCCGCTGCTGCGGGGGCCCGGTGCGGGCGGCAGGGGGCCGGGCGGGTGCAGGACCACCCCGCCCTCGACGACGGCGGCCCGGACCTCGCCGAGGTCCCACGGCTGCGGGGTGCCGCCGTCCAGGAGCAGCAGCGACCAGCCGCCGCCCTCGCGCACCCACCCGGCGCGCACGTGCGAGCGGACGGCCCGGCCCTCGCCGGCCAGCCGGCTGCGCACGGCCACCTCGACGGCGTCGGCGCCCACGCGCACCTCCTCGGCCGCCCACTCCACCAGCCCGGCGCCGACGGCGCGGGCGTCGACCCGCCGCACGCGCTCGCGGTCGGCCGGGGCGTAGACGGCGGCGGCGCTCACCGGGTCGCCGGCGAGCAGCGCCGCGGCCCGGCGGGCCAGCAGGTCCCCGACGTCGGCGGCCGAGGGCCGCGCCGCGCGCGAGGAGCGCGCGGGTGCCGTGCAGCCGGCGAGGCCCAGCAGGCCCGCGGCCACGAGCGCGCGCCGACCGGGGGCCGCCGCGGGGTCTCGCACCCGGTCATCGTGCCAGCCGCCGCGCGGCGCGCCGCAAGATACCGCCGGGTCACCCGGGGAGGTCGCCGCGGCTCACCCCGCGGCCCGGCGGGCGGGCCGGCGGACCGGGCGCCCCTCCCGCGCCGCGGCCGCCGGCCCCGGCGCCAGCCGCAGCGGCGGCACGAGGCCGGAGGCGGCGAGCACCTCGACGGCGTCGCGCTCCTCGGCGTCCAGGACGGCGTCGCCGGGTGGGCCCAGCAGCACCGAGACCACGCACTCGGAGCACGCGTGCGGGCGGACCGTGCAGTCGTCGCAGTCGATGAGCACCAGCACCTCCAGCGGTTCGCGGACCCGCTGCGCGGCGCCCGGCCCGGTCCCCCGACCGGTGCCCGCACTGTGCCAGCGCCCTCCGACACGAGCCCCGCACCGCTGGTCCGGGCAGCGGAGCGGCCCCGCGGGGGCGTGTCGCGGCCCCGTCGTGTCCGCGCGGGTGCCTACGGTGCCTCGCATGCTCGTCGGCACGACCCGCACCCCGCCCGCCGGCGCCCGCC
>NZ_JAAALL010000541.1 GCF_009906315.1 Kineococcus vitellinus | reverse complement strand
CTCCTGCAGCGCCGGCCCGCCTACCCGCGCGGCCCCTCGGGCCCGGTCAGCTCGGCGAGCCGGCGCTGCAGGAGCACGAGCAGTTCGACGGACTCCCCGTCGCGGGCCCCGCGGCCCACCTGCAGCGGCGGGTCGGAGGGTTCGACGCGGACGCCGAGCAGCCGGGCCAGCGGGCGGGGCGCGACGTCCAGGACGTAGAACCCCCCGTCGGCGCCGAGGCCGAGGGAGCCGTCCCGGCGCAGGTACCAGCCGGTCAGGCCGGTGCGGGCGCGGGCGCGCCCGACCCGCGCCCGCAGCGGCCCGGCGGGGACCCCGCGCCGCCGCAGCTCAGCGGCGAAGGAGGCCAGCGCCTCCCGCGCCCGCGCGGTCTCCTGCGCCCGGGCGCGCTCGGCGGCGGCCGCGTGGGCCGCGGCCGCCTGGCTGCGGCGGGCCCGCCAGTCCCCGCGCTCGTCAGACCCCTCGGGCTCCTCGGGCACGGGGGAACCCTACGGCCGCGGTCAGGCCGTCGTCGCCGCCCCGGTGAACAGGGCCGCCACGAGCTCCAGGTCGCCGGTGGCGCGCAGCTCCGGCGCGGGCAGCGGGGCCAGCACGCGGGTGCCCGCCGCGGCGCACGCCAGCCGCAGCGGCGCGTCGAACTCCCGGGCCGTCGCGGCGCGCGCGTCGAGGAGGTCGACCTGCGCGACGGCCCCGCGCACGGTGCCCGGGTCGCGGTCGACGACGCGGACCGCGCCCTCGCCGAGCTCGGCGGCCAGCAGCGCGGCCAGCGCGCCGACGGCGGCGGAGTCGTGCGCGAGGACGCAGCGGGCACCGGCGGCCAGCGCGGAGCACAGGGCGCGGGTGGTGCCGAGGAAGTCGGGCGGCGCCAGGACCGCCACCCGCGGCGGGCGGCGCCCGGTCGTGGCGGCGGGCAGCAGCAGGTCGAGCTTGTCGCTCCAGCCGGCCCAGCGCACGACGGTGTCGACGCACCCGTCGACCTGCGCGACGGCCTCGGAGATGCGGCAGCGGTGGCTGCGGCGCACCGCCTCCACGAGGCGGTTGCGCTCGGCCTCGACCTCGACGGCCGCGGCGAGCAGGGCGCGCCCGCGCACCAGCGGAGCGGCGGCGGGAGCGGGGGCCGGGGCGGTCCCGGCGGGCTCAGCCACGGCAGGCCCGCAGCAGCTCCAGCGCCTCGCGGCGGTGCTCCGGCGGGGCGGGCGCCGCGACCCCGAGCTCGCCGCCCCAGACCCGCACGCTGCCCGCGCCCTCCAGGTGGGCGGGCACGTCGGCGGGCGAGCGCACCCCCCGCACGCCGAGCACCGGGCCCGGCGGCGGCCAGGGGCTGTGCCGGCCGACGCGCACGAGCGCCGGCGGGCTCCACCAGCCGTGCTCGGGCAGGCCGTCGGGCAGCGGGGCGCCGGCCGCCTCGCGGGCGGCGAGCG
>NZ_JAAALL010000540.1 GCF_009906315.1 Kineococcus vitellinus | reverse complement strand
GCCCTGACGCGCGGGCCCGGGAGCGCCCCCGGGCCCGCGCGTCAGGGCAGCGGCGTGCGGCGCAGCACGGCCTCCCCGGCGCGGGCGGGGTCCAGGGGCACCGGCGAGCGCAGCACCCCCGGCCCGCGCGCGACGCGCCCGCCGGTCAGCGGGGTGCAGCGCAGCCCGCCGCGCCCGCGCATCGCCCGGTGCGCCCCCGGGGCGACCACGCGGTCCATCCACGCGCACGGGTTGGCGGGGCGCCCGCCGTGCAGGAGGACCGCGCCGGCGGCGGTGACCAGCTCGAAGTCGACGCCGCGCAGCGGGTCCAGCTCCACCCCGCGCACGACGAGGTTGCGCCGCGCCAGCAGCGGGTCGGGGACCGCCGGCAGGCCGAGGTCCGCGGCCACCGCCTCCCACGCCTCGGCCGCCAGGAACGTCACCGCCGCGTCCATGTGGGCGGCCTTGCCGAAGAAGCGGTCGCCGCGGATGCCCTTGCCGGCGACGACCTCGACCTCGTCGAGGTCGTGCGTGGGCACGTCGGCCGCGCCGTCGCGGGGCCGGCCGAAGTAGGCGTGCTCGGGCGAGACGAGCAGGTGCAGCACCTGCACCTCGTAGGCGTGCGGGCGCTGCGACCCGTCCCCGCTCACGTCCACGTCCACGTCCACGTCCCCGATCCTGCGCGCGCCCGCGCTCACAGCGCCAGCGCCCGCCCGGCCGCGCGGACCGCCTGCTCGCCGTAGCCGCCGCCGAAGAGGGCGGCGTGCACGAGCAGCGGGTGCAGCTGGTGCAGCGGCACCCGCTCGCGCCACCCGTCGGCGCTGCCGGCCGCCTCCGCGTACGCGCCCAGCGCGCGCTCCAGGTGCGGGAGGCCGAACAGCGCCAGCATCGCCAGGTCGGTCTCCGGGTGCCCGCCGTGCGCGGCGGGGTCGACGAGCACCGCCCCCCGCGCCGACCACAGCACGTTGCCCGACCACAGGTCGCCGTGCAGCCGGGCGGGCCGCTGCGCGCCCGCCACGAGCGCGGGGTCCTCGGCCAGCAGCCGCTCGCACACCCGCTCCACGAGCGCCGCGCCGGCGGCGTCCAGCGCGCCGGCCCCCCGCGCCCGCCGCAGGTAGGGCCGCACGCGGTGCTCGGCGTAGAAGGCGCCCCACGGCAGCGGCCCGCGCGGGGCGGGCAGCGGCAGCGCGGCGATCCAGGTGTCGCCGTCCTCCCCCGGCGGCGGGGCGCCGAAGCGCTGCGCGCCCGCGGCGTGGGTGGTGGCCAGGTCGCGGCCGAAGGCCTCCGCGTCCGCCGGCGAGGGGCGCACCTGCTCGACGCGGTCCAGCAGCAGGGCGTCGGGGCGCACCTCGCGCACCCGGCAGACGGCGACCCCGCCGGCGTCCGCCAGCCACGCCAGCCCGGCGGCCTCGGCGCGCAGGGCGGCGGGCGGCGCGGCGCCCGCCGCC
>NZ_JAAALL010000053.1 GCF_009906315.1 Kineococcus vitellinus | reverse complement strand
GGACGGGGGGCGGCAGGGCGGGCCGCGGGGGCGCCGCGCGCAAGCAGCCGTTCGCGGTCGGCGCCGCCGACGGCTCGGTGCTGTCGCTGGCGGGGGTCTACGAGTTCTGGAAGGACGCCACCCGGGCCGAGGACGACCCCGCGCGCTGGCTGGTGAGCTTCGCCGTGGTCACCACGGCCGCCGAGCCGGGCCTGGACCGCCTGCACGAGCGGATGCCGCTGGTGGTGCCCCGGGACCTGCGCGACGCGTGGCTGGACCCCTCCCTGGACGAGGCCGACGACGTGCGGGCGCTCCTCGGCGCCGTGCCGCGCGACCTCTTCCTCGGCGGGGCGCTGGAGGCCCACCCCGTCTCGCGCGAGGTCGGCGACGTGCGCAACCACCGCCCCGACCTGCTGGAGCCGGTGCCGCCCTCGGAGCTGGAGGGCGTGGTCGACCTGCGCACCGGAGAGCTGCTGGGGGCCTAGCGGCGGGCCCGGCCGCGGGCCCGGCGGCAGGGCGGCGGGCGGTGGAATGGCGACCGGCGGGGTGGCGTTCTGGTGGTCATGCTCCTCGCTCACGCACCCGGTGCGGGTACCGAGCCGCGACGCGCGGCGGGCGCCCGCCGCTCCGTCGGGCCGCCCGGTCGCCGCGACGACCGCAGGTCCCCGCGGGGACGCGCTGCGAGCGCCGATCCCGCGCAGGGCCTAGGCTCGAGCGCGATGACCGAACAGACGCAGCGGGCCCCCTCGGAGGAGAGCGCCGACGAACGCGCGGCGCGCTTCGAGCGCGACGCCCTGCCGTTCCTCGACCAGCTCTACTCGGCGGCCCTGCGCATGACGCGCAACCCCTCCGACGCGGAGGACCTCGTCCAGGACGCCTTCGCCAAGGCGTACGCGGCGTTCCACCAGTACGCCCCGGGCACGAACCTCAAGGCGTGGCTGTACCGCATCCTGACGAACACGTACATCAACACCTACCGCAAGAAGCAGCGCGAGCCCCAGCAGTCGCACTCGGACGAGATCGAGGACTGGCAGCTGGCGCGCGCGGAGTCGCACTCCTCCCAGGGCCTGCGCTCGGCGGAGACCGAGGCGCTGGAGCACCTGCCGGACTCCGACGTCAAGCGGGCCCTGCAGCAGGTGCCGGAGGACTTCCGGATGGCGGTGTACCTCGCGGACGTCGAGGGCTTCGCCTACAAGGAGATCGCCGAGATCATGGGCACCCCCATCGGGACGGTCATGTCCCGCCTGCACCGGGGGCGCCGGCAGCTCCGCGAGCTCCTGCGCGACTACGCCGTCGACCGCGGCGTGTCCGGTGCCGTGCGCGAGACGGAGGGGGCGTCGTGAGCGGGTCCGACGAGCAGTGCCGCGAGGTGCTCGAGCGTGCGTTCGAGTACCTCGACGGGGAGATGGCCGAGCTGGACTGCGCCAAGCTGCAGGCCCACCTCGAGGAGTGCGCGAGCTGCCTGGCGCAGCTGGCCGAGGACGAGAAGCTCAAGCGGGCCATCCGCGACGGCTGCCCGTGCGAGTCCGCGCCCGAGCAGCTGCGCGCACGCATCCTCGTGCAGATCACCGAGGTCAGCGTCAGCGCCGGCTGACCCCTGCGCCGCCGACGGCCGGCACCGACCGGTGGGCGGCGACGGCGAAGGCCCCGGACCTGCGTGGTCCGGGGCCTTCGTCGTCCTGCGCGCTGCGCGTTCAGGCGTTGGGGCGGTTGCCGTGGTTGGCGGCGCTGCCCTTGCGCGAACGGCGCTTGCGGCCTCGCTTGCTCATGCGCTGCTCCTGTCTGCTCGTGCGGTGCCCTCGGCGCTCGCGCTCCGGGCCGTGCTCGCCGTCCATGCTCCCACGGGGTGAGGGGTGCTCAAGGTCGAGGGGGCGCACCCCGATGCCGCAGGGGTGACGATCACCGAGGGTGGCCAGCTGCGGGGGCACGGGTCGGCGCCGGGCCCCGCGCCGGGGGCCGAGGGGCGCCGCGCGGCGCCGGTCGAGCCGCTCATCACCCCGTACCTGCGCGCGCTCGTGGACCTGCGCGGCTCCGACCTGCACTGCAAGGCGGGCTCGCCGCCGCGCATCCGCATCGACGGGCGGCTGCGCTCGCTGCAGGCGCCGGCGCTCACCGCGGACGTCACCGAGCGCATGCTCGAGGAGATCATCCGCGCGGACCTCGTCGAGGAGTTCGCCCGCACCCACGAGGCCGACTTCGCCTACAGCCTGCCCGGCGGCGCCGGGCGCTTCCGCGTCAACGCCTTCCGCCAGCGCGGCTCGGTCGGCATGGTCCTGCGCCGCGTCGCCGCGCAGGCGGTGCCGCTGGCCGGCCTCGGCGTGCCGCCGGTCATCGAGGCGCTGGCGCTGGAGCACCGCGGCCTGCTGCTGGTCACCGGCCCCACCGGCTCGGGCAAGACGACCACGCTGGCCGGGATGATCGACCACATCAACACCGTGCGCGAGAGCCACATCGTCACCATCGAGGACCCCATCGAGGTCCTGCACACCGACAACCGCTCGATGATCAGCCAGCGCGAGGTGCGGCTGGACACCGCCGACTTCACGACGGCGCTGCGCGCGGCGATGCGCCAGGACCCCGACGTCATCCTCGTCGGCGAGATGCGCGACCAGGAGACGGTGAAGGCGGCCCTGTCGGCGGCCGAGACGGGTCACTTCGTGATGTCGACGCTGCACACCATCGACGCCGCGGAGACGATCTCGCGCATCATCGACTTCTTCCCCCCGCACGAGCAGAAGCAGGTCCGCCTCGCGCTGGCCGGTTCCCTGCGCGGCATCGTCTGCCAGCGCCTGGTGCCCCGCGCCGACGGCCAGGGCCGGTGCGTGGTCATGGAGATCTGCGTCAACACCGGCCGGGTCGCCGACGCCATCGCCGACCCGGACAAGACCAACCACATCACCGACCTCATCCGCGAGGGCGGCTACTACCAGATGCAGACGTTCGACCAGCACCTCGTGGCGCTGGTGCGCGACGGGGTCGTGACGCTGGAGGACGCGCAGCAGGCGGCCTCCAGCCCGCACGACCTGGCCGTGGAGCTGCGCCGGCTCGGCCTGGTCGTCTGAGCCCCGCCCGCCGGCGCCGCGGGCGCGGGCCTCACCGGCGGTCGGCGCCGTGCGGGAAGTCGGTGAAGCGGGGGTCGTCCCAGCCCCCCGAGGCGCGGGTGTCGGCACCCCACCGCCACGCGGTGAGGGCCAGGAGCAGGAGCGCTGCGAGCACGGCGAGCGCTCCGAGGTCCGTCGAGGTCATGCGGCCAGCGTGCTCGCCCCCGGGCGCGCCGCCGAGTGGCAGCTCTGCCGATGTTCGTCCAGATCCTGCCAACTGCGCGCGGTGCTGGCAGACTGCGCCGCGTGAGCAGGCAGAGCGCCCCCGGGCGGTTGCGCGACGTGGCGGTGGTGGTCGGCGACGCCTTCTCCGCCTTCGAGTTCTCGGTGGCGTGCGAGGTCTTCGGCATCGACCGCCGCGAGGAGGGGGTGCCGCGCTTCGACTTCGCCGTCTGCACCGAGCACGCCGGCCCGGTGCGCACCCAGCAGGGCTTCAGCCTGACCGCCGACCACCGCTTCGACCGCCTCGAGAGCGCGGACCTGGTGATCGTCACGCCGAGCAGGCTCAACCTCGGCCCCTCGAGCCCCGAGCTGACCGAGCGGCTGCACGCCGCGCTGGAGCGGGGCGCGACCGTGGCCAGCTTCTGCAGCGCCGCCTTCACCCTGGCCCACGCCGGCCTGCTCGACGGCCACCGGGCGACGACGCACTACAAGCACGCCGCCGAGCTGGCCCGCCGCTTCCCGCTCGTGCAGGTCGTCCCCGACGTCCTGTACGTCGAGGACGGCCAGCTGGCCACCAGCGCCGGGACGGCCGCCGGCATCGACCTCTCGCTGCACCTGGTCCGCCGCCACCACGGCAGCGCCGTCGCCACCGCCATCGCCCGCCGCATGGTCGTCCCGCCGCACCGCGACGGCGGGCAGGCGCAGTACGTCGAGGCGCCCGTGCGCCCGTGCGCGGACGAGTCCCTGCAGCGCGCGCTGGAGTGGGCCTCGGCCCACCTGGACTCCGACGTGGACGTCAGCGCGTGGGCCCGCCAGGCGGCGATGTCCGCGCGCACCTTCGCGCGCCGCTTCCGCGCCGAGACGGGCGTCACCCCGCACCGGTGGCTGCTGGAGCAGCGCGTGGCCGCCGCCCGCCTGCTGCTGGAGGAGGGCGACGAGAGCGTCGACGAGGTGGCCCGCCGCTGCGGCTTCGGCTCGGCGGCGACGCTGCGCCAGCACTTCCTGCGCCTGGTGGGCACCACGCCGACGAGCTACCGCCGCGCGTACCGGGGAGCCCGGGCGCCCGAAGCGGTGCGGCTGGTGCCGGCCGGCGCGTGAGCTCCTCCGACCTGCGCCGCGCCGTCCGCGACAGCCCCCGCGTGCGCTGGCTGCGCGCCCTCTTCGGCGACGTGCGCACCCGGCTGGCCGGCCACGACCTCTCCCTCGTCTCCGCGGGGGTGACGTTCTACGCCGCCATCGCGCTCGTGCCCTCCCTCGTGGTGGCCGTGCGCCTGCTGACGCTGCTCGTGGGGCGCGAGCGCGTCGTCGCCCTCGGCGAGGCCGTCGGCAGCGCCCTGCCCTCGGCGCAGGGGGCGGGCGCGGTCGTGCACGGCCTCGTCGCCACCGCCACGGAGGTCAGCTGGGTGGCCGTCCTCATCGCGCTGGTGCCCGCCACGGTCTACGGGGAGGGGCTGCGCCGCGGCTTCGCCCGCGTCAGCGTGCGCGCCCCGGCGGCGACGCCGCCGGCCGTGCGGGGGCGCACCGGGGCCTGGAAGGTGCGCCTGCGCGCGCTGCCGCTGCTGCTGCTGGCACCGGTGGGCTTCCTGGCGGTGCTGGAGGTCGCGCCCTACCTGGCCCGCTCCTTCGGCAGCGGCGAGGTGACCGACTCCGCGCTGGCCGTCTACGTCGCGCTCAACGTCGACTGGCTCGTCGTGAGCCCGGTGCTCGTCTACGTGTACCGGGTCCTGGGCCCGGTGCGGCCGGGCTGGAAGGCGGCGCTGTGGGGCGGCTACGCCACCGGCGCCTTCGTCTCGGGCTTCCTGCAGGGCTTCGTGCTCTTCCTGGCGATCCCGGTCGACCTCGGGGCGCCGTTCGGCGGCTACACCCAGGTCGGCGGTGCCGTCGCCGCGTGCCTGTGGCTGTGGGTGTTCACCGCGCTGACGGTCTACGGCTACGCCGTCACCCTGGAGCTGCAGCGCCGCTTCGTCCCCTCCCGCCACCAGCGCGTCAGCCCCTGACCCCCGGGCGCCGGGGCCCGCTCAGCGCAGGGTGAACTGGCGGACCTCGGCGTCCAGCGCGCCGGCGACCTGGGCGAGCTCGCCGACGGAGCTGCGCACCGCGCCGACCTCCGCCGTCGTGCCCTCGACGGCGCCGGCGGTGCCGGCCAGGGAGGTGGCGATGCCCGAGGAGCGGCCGGCGGCGGTGTGCAGCGTGCCGCTCACCGAGGTGGTGGTGGCCAGCTGCTCGGCCACGGCGGCGGCGATGGTGGACTGCAGCTCGTCGATGGCGGCGATCGTCTCCGAGATGCGGGCGATGTCGGCGCGCACGGCGGCCGCCTCGGACTGCACGGCCGTCAGCGTCGGGGCGATCTCCTCGGTGGCCTGCGCCGTCTGGCGCGCGAGCTCCTTGACCTCCTCGGCGACGACCGCGAACCCGGCGCCGGCCTCCCCGGCGCGGGCGGCCTCGATGGTCGCGTTGAGCGCCAGCAGGTTGGTCTGGGCGGCGATCGCGGTGATGGTGCGCAGCACGTCGGCGATCTGCCGCGAGCTGTCGCCGAGGCGCTCGACGGTGCCGCTGGCGGTCTGCGCCAGCTGCACGGCCTCCGCGGCCACGTGGGTCACGCTGCTGGTCGTCGCGGACACCTCGTCGGCGGCGACGCGCAGCTGCTCGACGGCGTCGGAGACCTCGTGCACGCCCTCGGAGACCGAGGTGGCGTCACCGGTGATCTGGGCGATCTCGGTGGCGGTGCTGTCGGCGGCGCCGGAGAGGCGGTCGCTGGCGCTGGTGAGGGCGCCGGCGGCCCCGGTGACGCGGGCGGCGCCGTTGCTCATCGCGGTCACGGCCTCGCGCACGGCGGCGGTGGCCTCGTCGAGGGCGCGGCCCATGGCGCCCAGCTCGTCGTCGCCGTGCTGCTCGCCGGGAGCCAGGACGGTGGCCGACAGGTCGCGGGCGGCGACGCGGCGCAGCACCGCGGTGAGCCGGCCGATGCGGCGCACCAGGGAGCGGGCGAGGAAGGCGATGACGCCGGCCATGGCGAGCGCGACGACGGCGCCGAGGACGACGGTGTTGCGCACCAGGCTCGCCCCGGCCTCGGCGACGTGGTCGGAGACGGCGGCGGTCTCGGCCTGCGGCAGCCAGCTGGTGACGACCCAGCCGTAGGCGGGGTAGCGCGTGATGCCGACGGTGTAGCGCCCGGAGCCCAGCTCCACGGTGCGCGTGGTGAACCCGCCGGGCTCCAGGCCGGCCGCGGCCTCCAGCAGCGCCGGGACGTAGGCCTCGCCGTGCGCGTCCTGCGCCTCGGCCATGGCCTCGCCGTCGGTGCCGCCGTCGGGGGCGACGACGGCGGTGCCCTCGGAGCCGGCGGCGCTGGAGAAGACGGCCAGGTAGCCGTCCTCGCCGACGGTGGACCCGGCCAGCGCCGTGCGCAGCGGCGCGGTGACGTCGGCCTGCGGCAGCCCCACGAAGACGGCGCCGACGACCTCGTCCCCGGCCTTCAGCGGGGCGTAGACGGTGGCGTACGGCTGGTCGGCGACGGTCGCGGTGCCGTGGTAGGTCTCCCCGGCCAGCAGGGTCTTCACGACGGCGTTCGGCGTGCCGTCGGCGCCGGTGGCGGGGATGAAGGTGCCGATGTTGCGCGCGCCGCTGGCGCCCACGACGGTGGTGGCGACCCGCAGCATGCTGCCGTCGGGCATCTTCTGGAAGACGGTGGTGGCCGCCCCGGTCAGCTGCGCGGCCTCGTCGATGCCGGGCACGACGGCCGCGGGGTCGCCCTGCTGGCCGAGCCAGGTGTCGCCGAACCGCAGCCGCGGCAGCGTCAGGGTGCTCTTGTCCTTGGTCACCTGGTTGGTGGCGCTCCACGTCACCGGCTGGGTGGCGTCCTGGCCGAGCGCGCCGAACCGGGAGAGCCGGTCGCTCGTCACGCGCAGGTCGGAGTCGAGCATGGCCTGCACGGCGGCGGCCTGGGTGCTCACGGTCGTCTGGACCTGGGCGCCGGTGTCGGCGAGGGTCCGCTCGGACATGGCGCGCACGTTCGCGGCGGTGTCGTCGGTGAGGTCGCCGACCTGCCAGGCGCTCAGCGCGCTGAGCAGGCCCGCCGTGACGACGACGGCGCCGACACCGGGCAGCAGCAGCTGCGAGCGCAGCGTGCGGGGACGCAGGGAGGTGGCCACGGTGCTCCATCGGCCACCGGGGCGCGCGACTTCAGCTCCCGCGGCGAACTCGCGGGAGCTGGTGCCGCCGGGGCCCGGGCGGGCACCGGGCGGGCGCCGCGGGTCCTCAGCCGGCCGGCGGGTGGTCCCCGGTGCGGCCGTCGACGAGCTCGCGCAGCACGTCCAGGCGGCCGGCGTGGCGGGCGGTCTCCTCGATCGCGTGCAGCAGCGCCCAGCGCAGCGTCACGACCGTGCCGTCCGGGGTGGTGCCGCGCTCGGCGATCTTCAGCTCCCGGACGGCCTCGTCGGCGGCGGCGCGGGCCCGCGCGTAGTAGGCCAGGACGCCGTCGGTGCCCTCCCAGGGGTGGATGCGCCGGTCGGCCTGCGGGTCCTCCGCGAACGCCTCGGCGGGGATGTGCTCGCTGGGGCGGCCGAAGGTGGCGCAGAACCACGTGTACTCCGCGGACGCCAGCTGCTTGACGGTGCCCAGCAGGGTGGTGCCGGAACCCGTCAGGTGGCGGCGCAGCTGCTCGTCGTCGAGGTCCGCGAGCTTCCACAGCACCGCCTCGCGGTGGCGCTGCAGGCTCGCCACGAGGCTGGGCTTCTCACCGGCGGTGGGCGGGACGACCGTCATGGCCGGGAATCTACGATCACCGAGCGTGCGCGGCCAGTCCGGGGGGTGCGCGGCGGCGGGTCGCGCGCCACGCTGGTGCCGTGGACGCCCCCCGCCCCGCGGCGCGGCTGTCGGCGACGGTGCTCGACACCCCCGACCCGATCGCCCTCGCCGCCTTCTACCGCCACCTGCTCGGCTTCGAGACCGAGGAGGAGAGCCCGGACTGGGTCGAGCTGCGCGACCCGCGCGGGGGTGCCGGCCTGTCCTTCCAGCGCGAGGAGGAGCACGTGCGCCCGGTCTGGCCCGGGCGCCCCGGTGAGCAGCGCATGCAGACCCACCTCGACGTCGGCGTCGACGACCTGGAGGCCGCCGTCGCGCACGCCGTCGCCGGCGGGGCGGCCGTGGCCGCCTCCCAGCCGCAGGAGGGGGTGCGGGTGATGACCGACCCCGACGGGCACGTCTTCTGCCTGTACCTGCCCGGCTCGTGAGCCACGGGTAGCCTCCGGCGGGTGACCAGCTCGACCCCGCGGGTGGCGGGCCTGTTCCTGTACCCGGTCAAGGGCATGAGCCCGCAGCCGCTGGCCGAGGTGGCGCTGAGCGCCGGGCGGGCCTTCCCGCACGACCGGACGATCGCGCTGGCCCGCCCGGGCGGGCGCTACGCACCGGGGCTGGCGCACGGCATCTCCAAGCAGGAGTTCTTCGTCCTCGTCGCCGAGGCCCGGCTGGCGGCGCTGCGCACCTCCCACGACGCCGCCACCGACGTCCTGACGGTGCGGGTGCGCGAGCACGAGGTGCTCGTGGCCGACCTGTCGAGCGCGGCCGGCCGCGCCGACCTGCTGGCCTTCTACGCCCGCGTCCTGGACCTGCCGCCGGGCGTGGAACCGGTCCTCGCCCGCGACCCCGGGCGCCGCTTCACCGACACCGCGCACGCCTCCGACCGCGACATGGAGCTCGTCTCGCTGCTGAACCTGGCCTCCGTGCGCGACTTCGCCGGGCGGGTCGGCGCCGAGGTGGACCCGCTGCGCTTCCGCGCCAACGTGCACCTGGAGGGCCTGGAGCCCTTCGCCGAGAGCGAGCTGGTGGGGCGCGAGTTCACCCTGGGCGGGGTGCGGCTGCGGGGCGCGAAGCCGACGGTGCGCTGCGCGGCCACCGAGGTGCAGCCGGGCACCGGCCGGCGCGACCTGCCCGTGCCGCAGCTGCTGGCGCGCACCTACGGCCACGAGGTCATGGGCCTGTACGCCGAGGTGCTCGAGGGCGGCCCGCTGGCCGACGGCGCCCCGCTGGGCCTGCCGCGGGCGGTGGCCGGTGCCCGCTGAGCCGTCCGGGGACCTGCACCTGCTGGTCGCCGAGCGCGAGGAGCTCACCGCGGACGTCGTGCGCCTCGTGCTGCGCGACCCGGCCGGTGCGCCGCTGCCCGGCTACCGCGCGGGCGCGCACGTGAGCCTGACCACCCCCTCGGGGCAGCGCCGCAGCTACAGCCTCGTCGAGCCCGGTGCGCGGCGCCCGGAGCACTACGCGATCTGCGTGCGCCGCGACGCCGGGGGCCGCGGCGGGTCGGTGAGCCTGCACGACGACGTCGCGGTCGGCGACGTGCTGGCGGTGGGCGCCCCGGCCAACGGCTTCGCGCTGCGGCGGGCCGGGCGCTACCTGTTCATCGCCGGCGGCATCGGCATCACGCCGGTGCGGGCGATGGTGGCCGAGCTGCGCCAGCGGGCCGCCGCGGGCGCGGGCCCGCGCGTGGAGCTGCTGTACCTGACCCGCAATCGCGAGGAGACCGTCTTCCTCGACGAGTTCTCCGGCGCCGACGGCAGCCTCGTGCACCACTCGGCCGTCTCCGGCCGCCTGGACCTGTGGCCGTGGCTGGCCGAACCCGACGACGACGCCCGCGTCTACTGCTGCGGGCCGACGGCCCTGGTGGAGGAGGTGCTGGCGCTCACCGCGCACTGGCGGCCCAGCCGCGTGCACGTCGAGGACTTCGCCGGGGTCGACCCGCTGGGCGGGCGGCGCACCCCTTTCACGGCCGTGTGGGAGCCGACGGGGGCGCGGGTGGAGGTCGGCGCGGACTCCTCGCTGCTGTCGGCGCTGCGCCGGGCGGGCGTCGGGGTCGAGGCCTCCTGCGAGTCGGGCACCTGCGGCACGTGCCGGCTGCGGCTGCTGGCCGGGGACGCCGACCACCGCGACCTGGTCCTCACCGACGAGCAGCGGCGCACGCAGGTCATGGCCTGCGTCTCGCGCGCGGTGTCGGGGGAGCTGGTGCTGGCCCCGCCGCGGTGAGCCGGCGGGGCCGCACCCGGGCGGGTGCGCTCAGCCCGCCTCGCCCGCGCGCACGCGGGCCAGGAACGCGCGGGTGCGCTCCTCGCGGGGGTTCGCGACGACCTCCGCGGGGGTGCCGCGCTCGACGACGACGCCGCCGTCCATGAAGACGACCTGGTCGGCGACCTCGCGGGCGAAGGCCACCTCGTGGGTGACGACGACCATCGTCGTGCCGTCGTCGGCGAGCTCGCGCATCACCGACAGCACCTCGCCGACCAGCTCCGGGTCCAGCGCGCTCGTCGGCTCGTCGAAGAGCATGAGCTTGGGCTGCATCGCCAGCGCCCGCGCGATCGCCACCCGCTGCTGCTGGCCGCCGGACAGCTGCGCGGGGTAGTTGCCCGCGCGGTCGGCCAGCCCGACGCGCTCCAGCAGCGCGCGGGCGCGCTCGTGGGCCTGCGCCCGGGGCAGGCCGCGGACCCGGATCGGCGCCTCGACGACGTTCTCCAGCGCGGTCATGTGCGGGAAGAGGTTGAAGCGCTGGAAGACCATGCCGATGTCGCGGCGCTGGGCGGCGATCTGCTTGTCGGTCAGCCGGTGCAGCCGGCCCCCGCGCTCGGCCAGGCCCACGAGCTCGCCGTCGACCCAGATGCGGCCGCCGTCGATGCGCTCCAGGGAGTTGATGCAGCGCAGGAACGTCGTCTTGCCGGACCCGGAGGGGCCGAGCAGGCAGACGACCTCGCCGGCGGCCACGTCGAGGTCGATGCCCTTGAGCACCTCCACGTGCCCGAAGGCCTTGGTGACGTTGCGGGCCCTCACCACCGGGGTCGCCGGCGCGTCCGCGGGCGCGCCCGCCGGCGTGCTCACTTCGCACCCCCCGGGCCCAGGGAGACGCCCGCCGCCGCGGGACGGCGCGGCGAGGCGCCGTAGCCGCGGCCGAAGCGGCGCTCCAGGAAGTACTGCCCGACCATGAGCAGCGAGGTGGCGAGGAGGTAGTACAGGACCGCCGCCATGTTGGAGGCCATCACCTCGTAGGTCTGGTTCTTGATCTGCGACACCCGGTAGAACAGCTCGGTCGTCACCGGGATCGCCACGAGCAGCGAGGTGTCCTTGAGCATCGCGATCACCTCGTTGCCGGTCGGCGGCACGATGACGCGCATCGCCTGCGGCAGCACCACCCGGCGCATCGCCAGCCGCTTGGTCATCCCCAGCGCCTCGGCCGCCTCGTGCTGGCCCTTGTCCACGCTCAGCAGCCCGGCGCGGGCGATCTCGGCCATGTAGGCGGCCTCGGACAGCCCCAGGCCGACGATGCCGCCGAACACGCCGCCGAAGAGCGCGTACAGCGCCTGCTGGTCGATGCTCAGCAGCCGCAGCTGCGGCGTGCCGAACCACTGGGTGAGCAGGAAGTCGAACGGCACCCCGATCGAGAGCCCCGTGGCGAACAGCGCCCCGAGGCCACCGGTCAGCGACAGCAGCACGTAGCGCGGCACGGCGCGGAAGAACCAGGTGAACGCCCAGGACACCCCGGCCAGGACGGGGTTGTCCGACAGCCGCAGCACGGCCAGCAGCACCCCGCCGACGATGCCGATGGCCATGGCGCACACCGTCGTGAACAGCGTCCCCACCAGCAGCCCGCGCAGGACGATGTTCTGGTTCATCACCTCCAGGGTGAAGCCCCAGTCGAACTGGTCGTTGGTGACCAGCAGGTGCGCGAGCATGAGCGCGAGCACCGCGATGACGGCCACCGCGACCCAGCGCCACGGGTGGCGCACCTCGACGGCCTCGATCCGGCCGGGGCGCTCCGCGACCTCCCCGGCCGCCTCCCGCGGCGGCTGCGGACCGCTCACGAGAGCGCCGGGTTGACCGGGAACTCCGTGACCGCACCGTCCTCGGCGCCCCAGGTGGCCAGGGCCGCGGTGTAGGCGCCCTCGTCGGCGAGCTGCTGCAGCGCCTGCGAGATCGCCTCGGCCTCCTGCGCCTGCTCCTTGGGCACGACGATGCCGTACGGGGCGGCGTCGTAGATCTCCCCGGCCAGCTCCAGCGCGTCACCGGTCTGCTGGACGGCGTAGGCGGCGATGGGGGAGTCGGCGAGCATGGCGACCGCGCGGCCCTGGACGACGGCCGTGGTGGCGTCCTCCTGGCTGTCGAAGGCGAGCACCTCGATGGCGGGCTGGCCCGCGTCGGTGCAGGCCTGGATGCGCGCGGGCAGGTCGTCGTCGCTCTGGGTGGTGGCCGACTGCACGGCGACGGTCTTGCCGCAGGCGTTCTCCGGGTCGACGCCCTCGGGGTTGCCCTTCGCCACGACCCACTGGGTGCCGGCGTTGAAGTACTGGACCATGTTCACCTGGCCCAGGCGCTCGGCGTTGATGGTGAACGAGGAGATCGCCACGTCGTAGCGGTTGCCCGTCACGCCGGTGAGCAGCGTGTCGAAGCCGGCGTTGGAGTACTCCGCCCGGACCCCCAGCTTGGCGGCGACGGCGTCCATGACGTCGATGTCCATGCCCTTGACGGTGTCGCCCTCGAGGAACTCGTTGGGCGCGTACTCGGCGTTCGTGCCGACGCGCAGCACGCCGGAGTCGCGCACCGACTGCGGCAGCATCGCCGTCAGCGCGGGGTCCGCGCTGGTGGAGGCGGTGGGCGACGCGGAACCGCTCGCCGACGACGTCGCCGTCGAGGAGGCGCCACCGGACAGGGAGTCGGAACCGCAGCCGGCCAGGGCCAGACCGGTGGCGGCGAGGGCGCCGGCGGCGCTCAGGAACGAGCGGCGGGACGCGCGGCGGGTGGTACGAGAGAGCACGGGGAACCTCCGTCGGCGGGTGTCGAGCGTGCACAGTGTGGCCCACGCGGCGGCCGGGCTGTGCACCGTGCCCGGTCCCGATCCCGTTCGTGACGCAGTCGTCACACGACCGCGGCGCCCGTGCGGTCGCGCACCGGTGCCGCGGTGAGCGAGGAGGCCAGGGTCCGGCGCAGGGCGGGCGCCTGCCCGCGGGTGGTGGCGTGGTCCACCTCCAGGGCCGCGGTGCCGTCGGGCTGCAGCACGACCGTCATGACCCCGTTGTCGAACCACGGCCCGTGCTCCACCGCCCACGCCACGGCCGGCTCGCGCACCCCGGCCGCCAGCGCCAGGGCCCGCGTCAGCGCCCGCACCGGGCGGCTGTCGAGCACCCGGTTGGCGGCCTTCACCGCCCGCTGCAGCGGGTTGCGGAAGGGCGACATGACGAGCTGGTGCACGGCGGTGCGCGCCGGGTCGACCCCGGGCAGGCGCACCCGCGCGGTGTAGCTGCAGTGCACGTCGCCGGAGAGCAGCAGCACGCTGGCCGGCGCCTGCGGGGAGCGCCCGACCTCGCCGAGCAGTCCGACGAGGTCGCGGAAGGAGCGGTGGAAGGCCGCCCAGTGCTCCAGGTCGGCGGCCTGGCGCAGCCGCTCCGCCAGCCGGGCCGCCAGCGGTCCCCAGCGGCCGTCGGCCACCGCCTCGTCGAAGGCCTCGGCGTGGTGGATGCCGTGCAGCAGGAACGCCGGCAGCGTGGTGGCCAGCAGCAGGTGCCGCGCGGGCTCGGCGCGGTCGTCGCCGAGGGCCTGCGCGCGCACCCACGCCCACTCCCGCTCGTCGGTGATGCGCCGCCCGCCCGGCTCCAGGCGGCGCGCGCAGCGGGAGTCCACGGCCACCAGCCGGACGCCGCCCAGGTCGCGCGAGAAGCTCCAGCGGGCGCTGGTGGCGTCCTCGTCGGCGCGCTGGGCGAACGCGTCGAGGACGGCGTCGCGCTCGGCGTCGTCCTCGATCGCGCGCAGCCGCGCCAGCAGCGGGTCGGCGGCCAGCTCGTCGGGGGAGAGGTTGCCCAGGTGCTGGTAGACCCAGTAGCTGGCGAAGGCGCCGGCGACGCGGTCGCGCCACCACGGCCGGGCGCTGACCTGCTCGCGCCAGGCCTGCGAGGTGTTCCAGTCGTCGCGCAGGTCGTGGTCGTCGAGCAGCATGCAGGTGGGCACCGTCGACAGCAGCCAGCGGACCGCCTCGTGGCCCCACGTCTCGTGGTAGAGCCAGGTGTACTCCTCGAAGTCGCCGATCTCGTCGCGCACCTCCGGGGCCCCCTCGGCCCGGCCGTCGTTGCGCGCGCGCAGCCGCTCGACGATGCCGGGGTTGGGGTCGTCGGCGTAGACCTGGTCGCCGGCGAAGAGCATGAGGTCGGGCCAGGCCTGCTCGGGGTCGCCGTGGACCATCCGGTGCGCCAGCGCGCTCAGCGCGTCGACGCCGACGAGGGCCGTCGACTCGGCCCCGTCGTCGCCGGCGCGCCGGCAGGAGCCGAAGGCCAGCCGCAGCGGCTCCCCGTCGGCGGGGGTGCGGATCTCGCTGGCCGGCCAGCGCGAGCCCGCCCGCGGCCACAGCACCCGCTCCGCGCCGCTGCCGCCGGCGCCGCTGCCGGCGCGCACGGTGTACGGCAGCCGCCGGCCGCTGGGCAGCCCCTCCACGACGACGAGGGCGTAGTGGTGCCCGTGCAGGCCCAGGGTGCGCGAGCTGCCGCTGACGACCCCGCCGCCGGGCAGCCGGACGTCGACGTGCACCTCGCCGGGGGCGTCGAGCTCGACCCAGACGGTGGCGCGGGTGGCGTCGACGAAGCGCAGCAGGGGTCCGAGCAGCAGGGCGGGCACCGGGTCATGGTGGACCACGACGGCGCCCGCGGGAGCATCGGAGGCGTGCACCGACCCGTTCGCCGCCTGGAACGCCACCCGGACGCCGCGCTCGACCCCGCGGCGTGGCCGGACTCGATCCCCGCGGTGGCCCAGCTGCTCACCGACGGCCTGGACCTGCCGGCCGGGGTGACCTTCCTCGTCGGGGAGAACGGCACCGGCAAGTCCACGATCGTCGAGGCGGTCGCCGAGGCGCTGGGCCTGCACCCCGAGGGCGGCTCGGGCGCGCACCTGGCCGGGGCCGACCGCGGTCGCGGCGCCGACCGCTCGGGCCTGGCGGGGCGGCTGCGGGTGGTGCGCTCCGCGGGGCGGCGCCGCTCCGCGTTCTTCCTGCGCGCCGAGACCGCCCACCGCTTCTACACCTACCTGGAGGACGCGGGGAGCACGGGCGGGGAGCCGCCGCCGCACCCGCTGCACCGCCTCAGCCACGGCGAGGGGTTCACCGAGGTCCTGCTGCGCAGCCCGTGGGTGCGCGAGGCCTCGGTGCTGCTGCTCGACGAGCCGGAGTCGGCGCTCTCGTTCGGCAACCAGCTGCTGCTGGCCGCCGCGCTGGCCGCCGCGGCCGCCGAGGGCCGCCAGGTGCTGTGCGCGACGCACTCGCCGCTGCTGACGGCGCTGCCCGGCGCGCACGTGCTGCAGCTCGACGAGCGCGGCGTGCGCCCGGTGGACTGGGAGGACCTGGGGCTCGTGCGGGAGTGGCGCTCCTTCCTCGACGCCCCCGAGCGCTTCTGGCGCCGGGTGCTGTGAGGCGCGCTCAGGGCTGCGGGACGCCCAGCCAGTCGTACCAGCCGCTGTGCAGCACCAGCCAGGCCAGCAGCCCGTAGCCGGCCTGGCCGGGGTGCACGCCGTCGGAGGCCGCGAGGTCGGCGTACCAGTCCTCGTGCTCGGCCAGCGGGGAGAAGGTGTCCACGTAGGCGATGCGGCGGCGGGCGCACACGTCGGCGAAGGCGTCGGCGAGGTCGCCGATGCGCTCGTTGCGCTCGGGGTCGGACACCGGCGTGGGACCCACCACGAGGGTGGGCAGGCCGCGGGCCTCGCACTCGTCGAGGACGTTGGCGAGGTTGAGGCGGCTGCGCGCCAGCGTGGTGCCGGCGTCGAGGTCGGCGTGGCCCAGGCCCACGACGAGGCGGTGCTCGTCGCCGCCGCCGAAGCGGCGGGTGGTCTCCTCGCGCCAGCGGGCGTTGAGGTCCGTGGTGGTCTCGCCCGGCACGCCGAGGGGGAAGAGGGTGATGTCGCGGTCCTCGCGGGGGGTGCGCGCCGAGACGCGGCCCACCCAGCCCAGCGCCCGCGGGTCGCCGACGCCGGTGACGAACTCGTCGCCGACCAGGCACACCCGCACGTCGTAGCGGCCGTTCACTGCTGGTCCTCGCGCACGGGCGTGGTGCTCCTGTCATCGGTGGGGGAGTGCCCGAGCGAGGATAGTGCCCTCGGCTCCCGCCTCCTGCTCGTCGGGCACAGCGTACGACGGCGCCCCCGCCACCGGGCGGTGGCGGGGGCGCCGGGGGCGCGGTGCGTCGTCAGCGCGTGAAGGCCTCCTCGACGATCGCGCGCTGCTCGGCCTGGTGCCGCTTGGCCGACCCGGCGGCCGGGGAGGCCGAGGCCGGGCGGGAGACCAGGCGCAGCCGGCGCGGGCAGGTCTCGAAGAGCCCCATCGCCACGTGGGTCCAGCCGCCCTGGTTGGCCGGCTCCTCCTGCACCCACACCAGCTCGGCGTCGGGGTGGGCGCCCACGACCTCCAGGATCCGCTCCACCGGCAGCGGGGCCAGCTGCTCCACGCGCACGATCGCGGTCGAGGTGTCCCCGCGCGCGGTGCGCTCGGCGACGAGGTCCCAGTAGACCTTGCCGGAGCACAGCAGGACCCGGGTGACCGCGGAGGCGTCCAGGCCGGCGGTGTCGGCGACGACCTCCTCGAAGGTGCCGGCGGTGAAGTCCGCGACGTCGGACTGGGCGGCCTTCAGGCGCAGCATCGACTTCGGGGTGAAGACGATGAGCGGCTTGCGCGGGCGGGCGTAGGCCTGCCGGCGCAGCAGGTGGAAGTAGCTCGCCGGCGTCGAGGGCACCGCGACCGTCATGTTGTCCTCGGCGCACAGCTGCAGGAACCGCTCGATGCGCCCGGAGGAGTGGTCCGGGCCCTGGCCCTCGTAGCCGTGCGGCAGCAGCAGGACCACCGACGAGCGCTGGCCCCACTTCTGCTGGCCGGCGGCGATGAACTCGTCGATGACCGTCTGCGCGCCGTTGAAGAAGTCGCCGAACTGCGCCTCCCACAGCACCAGGGCGTCCGGGCGCTCCACCGAGTAGCCGTACTCGAAGCCCATGGCCGCGTACTCGCTGAGCAGCGAGTCGTAGATCCAGAACTTCGCCTGCTCGGCGCCCTCGCGGCCCAGGTGCAGCAGCGGGGTCCACTCCTCGCCGGTGGTGCGGTCGGTGAGCACGGCGTGGCGCGAGACGAACGTGCCGCGGCGGGAGTCCTGGCCCGCCAGCCGGATCGGGGTGCCCTCCATGAGCAGCGAGCCGAAGGCCAGCAGCTCGCCCCAGCCCCAGTCGATGCCGCCCTCGGTCGACATCTGCGCGCGCTTGTCGAGCAGCTGGCGCAGCTTGGGGTGCACCGTGAAGCCCTCCGGCGGGTTCGCCTGCACCCGGCCGATGTGCTCGAGCACGGCGGCGTCCACGGCCGTGGGCCGCTCGCCCTGCGGCGCCTGGTCGTCGGCCTCCTGGGCGGAGGGGCGCTCCAGGCCGCCGCGGCTGTCGCCGTCACCGGAGTCGGTGTGCCTGCCCGACTCCTTGGTCTCGGCGAAGGCGCGCTCCAGCTGGGCGGAGTAGTCGCGCAGCGCCTCCTCGGCGTCCTCCACCGAGATGTCGCCGCGGCCGATGAGCTGCTCGGTGTAGCTCTTGCGGACGCTGCGCTTCTTCTCGATGAGGTTGTACATCAGCGGCTGCGTCATCGACGGGTCGTCGCCCTCGTTGTGGCCGCGGCGGCGGTAGCAGACCATGTCGACGATGACGTCCTTGTCGAACGCCTGGCGGAACTCGAAGGCCAGCTGCGCGACGCGGACGCACGCCTCGGGGTCGTCGCCGTTCACGTGGAAGATCGGCGCCTGGATCATGCGGCCGACGTCGGTGGCGTACACCGACGAGCGCGCCGAGGCGGGGGCGGTGGTGAACCCGACCTGGTTGTTGATGACCACGTGGATCGTGCCGCCGGTGCGGTAGCCGCGCAGCTGCGACAGGTTCAGCGTCTCGGCGACCACGCCCTGGCCGGCGAACGCCGCGTCGCCGTGCAGCAGCACGGGCAGGACGGGGAAGGACTTGCCCGCCATGTTGATCCGGTCCTGCTTGGCGCGCGCGACGCCCTCCAGTACGGGGTCCACGGCCTCCAGGTGCGAGGGGTTGGCGGCGACGTAGACCTTCGTCCGCTCGCCGTCCTCGCCGGTGAAGGTGCCCTCGGTGCCCAGGTGGTACTTCACGTCGCCGGAGCCCTGCACGGTGCGCGGGTCCTGCACGCCCTCGAACTCGCGGAAGACCTGCGAGTAGCTCTTGCCGGCGATGTTGGTGAGGACGTTGAGGCGGCCGCGGTGGGCCATGCCCAGGCAGACCTCGTCGAGGCCGGTGGTGGCCGCTCGCGACAGCAGGGCGTCCAGCAGCGGGATGACGGACTCCCCGCCCTCCAGCGAGAAGCGCTTCTGCCCGACGTACTTGGTCTGCAGGAACGTCTCGAACGCCTCGGCGGCGTTGAGCCGGCGCAGGACGCGCAGCTGCTCGGCCGCGCTGGGCTTGGCGTAGGGGCGCTCCACCCGGTCCTGGATCCAGCGGCGCTGCTCGGGGTCCTGGATGTGCATGTACTCGATGCCGACGGTGCGGCAGTAGGAGTCGCGCAGCACGCCGAGGACGTCGCGCAGCTTCATGTGCGCCTTGCCGCCGAAGCCGCCGGTGGGGAACTCGCGGTCGAGGTCCCACAGCGTCAGGCCGTGCGACTCGACCTCGAGGTCGGGGTGCACCCGCTGGCGGTACTCCAGCGGGTCGGTGTCGGCCATGAGGTGCCCGCGCACCCGGTAGGCGTGGATGAGCTCGACGACGCGGGCGGTCTTGTTGATCTGGTCGTCGTGCGAGACCGAGATGTCCGCCGTCCAGCGGATCGGCTGGTACGGGATGTGCAGCGCCCGGAAGACGCGGTCGTAGAACCCGTCCTCGCCCAGCAGCTTGGTGTGCACGAGCCGCAGGAACTCGCCCGAGCCGGCGCCCTGGATGATGCGGTGGTCGTAGGTCGAGGTGAGCGTGATGACCTTGCTGACGGCCAGCCGGGTCAGCGTCTCCTCGCTGGCGCCCTGGTACTCCGCCGGGTACTCCATGGCGCCCACGCCGATGATCGCGCCCTGGCCCTTGACCAGCCGCGGCACCGAGTGCACGGTGCCGATCGTGCCGGGGTTGGTGAGGCTGATCGTGGTGCCGGCGAAGTCGTCGGCGCTCAGCTTGCCGCCGCGCGCGCGGCGCACGACGTCCTCGTAGGCGCTCCAGAACTCCGCGAAGTCCTTGGTCTCGCACTCCTTGACCGCCGGCACCATGAGCTGGCGGGAGCCGTCGGGCTTGGGCAGGTCGATGGCGATGCCCAGGTTGACGTGCGCCGGCTGCAGGACGGCGGGCTTGCCCTTGGCGTCGGTGGTGTAGGCCGCGTTCATCGACGGCATCTGCCCCAGCGCCTCGACGAGGGCGTAGCCGATGAGGTGCGTGAAGGAGACCTTGCCGCCGCGCGCCCGCTTGAGGTGGTTGTTGATGACGATGCGGTTGTCCACCAGCAGCTTCGCCGGGACCGCGCGCACGCTCGTCGCGGTGGGGACCTCGAGGGACTCCTCCATGTTCACCACCACGCGGGCGGCGGGCCCGCGCAGCGGCGAGAGCACGTCGGTGGCGGGCGTGGCGTCGGGGGCCTTCGCCGGCGGCGCCAC
>NZ_JAAALL010000539.1 GCF_009906315.1 Kineococcus vitellinus | reverse complement strand
CCCCATGGACCTCTCCCCGACGCCGCCGCCCACCCCCGCCTCGCGCTCGGCGGGGGTGGGCGGCGGCGTCGGGGAGAGGTCCATGGGGCGAACTGTCCGGCATCGGGGAGCGCCGCGCCCACCGATCACCCGATCGGGGGGCCGGACGGGTGCGGCGGCGCGACGCGGTCGGTGCTCACGGTGAAGCCGGCGGCGCGCAGGCGCGCGCCCAGCAGCGGGCCGATGCCGGTGGCCGGTGTCAGGACGCCCGCCGCGTCGGGCAGCCGGTCCTCGTCGAGGGCCAGCGCCAGCGCGCTCTGCCCGAGCATCACCGACGTCGCGGCGTAGCCGGGGTCGCCGGCGGCCGAGACGACGGTGCGCCAGCGGGAGCCGTCCTGCGCCCGCGCCCGCAGCGTCGTGGTGAACCGCCCCGTGCGGCGGGTGCGCTCGGAGGGCCCGGAGCCGGGGGCGGGCAGCAGGCGGTCCAGCAGCGGCCGCGCGGCCGGCACGCCCAGCGCCCGGGACAGCCCGGCCAGGGCGCCGGTGACCACGTGCGCCGTCGCGGCGGCGGCGGGCCCGGAGAAGACGAGGACCTCGCGGTAGCGCAGCGGCCCGTGGGCGTGCGCGCGCAGCGCGTTGCTGCGCCGCACCACGCGCGTGTTGCACGGCGCCATGACGAACGGCGCGCTCCAGCGCCCGTCGGGCAGGCGGGCCGGTGGCGGCAGGTCCGGCTGGGGGCCGAGGTCGGGCTCGCCCGCGCGGTCGGGGCTGAGCGCGTAGGGGTCGGCCAGCAGCGCGCGGGCGGCCGGGTCGCCGTGCGCGGTGTCGTGCTGCACCCGCAGCGAGTCCAGCGTGCCGCCGCTGACCCCGCCGCGCAGCGAGGACACCTCCAGGACCGCCTCCTCCAGCGGGCCGGCGCGCTCGGCGGTCAGCAGCACCGCCAGGTCCGAGGGCACCGAGTCGAAGCCGCAGGAGTGCACGATGCGCGCGCCGGTGGCGGCGGCGGTCTCGTGGCAGGCGTCGATGCTGCGGCGCACGAAGAGGACCTCGCCGGTGAGGTCGGCGTAGTGCGTGCCCTCCTGCGCGCACGCCCGCACCAGCGGCAGCCCGTGGCGCAGGTACGGCCCGACGGTGGAGGCGACGACCCGGGTGGCGGCGGCGAGCTCGCGCAGCGCTCCCGGGTCGGCCGCGTCGGCCTCCAGCAGCGGCCAGCCGGCGGCGGCGGGACCGAGGTCCTCGCGCACGCGGGCCAGCCGCTCGCGCGAGCGCCCCGCGAGGGCCGCGCGGAAGCCGGCGGGAGCGTGCGCGGCCAGGTGCGCGGCGACCAGGCGCCCCGCGAAGCCGCTCGCGCCGAACACCACGACGTCGAGGTCCCTGCTCACCCGCGGAGCGTAGGCGCGCGGGCGCGGGTCCGCCCGCCCGCGCCGGCCCGCGCCAGGAGCGCGCCGGCCCGGGCCGGCGCGCGTCAGGGGCGG
>NZ_JAAALL010000538.1 GCF_009906315.1 Kineococcus vitellinus | reverse complement strand
CCTCCAGCCGTCCCCGGCGCGGTGCGCGCCGGGGACGCTCGTGCGCCGGGCCACCGGACACGCCCGGGAGGTGCTGGTGCGCAACCCTTCCGGGACCGGGTCCCGCTGGAGTTGGGACGGACGGGCCCGCGTCGGCGATGATCGGTGCGACGAGGGGCGACGACGCACTGGTCAGGACCCGCACACCACCGCTGCAAGGGAAGTACGCCCGTGCCCATCGCCATCCTCGCCCTCGCCGTGGGCGCCTTCGGGATCGGCACCACCGAGTTCGTCGCCATGGGGCTGCTGCCCCAGATGGCCGCCACCTTCGACGTCTCCATCGCCCAGGCCGGCCGGCTGATCTCCGCCTACGCCGTCGGCGTCGTCGTCGGGGCCCCCACCCTCACCGCGCTCACGCACCCGATCTCGCGCAAGAAGGTCCTCGTGGGCCTCATGGGGCTCTTCGTGCTCGGGCACGCGGCCACCGCGCTGGCGCCGACGTTCGACGCGCTCGTGGGCGCCCGCTTCCTCTCCGGCCTCGGGCACGGGGCGTTCTTCGGCGCCTGCGCCGTCGTCGCCCGCAAGATCGCCCCGCCCGGCAAGCAGGGGCAGGCGCTCGCGCTGGTCTTCACCGGGCTCACCGTCGCCAACGTCGTCGGGGTCCCGCTGGGCACCTGGACCGGTCAGCAGCTCGGCTGGCGGGCGACGTTCGCCCTCGTCGGCGTCATCGGCGTGGTGACGATCGGCGCGATCCTCGCGCTCGTGCCCGACGTGGAGACCCGCACCGGCACGCTGCGCTCGGAGTTCGCCGCGTTCCGGCGCCGGCAGGTGTGGTGGACGCTGGCCATCACGACGGTCGGCTTCGCCAGCATGTTCACCGTCCTCAGCTACGTCTCGCCGCTGCTCACCGACGTCGCCGGGTTCTCCGAGGGGTCGGTCAGCTGGGTCCTCGTGCTGTTCGGCGTGGGCGCGACGCTCGGCAACGTGCTCGGCGGCCGGCTGGCCGACTGGCGCCCGTACCGCACGCTCGCGGTCGGCTTCCTCGCGCAGATGGCCGTCTTCGCCGTGCTGTTCCTCTTCGCCGGCAACCGCGTCGTGGCGGCGGTCGGCGTCTTCCTCTTCGCCTTCACGGCCTTCGTCATGAGCGCGCCCATCCAGACCCGCGGCATCCTCGCCGCGGGCGGCGGGGCCGGCATGGCCTCGGCGGCGATGCAGGCCGCCTTCAACACCGGCAACGCCATGGGCGCCTTCCTCGGCGGGGCGGCCATCGACGCCGGCTTCGGGGTCGCCTCGACGGCGCTGGTGGCGCTCGTGCTGGCCCTGCTGGGGCTGCTGATCCTCGGCGAGGCGACCCGCGTGGACAAGAACGGCCGCGCGCCGATCGACCCCGCGCTGGCACCGCTCCCGGCGCAGCGCCGCCGCAGGGTCCGTGGCAGCGTGGAGGCGTGACGCAGCTCGACCCGCAGCCCCCCGCACCCC
>NZ_JAAALL010000537.1 GCF_009906315.1 Kineococcus vitellinus | reverse complement strand
CCCGCACCCCGCGCACCCCGCGCCGGGCGCGGGGTGCGCGGGGTGCGGGGGGTGGCCACGGCCGGCTCAGGCGCGGGCGAGGTCGGCGGCGCCGATGATGCCGGCGTCGTTGCCCTTGGTGGCCGTCCGCAGCGGCGGCGGGTCGCGGTGGGTGCGCCCGGACAGGTTCTCGGCCAGGCTCACCCGCGCGGGAGCCAGCAGCAGCTCCCCGGCGCTGGAGACGCCGCCGCCGATGACGACGACCTCGGGGTCGAGCACCGCGACGAAGCTGGCGACGGCCTCGCCGAGCCAGCGGCCGACGTCGGCGATCAGCCGCGCGCAGCCCGGGTCGCCGGCCTGCGCCAGGCGCGTGATGACGGGACCGGTGACGGCCTGCGGGTCGCCGCCGACCTCGCGCAGCAGCACGGCGCCCTGCGGGTCGCCGGAGCGCAGCAGGTCGCGGGCGTCGCGCACGAGGGCGTTGCCGGAGACGTACTGCTCCCAGCAGCCGGCGTTGCCGCAGCCGCAGGCCCGCCCGCCGGGGACGGCGCGCACGTGGCCCAGCTCGGCGGCCGCGCCGTTGGCGCCGCGCTGCAGCAGGCCGCCGGCGACGATCCCGCCGCCGAGGCCGGTGCCGAGGGTGAGCATGACGAGGTCGTCGACGGCCCGGCCGTGCTCGTCGAGGCCGCCGCCGAAGCGGTACTCCGCCCAGGCGGCGGCGTTGGCGTCGTTCTCCACGACGACGGGGCGGTCGATGCGCGACTCCACGCGGGCGGCCAGCGGCTCGTCGCGCCAGGCGAGGTTGGGCGCGAAGACGACGTTGCGGCGGCTCGCGTCGACGAACCCGGCGGCGGCCACGCCCACGGTGGCGAAGGCGTGGGTCGTCTCCAGCTCGGCCACGGCGTCGGCGACGGCGTCGGCGATGGCGTCGGGGTGCAGCGCCGGGGTCTCGCGCCGGGTCTGGGCGACGATCTCACCGCGGTGGTCGACGACCCCGGCGGCGATCTTCGTGCCCCCGATGTCGACGCCGACGGCGTTGCCCGTGACGGGTGCGGTGGCGGCACCGGTGGTGGTGCTCGGGGATGCGTCTGCGGCCTGGGCCGCGGCCCGCTGATCGACCATGCCGGTGCGGTTCTCCCTGCGACGTCGGCCCCGCGACCGGGGCGGCCGCGCACGCGCACGGCCTCGGGGGAGGCTACCGGGTCAGCCGGCGAGGGCACCCAGGGCGGTCATCGCGGCCAGCAGCAGCGCGGTCAGCCCGGCGCCGCCGCCGACGGCCACGGCCACCTTGGCCCGGCGGCTGCCCAGCCCCCGCACCCCGCGCTCGTCGGCGCGGGCCAGGGCGGTGAGCATCCGCTCCACCTCCGCCTCGTCCAGCGGCGGCGCGGGCGGGGCGAGGTCGAGCAGGAGCTGGCCGTCCGCGTCCTCGCGCACCAGCGCCCCGGCCGCGGACGGCGCGGGGACCGGCGCGGAGGCGGGTGC
>NZ_JAAALL010000536.1 GCF_009906315.1 Kineococcus vitellinus | reverse complement strand
GGTGCGGGCCGAGCACCTCGCGCACGGCCCGCACCCGGGCGAGGTCCTCGGCCAGCCGGGTGCGGAAGGGCGCCCCGGCCTCGGCGACCTTCACCTTGGCCGTGCGGCAGCCCGGGAAGGCCGCGAGGACGGCGGGCACGTCGTCGGCGGGCACGGCGGGCACGGTGGCGTTGACCTCCACGCGCGTGCGCCGGGGCGCGGGCAGCCCCCGCCAGGCCGCCTCGACGCCGGCCGCGAGCCAGCGGGCGGACTCCGCGGGCCCGTACTCCAGGAACGGGGAGAACTCCCCCCAGCCGGCCGGTCCCTCCAGCAGCACGGCCTCGCGCTCGGTGATGCCGCGGAAGCGGCGCCGCAGCGGCAGCCGGACGACGGAGGCGGCGTCGAGCAGGTCGGTCAGCGGTGGCAGCGCGGGTGGTTCGGGCAGCACCGCCCCAGCATCGCCCACCTCCTGCTCGTGATCTTCCACGGTGCACCGCGGAAGATCACGGACGGAGGGGCGGGCTAGGGTCGGGGACGTGTCGGCCCTTCCCGGTGTGAGCGAGACCTTCGACCCGGCGGCGTGGGCGGAGGTGCCCGGTTTCGAGGACCTCACCGACGTCACCTACCACCGCAGCACCGTCGAGGGCCCCGCCCGCGGGACGGTCCGCATCGCCTTCGACCGCCCCGAGGTGCGCAACGCCTTCCGGCCCGGGACGGTCGACGAGCTGGCCCGCGCCCTGGACCACGCCCGCCGCACCCCCGACGTGGGCTGCGTGCTGCTCACCGGCAACGGCCCCAGCCCCAAGGACGGCGGCTGGGCGTTCTGCTCCGGCGGCGACCAGCGCATCCGCGGCCGCTCCGGCTACCAGTACGCGCAGGGCGACACGGCCGACACCGTCGACGCGGCGCGGGCGAGGGCGGAGGGCGGGCGGCTGCACGTCCTGGAGGTGCAGCGGCTCATCCGGTTCATGCCGAAGGTCGTCATCGCCGTCGTGCCGGGGTGGGCCGCCGGCGGCGGGCACAGCCTGCACGTGGTCGCCGACCTCACCCTGGCCAGCGCCGAGCACGCCCGCTTCAAGCAGACCGACGCCGACGTCGGCTCCTTCGACGGCGGGTTCGGCTCGGCCTACCTGGCCCGCCAGGTCGGGCAGAAGTTCGCCCGCGAGATCTTCTTCCTCGGCCGCCCCTACACCGCGCAGCAGGCGCACGAGATGGGCATGGTCAACGCCGTCGTCCCGCACGCGGAGCTGGAGGCCACGGCGCTGCAGTGGGCGGCGGAGGTCAACGGCAAGTCCCCCACGGCGCAGCGGATGCTGAAGTTCGCCTTCAACGCCGTCGACGACGGCATGGTCGGCCAGCAGGTCTTCGCCGGGGAGGCGACGCGGCTGGCGTACATGACCGACGAGGCCGTCGAGGGCCGCGACGCGTTCCTGGGCAAGCGCGAGCCGGACTGGTCGCCCTTCCCCTGGTACTTCTGAGCCCTCCCC
>NZ_JAAALL010000535.1 GCF_009906315.1 Kineococcus vitellinus | reverse complement strand
CCCCCGACGAGCCCCCCGACGAGCCCTGCGACGACCGTCCGGGAGCCGGGTGACGGGCGGGGGAACCGACGACGACGCGCCCGCGTCCCAGTTGCGTCGTTCGGGTGTTTCAGAAGCCCGCGCGGTGGGAAACTCCTGGACACGGTCGCTGGAGCCCGTCAGCGGCCATGAGCACACGGAGGTCGACGTGCCTGCACTGCCGCACCGCAAGACCGAGGTCGACGTCGACGTGTCGTTGCGCCTGCGGACCGCCAGCGGTCCCGGACTCCCCGTCCCCGCCAGCCTCCACTACGGAGCTGACGACCCCTACGCCATCCACGCGGTCTTCCGCGGGGGCGACACGGACGTGGAGTGGGTCTTCGCCCGCGACCTGCTGAGGGAGGGGATGACCGCACCCGCCGGCACCGGCGACGTGCAGGTGCGGCCCTGCTCCGACTCCCTCGACGGCCGCCCCCGCGTCCTGCTGCGCCTGTCGTCGCCCGACGGCAACGCGGAGCTGGAGGCCGACGAGGCCGACGTGCGGCGCTTCCTGCGCCGCGCCGACGCGCTCGTCCCGCCGGGGCGCGAGACCCGCCACCTGGACCTGGACGAGCTCATCGCCCGGCTGGTGTCCTGACGCGCGGCAGCTCGACGTGGCGCAGCCCGCCCCGGCACCGACGCCGCGGCGGGTTGCTGCGCGTCCGGCACCGGGCGGGGGCGATTTGGCCTCCCGGCCCGGCGTCGGCTACTGTTTTCAACGCCACGGGGAACCGGCCGGGAACGGCGGGGGACGCGGTGGACATGCGGACGTAGCGCAGTTGGTAGCGCATCACCTTGCCAAGGTGAGGGTCGCGGGTTCGAGTCCCGTCGTCCGCTCGGGGGTCGGCTTGCGGGGCGCGAGCCTCACGGTGGAGTGGCCGAGAGGTTAGGCAGCGGCCTGCAAAGCCGTCCACACGGGTTCGAATCCCGTCTCCACCTCCACCGCACTGGGTAGCTCCTGGTGTGGACGAGGGCGATTGGCGCAGCGGTAGCGCGCTTCCCTGACACGGAAGAGGTCACTGGTTCGATCCCAGTATCGCCCACCACCCCCGCTCGAAGAGGGCCGCACCTGCCGGTGCGGCCCTCTTCGCGTCCCGCCCCGGCTCCGCGAGGACCGGCGGGCCCGGCAGGACAGGCGGGGCCGGCGAGCACCGCCCGCAGCCAGCCGGGCACGAGCGGTCACGCCGTCACCCGCTTGCCGCAACCCCCTGCGGCCCAACGAGTCAACCGCGCCCGAACTCCCAGCGGACACCCCGGCCCGGGACGTACGGTCCTGCCATGGCACGCTCCCGCCCGCTCCCCCCGCACCCGCTGCGCGTCCTCTTCGTCGAGGGCCACCTCCGGGAGAACGGGGGCCTGCGCGTCGTGCTGGAGCTGGCGCGGCGCTTCGTGAGCGACGGGGTGCCCACGACCGTCTTCGCGCTGGAGGACGTCACCGACGCGGCGACGGCCCGCCCCGACGCCTCGGTGCGGCTGGCCC
>NZ_JAAALL010000534.1 GCF_009906315.1 Kineococcus vitellinus | reverse complement strand
GCCCTGGATCTGGGCGCCGCCGCTGCCGCTGCCCTTCCGGGTGCTGGGCCTGGACGCCACCTTCACCGGTCCGCGCGGGGTGGCGCTGTGGAACCCGCCGGACGGCCCGGTCACCACCATCACCCTGGCCCACGGCGCCCTGGACCCGCACCTCCCCGGCGTGCGCACCACCACCCGTGCCGCGGACCCCGCCGGCGGGTGGAGCCCGGTGCGGGAAGCGGTCCTCGACGCGCTGCTGGGGTTGCCGGGGATCCAGGACGAGCAGCTGCGGCGGCTGCCCGCCACGCTGGGCACCGGCGCGGCGTGGGAACCGGTAGCGGTGCGCGTGGACGCCCGGGTGGTGCCCGCGCACCGCTACCGGCACCCGGGCGGCGAGCACTGGGTGGTCGCGGCGGACCTGGGCGATGTCGGCGTCAGCATCGCCGGGTGCGGCCGGCAGCTGGAGGAGCACGGGCTGCTCACCCTCGCCGGGGACCTGCCGGGCTACGCGGCCAGGCCCGCCCGCACCGGCTGACTCCGCCGGTGCCCGGGCGCGCCCCCGCCCGGCGGAAAACCCGTGGTGGGGGTGGCGCACCGCCCGACAGGCTCGGGGCCGTGACCCGACCGGGGCGACTGCCCGCCGCCGCGACCGAGGACGCCGCGCACGGCGTCGTCGGCGACGAGAGCGCCCTGCGCCCCGGCGTCGACGCCCTGGCCGGGGACCTGGGTCTGCGCACCGGACGGCTGCGGCGGTTCCCGAACGGGTCGCTGCCCGTCTACACCGACGGCCACCTCGTCCTCAAGCTCTTCCCGCCCCCGCACGCCGCCGCGGCCTCCGTGGAAGCCGCGGCGCTGAGGGCGGTGACCGGACGGCTGCCCGTCCCCACCCCCGCGGTGCATGCCGACGGGATCCACGACGACTGGCGCTACGTGCTCATGGACCGCCTGCCCGGACGGGACCTGTCCTCGGTGTGGGAAGACCTGACCCGCGAGGACCGTCGCCGGGTGGCCGCGCAGGCCGGCGCCCTGTCCCGGGCGCTGCACCAGGTGACCCCACCGGCCGTCGAGGACTGGTGGCCGCAGGACTGGGCGGCCTTCGTGCGCGAGCAGCGGGCCACCGCCGTCGAACGCCACCACCGCCGGGGGCTCCCGCAGCCGTGGCTGGAGCAGGTCGACGACTTCCTCGACCGGACTCCGCTCTCCCCCGGGCCGCGGGTGCTGCTGCACACCGAGGTCATGCCCGCCAACCTGCTCGCGGCGCTCGACGCGAGCGGGCGGTGGTCCCTGTCCGGTCTGTGCGACTTCGAACCGGCGATGCGCGGTCAGCACGAGTACGAACTCGTCGCGATCGCCGTGTTCATGGCCGGAGGCGACCCCACCGTCCTGCGGGAGGCGCTGATCGGCTACGGCTGCGACGCGACCCACCTCGACGAGGACCTGAGCCGCCGGCTGCTGGCGTGGACCCTGCTGCACCGCTTCGGCGACGTCGCCGCGTTCTCCGAGTTCCTGCCGCGGCCGCCCTCACCCACCC
>NZ_JAAALL010000533.1 GCF_009906315.1 Kineococcus vitellinus | reverse complement strand
GTGCTGGACGGGGGTGGGCGGGTGCTGGACGTGCTGGGCCGGCGCCCCGGTGCCGCGCGCGCGGGCCGCGCGCACCGGCGCCAGGACGGCGTGACGCGCACGCGGGCCCTGTTCTTCGCGCTCGCCCTCGTGGCGCTGCTCGTCCTGCTCGTGCCGTTCGCCGTCCTGGCGCCGCCCGCGCACGCGCTGGCGGCCCTGCCCGCCGCGGCGCTGCTGGCCGCCTCCTGGTGGTACGGCCACTCCCGGCGCCGCGCGCCGTGGTCCTGCGACGTGGTCGACGCCACCTGCTTCGTGGCGCTGGTGGTGCTGTCACCGGTCCCGACCTCGATCCTCAGCATCACCTTCTCCGCCCTGTGGTTCCGCTCGATGTACGGCTCGACGCCGCGCGCCTTCGTGCGCCTGGCGCTGCTGCAGGGGGCGGTGCTCACGGGGCTGTCGCTGTGGCCGCTCGTCCACGGCGGGCACCCCGTCCCGCTGGCCGCGGCCGTCTACAGCGCCTTCGCGATGATGGTCGTCAACATCGGCGTCATCCGCGGCCTCGTCGCGGGCCTGCGCGGGCGCGACGAGGCCGCCGCCCGCGAGTCGGTCGTGGCCGCGCTCGGCGCGGACCTGCTCGCCGTCGAGGCCGCGGACCGCGTGGAGGGCATGACCTGGGCGGCGCTGCAGGAGCTGTGCGCGACGACGTCCGGGCTCTCGGTCGCGGTGGCCCACCCCGACGGCGACGAGTTCCGCGTCAGCCGCTCCTGCGGGCCGCAGGCCCCGCCGCTCCCCGGCGGCGGGGTGCTGCCCGCCGTGCAGCTGCTCGGCGCGGCCCCGCTGGAGCACGCGCCGCCGCCGGCCGCCGGCGGCTGGAGCTGCCTGCGCTTCCCCAGCTCCTCGCAGGAGGTCTGGCTGCTCGTCGGCGGTCCGCGCCGCACGGTCGAGCAGGGGCTGCCGGCCGTGCAGGCGGTCGCCCACCACGCCGCGCTCGCGCTGCGCAACGCCGCCTCCCGCGACGCGCTGCGCACCCAGGCGCGCACCGACCCCCTCACCGGCCTGCCCAACCGCGCCGCCTTCCAGGACGCCGTCGACCGGGCGGTGCTGCGCGCGGACGGCGCGGGCAGCGCCCTGCTGTTCATCGACCTCGACGGGTTCAAGGCCGTCAACGACGACCTCGGCCACGCCGCCGGCGACGCGCTGCTGCGCACGGTGGCCGCGCGGCTGCGCAGGACCACCCGCGAGGGCGACCTGTGCGCCCGCCTCGGCGGCGACGAGTTCGCGGTGCTGCTGACGGCGGCCGACGAGCAGGAGGCCACCGCGGTCGGGCAGCGCGTGGTGGCGGTCCTCGGCGAGCCGGTGCGCTTCAGCGGGGTCGTGGCGCGCGTGGGCGCGAGCGTGGGCGTGGCGCTGCACGAGCCCGGCGGCGCTCCGGAGGAGGGCTCCGGCGACGCGCTGGTGCGCGCGGCGGACGCGGCGATGTACGCGGCCAAGGCGGCGGGCAAGGGGTGCGTGCGCCTGCACGGGCGGGCCG
>NZ_JAAALL010000532.1 GCF_009906315.1 Kineococcus vitellinus | reverse complement strand
CGCTCGGCGCGCGCACCGGCGACGACCGTGCAGGCGCCGGTGGCCAGGGCCCGCGGCAGCGCCGTGGTGTGGCTGCCGCCGCGGGCGCCGACCGGGCAGGCGAACCCCACGCACTGCGTGCAGCGCACGCACGCGCCGCGCCCGTCGCGGGGGCGGGAGTTCACCAGCAGCGGCACCGGCAGCGTGCCCAGGCCCAGCGCGCGGGCGCCGCGCTCCAGCAGCGCCACCTGCGCGGTGGCCGGCAGCGGCGGCATCGGGTAGTCCCGCGAGCGCGGTCCCGCCCACGGGTCCCCGCCGGCGCGGCCGCTGACGCCGAGCTCCCACTCGGCCTCGTCGTAGTAGGGCTCGAGGTCGTCGTGGTCGATCGGCCAGTCCGCGAGGGCGCTGCCGTCGGGGACGCCGTAGCGGGTGGCCATCCGGAAGTCGTCGGGGGCGAAGCGCCAGGCCTGCGCCCCGTAGAGGCGGGTGCCGCCGCCGACGGTCATCGCGTTGGCGCCCCAGCGGGGGTCCCCCGGCCGGTGCAGGGAGCGGCCGGCGGGCGTGAGCAGCGAGCGCGGCTCGCGCGGCTCGCCCGTCCCGGCCAGCCCCGACGGCGAGCGCGGGTTGCGCAGGTGGTCGCGGGCGAGGGCGGCGGTGCCCGTCCAGGCGGCCCGCTCCACGAGCAGCACCCGCCGCCCGGACGCGGCCAGCTTCCACGCCGCGACCCCGCCGCCGGCGCCGGAGCCCACGACGACGACGTCGTAGCGCTCGGCCACCCGCTGCGGCGGGGTCAGCGAGCGCGCCAGGTCGTCGAGGGCGGCCAGGGCGTCGGGGTCCACGTCGTCGACGGTGGTGCCGGGCCGCCAGCCGACCTCGGCCCACGTCGCGGGGTCGGCGTGGTGGACGTCCTGGACCAGCGCGGCCAGCCAGCGCTGGTCGGCGTCGGCGCGCAGGTCCTCCAGCACGGCCAGCCGCTGCTGCGCCGGGGCGGCGGCGAAGGTGGTGCCGCGCGCGCGGGCGGCCGCCTCGAGGGCGGCCAGCGCGCGCGCCGCGCGCGCGGCCCAGTCGGGCCGGTCGCCGGTGAGGACCTCCCGCAGCGCCCGGACGGCGGGCGCGGGGTCGCGGGTGCGGGCGGTGACGGCCTCGACGAGAGCGGTGAGCAGGTCCTCCGGCGAGTCCTCGGGCAGCTCGCCCGGGACGTCGCCCGGCAGGTCGTCGTCGACGCGGTGCACGCCGGGCAGCCTAGGCCGAGCGGGTGCCGCCGCTCCCGCACCGGCACCGCCGCGCCGGTCCGCGCGTTGTCCCGCCAGGTTCCCCACGACCCCCTGGAGACGACCGTGCCGCTCACGTTCCGCTGGTCCAAGCGCCTGGGCAGGGGGCTGCGGCTCAACGCCTCGCGCTCCGGGCTCTCCGTCACCAAGCGGATCGGCCGCGCGACCGTGTCCAGCACGGGACGGGTGAGCGTGCGGCTGCTCAAGGGCCTGAACTGGCACGGCAAGCTGTGGTGAGCCGGCCGGCGCGGGGCCGGTGGGGC
>NZ_JAAALL010000531.1 GCF_009906315.1 Kineococcus vitellinus | reverse complement strand
GCGGGAACGTAGGTGGTTGGATGATCACGTGCAACGATCAGAACGGCACCGGACGATCGTCCAGTCGGTCTCCTCCGGCGCGGTGCTCACCGTCGGGGCGCTGTGCGCGCTCACCGGGGCCTCGCCGATCACCGTCCGCCGCGACCTGGCCGAGCTCGCCGAGCACGGCTCCGTGCGCCGGGTGCGCGGCGGGGTCACCCGCGCCGACGCGCGCGGCACGCTCATGCCGTTCTCGGTGCGCTTCGAGGCCGACCGCGAGCGCAAGGACGCGCTCGCCGCGCTCGTCGCCGGCCTCGTCGCCGACGGGGAGTCCCTCGTGCTCGACAACGGCACCACCTGCTACGCGGTCGCCCGCCGGCTGGCGGGGCGCCCGCTGACCGCGCTGGCGCTGTCGCTGCACGCGGCGGCGGCGCTCGCCACCCGCCCCGGGGTGCGCACGGTCGTGCCCGGGGGGCCGGTGGAGACCGACACCCTCGCGTTCACCGGCGGCGCCGCGCTGGCCGCCATCGCCGACGTCAGCTGCGACGTCGCCGTCATCGGCACCTGCGCCGCCCTGCCGGGCGCCGGGCTGACCTCCACCACCTACGAGGACGCCCAGGTCAAGCGCGCCTGCCTGCGCGCGGCCCGCCGGCGCGTGCTGGTCACCACCGCCGACAAGCTCACCCGCACCTCCACCTTCCGCTTCGGCGCCGTCGGCGACCTGACCCACCTCGTCACCACCGACGACGCCGGCGCCGACGTCCTGGCGCCCTTCCGCGCCGAGGGCGTGCAGGTGCACCTGGCGGCCGCCCCGCCCCCGCGGGCGCCCGCGTGAGGCGACGACCGGCGCACCACCCGCACGTCACCCGAAGTCAACCCCGGAGCGGCCCGGGGCGGTGCTGAGCACCCGTCGTGCCGGGTTACCTTCTGAACACCCCCCGTGCCCGTCCGGAAGGTCACCCATGCCCAGCCGTACCCGCGCCGCCCGCCTGACCGGCGGCTGCGTCGCCCTCGGCGTCGCCGGCGCCGCGCTCACCGCGCTCGGCCTCCCCGTCGCCTCCGCGGCCGCGCCCAGCGCGCCGTTCATCTCCGAGATCAGCTACGACAACTCCGCTCCCGGCGACCGCGGGGAGTTCATCGAGGTGCAGCTGCCCGCGGGCACCAGCTCGAGCGGGCTGTCGCTGGTCCTCTACAACGGCAACGGCGGCGGGGTGTACGACACCGACGCGCTGCCCGACGTCACCGCGCCCGCCGACGCGCCCGCGGTGGCCGTCGTCGAGTACGCCGGCACCCTGCAGAACGGGGAAGCCGACGGCGTGGCCCTGGTGCGCGGCACCGAGGTGCTGGAGCTCCTCTCCTACGAGGGCACGCTCACCGCGACCGCCGGCCCCGCCGCCGGGCGCACCAGCACGGACATCGGCGTCGCCCAGGCCAACGGCACCCCCGAGGGGCAGTCGCTGCAGCGCGTCCACGTCGCCGCCGCCGACGCCCTCGCGTGGTCCGCCTCCGCACCCGCCACCCGCGGCGCCGTCAACGCCCCGGCCG
>NZ_JAAALL010000530.1 GCF_009906315.1 Kineococcus vitellinus | reverse complement strand
GGTCCTCGGGAGTGGCACCCCGCGACGCTAGCGGACCAGTGCCCGCCGCCGGTGCGGGCGGCGGGCACTGGTCCGCTAGCGTCGCGGGGTGCCACTCCCGAGGACCCGGGCCCGGCTGGGCGCCCGGCTGCGCAGCCGGCTGGTGGAGGTCCTCGCCGCCGCTCCACCGGCCCCCGCCGAGCCCGTCGTCGAGGGCGGGCTGACGCGGGGCGAGGCGCTCGACGTCCTCGACGCCCTGGTGCGGATGGCCGAGGCGCTGCTCAGCTGCGGCGCCTCCGCCGCCGACGTCACCGCGCTGACCCTGCGCGCCGCGGGCGGGGCGGGGCTGGCGCGCACGCAGGTCGACATCACCTACACCGCGGTCACCGTCTCCACCGCCGGCGCCGACGGGCACCCGCTCACCTCGGTGCGCGTCGTGCGCGTGCGCGGCACCGACTACTCGCGGCTGTCCGCGCTCTACGAGCTGGCCCACGACGCCGGCGACGGCCTGCCCGCGGCGGAGGTCAGCACGCGCCTGCGGCGGCTGCTGTCGCAGCGGCGGCCGTACACCCGCCGGGTGTCCGCGCTGGGCGCCGTCGGGCTGGCCGTCTCGGTGGCCGTGCTGCTGGGCGGCAGC
Organism: Kineococcus vitellinus; assembly: GCF_009906315.1. GTDB lineage: Bacteria > Actinomycetota > Actinomycetes > Actinomycetales > Kineococcaceae > Kineococcus > Kineococcus vitellinus. The sequence goes on along the minus strand of NZ_JAAALL010000530.1, from coordinate 912 downwards.
TGGGCCGTCGCCGTCGGCGCGGCCGTGGTCACCGCCGTGCTGCAGCTGCTGCTGGCGGCGGCCAACCACCGCGGGCTGCCCGCCTTCTTCCAGCAGGTGGCCGGCGCCGGCGTCGCGACGTGCTTCGCGCTGGCGCTGCTGCTGTGGCAGCCGCACCTGCCCGACTGGGTCGGGCCGCTGCCGCCCTCGCTCGTCGTCGGCTCCGGCATCGTCGTGCTGCTGGCGGGTCTGTCGCTGGTGGAGTCCGCCGAGGACGCCATCTCCGGCTTCTACGTCACCGCCAGCGCCCGCGCCTTCGAGACGCTGCTGCTGACCACCGGCCTCGTGCTCGGCATCGCCGGCGTCCTCGACCTCGGCCAGCGCGCCGGCATCACCCTGAGCCTGGCCTTCGCGCCCACCGAGGCCCCGCCGCTGGTGGTCCAGGTGCTCGCCGGGACCGCCGCCGCCACGGCCTGGGCCGTCTCCGGCTACGCCGCCGGCCGCGCCGTCGCCCTCGCGGGCCTGGCCGGGGCCACCGCCTCCGCGACGTCCGCGCTGGCCGTCGCCGCCGGCGCCGGGCCGGTCGCCGCGGCCGGCCTGGCGGCCCTGCTCGTCGGCTTCCTGGCCGAGGGCACCGCCTGGCGCTGGAACGTGCCCGGCCTCGTCGTGGCCGTCTGCGGCATCGTGCCGCTGCTGCCCGGGCTGGCGATCTACCGCGCCATCTTCGCCGTCGTGGGCGGCGGCACCTCCGCCGGGCTCGCCCTGCTCGTCAGCGCGCTCGGCACCGCGCTGGCGCTCGCGGCGGGGGTCACGCTGGGGGAGTTCTGCTCCCAGCCGCTGCGGCGCGAGTTCGACCGCGTCGAGCGCCTCGTGCGCCGGCGCGCCCTCAACCGCCGCTTCTGAGCCGCCGCCCCCGAGCCGCCGCCCCCGAGC
>NZ_JAAALL010000052.1 GCF_009906315.1 Kineococcus vitellinus | reverse complement strand
CGCCCCGCCCGCTCGCCCTAGGATCGGGGGCATGACCCACGTCCTGTCCGCGGTGGCCTGGCCCTACGCCAACGGCCCCCGCCACATCGGCCACGTCGCCGGCTTCGGCGTCCCCTCCGACGTGTTCAGCCGGTACATGCGGATGGCGGGTCACGACGTCCTCATGGTCTCCGGCACCGACGAGCACGGCACGCCGATCCTCGTGCAGGCCGAGCAGGAGGGCGTGAGCCCCCAGGAGCTCGCGGACCGCTACAACCGCGTCATCGCCGAGGATCTGCAGGGCCTGGGGCTGTCCTACGACCTGTTCACCCGCACGACCACCCGCAACCACTACGCGGTCGTGCAGGAGGTCTTCCGCACCGTGCACCGCAACGGGTACATGGTGGCCAGGAAGGGCATGGGCGCCATCTCGCCCTCGACGGGCCGCACGCTGCCCGACCGCTACGTCGAGGGCACCTGCCCGATCTGCGGCTTCGACGGCGCCCGCGGCGACCAGTGCGACAACTGCGGCAACCAGCTCGACGCCATCGAGCTGAAGGACCCGCGCAGCCGCATCGACGGCGAGGTCCCGGTCTTCGTGGAGACCGAGCACTTCTACCTCGACCTGCCCGCGGTCGCGGACGCCCTGGGCTCCTGGCTGCAGACGCGCGCGGAGACGGGCCGCTGGCGCCCCAACGTCCTGAAGTTCTCCCAGAACCTGCTGGAGGACATGAAGCCGCGCGCCATGACGCGCGACATCGACTGGGGCATCCCCGTCCCGCTGGCCGGCTGGGAGGACAACCCCGCCAAGCGGCTGTACGTGTGGTTCGACGCCGTCGTCGGCTACCTGTCGGCCTCGGTGGAGTGGGCGCGCCGCTCCGGCGACGACGACGCCTGGCGGGCCTGGTGGACCGACCCGTCGGCGGAGTCGTACTACTTCATGGGCAAGGACAACATCACCTTCCACTCGCAGATCTGGCCCGCGGAGCTGCTGGCCCACGACGGCCGCGGCGCGCGCGGCGGGCAGCCCGGGCCGATGGGCGCCCTCAACCTGCCCACCGAGGTCGTGGCCAGCGAGTTCCTCACCATGGAGGGCAAGCAGTTCTCCTCCAGCCGCGGTGTCGTCATCTACGTCCGCGACGTGCTGGCCCGCTACCAGCCGGACGCGCTGCGCTACTTCATCTCCGCCGCCGGCCCGGAGAACAACGACTCCGACTTCACCTGGCAGGAGTTCGCGACGCGCACGACCAGCGAGCTCGTCGCGGGCTGGGGCAACCTCGTCAACCGCACCGCCTCCCTCATCGCCAAGAACGTCGGGCGGATCCCCGCGGCGGGGGAGACCACCGACGCCGACCGGCGGCTGCTGGAGACCACCGGCCGCGCCTTCGGCGCCGTCGGCGAGCTCGTCGAGGCCCACCGCCAGCGCGCCGCGCTGGCCGAGGGGATGCGGGTGGTGGGGGAGGTCAACAAGTACCTCACCGAGCAGGAGCCCTGGAAGCTGAAGAACTCCGACCCCGAGCGGATGCGGACCGTCCTGCACGTCACCGCCCAGGCCGTCTCCGACTGCCGCACGCTGCTCTCGCCCTTCCTGCCGCACTCCGCGCAGCAGGTGCACGAGGCCCTCGGCGGCACCGGGACGGTCTCCCCGCTGCCGCAGCTGCGCGAGGTCACCGACCTCGACGACCCCTCGCGCTCCTACCCGGTCCTCACCGGCGACTACCGCCGCGGCAGCGGCGAGGGCGCCACGCTGCCCGCGTGGGGCCCGGTGCCGATCGTGCCGGGCACGCCGGTGGCGGCGCCCACGCCGATCTTCACCAAGCTCGACGTCGCGGCCGTCGTCGAGGAGGAACTGGCACGGCTGCAGCGGTGAGCCCGCGCGACACCTCCCGGCCGCCGGCGCCGCCCCCGCTGGCGGTGCCGGTGGTCGACAACCACACGCACCTGGACTGCGAGTCCTCGCCCGCCGAGGTCGCCGCGCTGCTCGCGGCGGCCACGGCGGCCGGGGTCCCGCGCTCGGTGCAGATCGGCTGCGACCTGCCGGCGGCGCGCTGGACGGTCGAGGCGCTGGAGCGCCACCCGCAGCTGCTCGGCGGCGTGGCCATCCACCCCAACGAGGCGCCCCTGCTGGCCGAGCGCGGCGAGCTGGACGCCGCGCTGGCGGAGATCCGCGCGCTCGCCGCCCACCCGCGCGTGCGCGTGGTGGGGGAGACCGGCCTGGACGCCTTCCGCACCGGCCCCGAGGGCCGCGCCGTGCAGGAGCGCTCCTTCCGCGCGCACGTCGCGATGGCCAAGGAGCTCGGCCTGGCGCTGCAGATCCACGACCGCGACGCGCACGAGGACGTCCTGCGCGTCCTGGCCGAGGAGGGGGCGCCGGAGCGCACGGTGTTCCACTGCTTCTCCGGCGACGCCGCGATGGCCCGCACCTGCGCCGACGCCGGGTACTACCTCTCCTTCGCGGGGACGGTGACGTTCAAGAACGCCGAACCGCTGCGCGAGGCGCTGCGCGCCGCCCCGCGCGACCGGATCATGGTCGAGACCGACGCGCCCTACCTGACCCCGGTCCCGCACCGCGGGCGGCCCAACGCCGGCTACCTCGTCCCCCTCACGGTGCGCTCGATGGCGGCCACGCTCGGCGCCGACCTCGACGAGCTGTGCGCGCAGCTGGCCGCCACCGCGGAGGCGGTCTACGGCCCCTGGTGACGGGCCCTCGCGGCGGGCCCGGCGGCACTCCGCCCGCGCGGGCGGGGCCGCTCCAGGGATCACGGCGACTTGTCGAAGAAGTCTCGGAGCGGTTACGGTCCGCTCCTGTCGGCCGGATCGAGACGGCCGGGTCGCGCGGCCGACGTGGGGACGGGGGTCCCTCCTCGACGGCCCGACCCGGACCTCGTGCCCGGGCACATCGTCGAAGGACCTCCTCGTGCAGTTGCACCAGCTCGTCTCCCGCACCCTCGGCAAGACCTCCAGGACCGTGCGGATCGCCGCGGGGGGCAGCGCCCTCGTCGTCGTGGTCGGCGGCACCGCGGCCTTCACCAGCCTGGACAAGGACGTCGTCCTGGACGCCGACGGGCGCACGAGCGAGGTGAGCACCTTCGCCGGCACCGTCGGCGACGTGCTCGAGGCCCAGGGCATCTCCCTGGGCGCGCACGACGTCGTGGCCCCCGCGCCGGAGGCGGAGATCGCCGACGGGCAGACCATCGTCGTGCGCTACGGCCGCCAGCTCTCCCTCACCCTCGACGGCGAGCAGCGGACCTACTGGACCACCGCCCGCACCGTCGACGAGGCGCTGGCCGACCTCGACGTGCGCGCCGACGGCGCGAAGCTGTCCGCCTCCCGCTCGGAGCCGCTGGGCCGCGCCGGCCTGGCCCTGGACGTCGTCACGCCCAAGCAGGCCGCCGTCGTCCACGACGGCCAGCAGCAGCAGCTGACCACCACCGCCACCGACGTCGCGGGCCTGCTCGCCGAGTCCGGCGTCGCCGTCCGCCCGGGCGACGAGGTGTCCGCCGCGCCCGAGACGCGCATCACCCCCGGCTTCCAGCTCTACGTCGTGCGCGTGGACCGCTCCACCTCCACCGAGGTCGTGGCGCTCCCGCACGGCAGCCGCACCGAGCAGACCGACCGGCTGTTCACCGGCGAGCGCGAGGTCGTCACCGCGGGTGTCGACGGCGCCAAGACGCTCACCTTCGCCGACGTCTTCCGCGACGGCGTGCGCACCCAGCACGACCTCACCGGGGAGGTCGTCGACGCGGCCCCCGTGGAGGAGGTCGTGCAGGTGGGCACCAAGCCGAAGCCGGCTCCCGCGCCGGCCCCGGCGCCCGCCCCCGCCGCGAAGAGCTCCGGCGGCTCCGGCGGCGGGTCCGTCAGCGGCGCCGACGGGCTGGACTGGGCCGCGCTGGCCCGGTGCGAGTCCGGCGGCAACCCGAGCATCGTCTCCAGCAGCGGCAAGTACCACGGCCTGTACCAGTTCAGCGTCTCCACCTGGAGGGCGGTCGGCGGCAGCGGGCTGCCCAGCCAGGCCTCGGCCGAGGAGCAGACCTACCGCGCCAAGCTGCTCTACCAGCGCGCCGGTGCCGGACAATGGCCCGTGTGCGGCAAGAAGCTCTGAGCTCCCTCCTGACGGCCAGGGACGTCCGGGACCTGGCGACCCGGCTCGGCGTGCGGCCGACGAAGACCCTCGGGCAGAACTTCGTCGTCGACGCCAACACCGTGCGGCGCATCGTGCGCCTGGCCGGCCTCGAGGGCGACGACGTCGTCGTCGAGGTCGGCCCCGGCCTGGGCTCGCTGACGCTGGCGCTGCTCGAGGTCGCCGACCGGGTCGTCGCCGTCGAGATCGACCCCGTGCTGGCCGCCGAGCTGCCCACCACCGTGGGGGCCCGGGCGCGGGCCGGCACCTCCTTCGAGGTCGTCCTCGCCGACGCCGTGGCCGTCGAGCAGCTGCCCGGGCCGGCGCCGACGGCCCTCGTCGCGAACCTGCCCTACAACGTCGCGGTGCCCGTGCTGCTGTCGATGCTGGCGCGCTTCACGACCCTGCGCCACGGCCTGGTCATGGTGCAGTCCGAGGTCGCCGACCGCCTCGTGGCGCCCCCCGGCAGCCGCACCTACGGCGTGCCCAGCGTCAAGACCGCCTGGTACGCCGACGCCCGGCGCGCCGGGTCCGTGCCCCCGCCGGTGTTCTGGCCGGTGCCGCGGGTCGACTCCGGCCTGGTCGCCTTCACCTGCCGCCGGCCCCCGCGGACCTCGGCCACCCGCGAGGAGGTGTTCGCCGTCGTCGACGCCGCCTTCGCCCAGCGCCGCAAGACGCTGCGCGCCGCCCTCGCCGGCTGGGCGGGCTCGCCCGCGGCGGCGGAGCGGGCCCTGCGCGCAGCCGGCGTGGACCCGTCCGCGCGCGGTGAGCAGCTGCGCGTCGAGGACTTCGCCCGCGTCGCCGAGGCCCGCCCGGGCGCCGGGGAGCGCGCGGCGGGCTGACGGTGCGCCCGCGGCTGCGCCGAGGGGGTGAAACCCTCCTGCAGCCGGAGGTCCGGCGCCCCTGGGCCCCGGCCACTGGCTACGGTGGCGCCGGCAGCGCGCCCTGGAGCGCCGCCGGCGAGGAGCGAGGACGTGGCCGACGGGGCCGGTACGACCACCGCGGGTGGCGCGGACGACGCGGGCGAGCGGGCGGGTGCGCCCGCCGGGCGGATCGCCGTGGTGATCCCCGCCTACCAGGCCGCCGCCACCCTCCCCGAGACGCTGCGCAGCCTGCAGGCGCAGACGCGCGGGGACTGGGTCGCCGTCGTCGTGGACGACGGGTCCACCGACGGCACCGGCGCGGTGGCCGAGCAGCTCGGCGACCCGCGGGTGCGCGTCGTGCGCCGCCCCAACGGGGGCATCGCGGCCGCCCGCAACACCGGCCTGGACGAGCTGCCGGCCTCCGCGCGGTACGTCACCTTCCTCGACGCCGACGACGTCCTGCTCCCGCACGCCCTGGCCGCGCTGTCCGCGGCGCTGGAGGCGCACCCCGGCACCGAGTTCGTGCACGCCCTCGCCGAGACCGTCGACGTGCAGGGGCGGCTGCTCGACGAGGGCGGCTGGCCCGCCTTCATGCGCCAGCGCTGGGCGGTGGACGGCTGGCGGTTCGTCCCGCTGCCGACCAGCGCGCCGACCACGCTGGACAGCGTCCTGCACAGCTGGCGCGGGTTCCCGCCGGCCGTCTGGCTCATCCGGCGCAGCGCGGTGGACGCCGTCGGCCGCTTCGACGGCACGATCCCGATGAACGACGACTGGGACTACGTGCGCCGGCTCGCCCGGCGGCGGCCGCTGCTCATGCTCGACGAGGTCGTGGCCCACTACCGCCGCCACGGGTCCAACGCCACCGACGACGCCGACCTCGCCCGGATCGGCGTGCGCGCCTTCTACCGCAAGGCCCTGCACGACCCGGAGGACGACCCGCGCTCGCGGGCCACGGCGCGGCGGGCGTGGCGGGCGCTGCAGGTCGAGGCGGCGCTCGCCGCGCTGCACCGGGCGGGACCGGCGCTGCGCGGGCGCCGCCCGCTCGCCGTCGCCCGCGAGGCCGCCGCCGTCGGGGTGCACGCGGCCCGCTGGCTGCGCGGCGCGACGTTCCTCGCGCCGTCGCGCTGAGCACCCGGCCCGCTCCGGCCCGGTCCGGCCCGGTCCGCCGGGCCCCGCCGGTGCGCCTAGGGTCTGACGTCGTGGTGCCTCTCCCCAACGCGCAGGTCACCGTGCGCGCCCCCGCCAAGGTCAACCTCCTGCTGGAGGTCGGCCCCCGCCGCGACGACGGGTTCCACGACCTGGTGACGGTGTTCCAGGCCCTCTCGCTGTACGAGGAGGTCACGGCCGCGCCGGCCGCGGAGTTCTCGGTCACCGTCGAGGGCGTGGACGGCACCGACGTCGCCGACGTGCCCCTGGACGGCACCAACCTCGCGCTGCGCGCCGCCCGGCTGCTCGCCGAGCGCGGCGGCGTCGACGAGGCCGTCGCGCTGCACGTGCGCAAGGGCGTGCCCGTCGCCGGCGGGATGGCCGGCGGCTCGGCCGACGCCGCGGCGGCCCTGGTGGCCTGCGACGCCCTGTGGGGCCTGCACGCTGGCCTGGACGCGCTCGCCGAGCTGGGCGCGGAGCTGGGCTCGGACGTGCCGTTCGGCCTGCACGGGCGCACCGCGGTCGGCACCGGCCGCGGCACCCGGCTGGCGCCCGTGCTCACCGACGCGACGTTCTCCTGGGTGCTCGTGCCGGGCGCGCGCGGCCTGTCGACGCCCGCGGTCTACGCCGAGTGCGACCGGCTGCGCGCGGCCGGGCAGGTGCCCGCGCCCACCGCCCAGGCCGGCGACGAGAGCCGGTTGCGGGCCGTGGAGGCCGCCCTGCGCTCCGGCGACCCCGCGCAGCTGGGCGCCGCGCTGGCCAACGACCTGCAGGCCCCGGCCTGCTCCCTGGCCCCCGAGCTGGCCGGCACCCTCGCCGCGGGCTGCGCGGCCGGGGCCCTGGCCGGCGTCGTCTCGGGGTCCGGGCCGACGGTGGCGCTGCTGGCCGCCTCCGCCGCCGAGGCGGAGCGCATCGCCGGTGAGCTGGCCGCCGAGCTGCCCGGCGGCGCCCGCGTGCGCACCGCCACCGGCCCCGTGCCGGGCGCCCGGGTGCTGGAGGCGGTCGCCGTCCCCGGCCACCGCCGCGACGGAGGGGGGCGCTGATGGCCAACCTCGTCAGCGCCGAGGCGCTCACCGTCGTCCACGGCTCGCGCACGCTGCTCGACCGCGTCTCCCTCGGCGTCTCCGAGGGGGACCGCGTCGGCGTGGTCGGGCGCAACGGCGACGGCAAGTCGACCCTGCTGCGGCTGCTGACGCGCGCCCAGGAGGCGGACGCCGGGCGGGTCACCCACACCGGCGGCCTGCGGCTGGGCATGCTCTCGCAGGGCGACGCGCTGGCGCCGGGGGCGAGCGTGCGCGAGGCCGTGCTCGGCGACCAGCCGGCCCACGCGTGGGCCTCGCAGTCGCGCGTGCGCGACGTCGTCGCGGGCCTGCTCGGGGACCTGGACGCCTCCGACGTCGGCGGGCTGGACGCCCTGGTCTCCACGCTGTCCGGCGGCCAGCGCCGCCGGGTCGCGCTGGCCGCCCTGCTCGCGGGCGAGCACGACCTCGTGGTGCTGGACGAGCCCACCAACCACCTCGACGTCGAGGGCGTGGCGTGGCTGGCCGAGCACCTGCGCACCCGCTGGCCCGCGGGCTCGGGCGCGCTGCTCGTCGTCACCCACGACCGCTGGTTCCTCGACGCCGTCTGCGAGCGCGTGTGGGAGGTGCACGACGGGGTCGTCGACCCCTACGACGGCGGGTACGCGGCCTACGTGCTGACCCGCGCCGAGCGCGCCCGCGTCGCCGCGGTCACCGAGGAGCGCCGGCAGAACCTGCTGCGCAAGGAGCTCGCCTGGCTGCGCCGCGGCGCTCCCGCGCGCACCAGCAAGCCGCGCTTCCGCATCGAGGCCGCCAACGACCTCATCGCCGACGTCCCGCCGCTGCGCGACTCCGTGGAGCTGGCGCGGATGGCGACCACCCGGCTGGGCAAGGACGTCGTCGACCTCGAGGACGTCACGCTGCGCCTGGGGGGCAAGCTGCTGCTGGACCGCGTGACGTGGCGGCTGGGCCCGGGGGACCGGATCGGCGTCGTCGGGGTCAACGGCGCGGGCAAGTCCACGCTGCTGGGGCTCGTCGAGGGCAGCGCGCGACCGGACGCCGGGCGCGTGAAGCGGGGCAGCACGGTCGTCGTGGCGACCCTGTCGCAGGAGGTGCGGGAGCTCGACGAGGTCGGCGAGCTGCGCGCGCTGGAGGCCGCCGACGAGGTGGCCAGCCACGTGCGCCTGGGCGACCGGGACGTCTCCGCCGGCCAGCTGCTGGAGCGCCTCGGATTCACCGCCCAGCGGGCGTGGACGCGCGTGGACGACCTGTCCGGCGGCGAGCGCCGCCGGCTGCAGCTGCTGCGGCTGCTCATGGGCGAGCCGAACGTGCTGCTGCTGGACGAGCCGACCAACGACCTGGACACCGACACCCTGGCCGCCGTGGAGGACCTGCTCGACGGCTGGCCGGGCACCCTGGTCGTCGTCAGCCACGACCGCTACCTGCTCGAGCGCATCACCGACCGCCAGGTCGCGCTGCTGGGCGACGGCACCGTGCGCGACCTGCCGGGGGGCGTGGAGGAGTACCTGCAGCGGCCCGCGCCTGCGCGCGCCGCCCGCAAGGAGATGGCCCGCGTGGAGCGCCAGCTGGAGAAGCTGGCGCGCCGGGAGGCGCAGCTGCACGACCAGCTGGCCGCGCAGGCCACCGACCCGGTCGCCGTGGCGGCGCTGGACGCGCAGCTGCGGGAGCTGCTCGCCGAGCGCGGGCGGCTGGAGGAGAGCTGGCTGGAGGCCTCCGAGCTCGTGGAGTGAGCGACCGCCGCTTTGATCACTGTCCGTCGCCAACTGTGTTCATTGCGTCGAACGGGTGACGCTGATCGGGGGGAACATGCCACTCGAACGTCACCGGGGTCGTCACACCTTGCGTCGTTCGGGTGGCTTTCCCCTACTCTGAGCCACGCACCGTCCGGTCTCCACGTGGGGGCGTTCGACCGGGGTGCCGCCGCCGCCGACCGGCGGGGAGCTGCAGGACCAGTCCAGGGGGGACTTTGAGCATCAGCGACGCACCCGGCGCCAGGACGGACCGGGGGGAGCTGGAGGACCGGCTCCTCGGCACGTCACCGGCGGACGACCACACCGACGCAGCGCGCCGCGAGCGGCTGCTCGTCCCGCGCCAGCGCACGGCGCTCGGCCTCACCGAGCGCACACCCGCCTGGCAGCGCACCTACGTGCAGAAGATCGTCGCGGTCGACGCCCTCGCGGCGGCCTTCGCCGCCTTCGCCGGCTTCTTCGCCCGCTTCAACGACTCGCCCGCCGACCTCGCCACGACCTCCGGGCGCGCCGTCGTGGCGTGCGCGGTGCTGCTGCCGGTCATCTGGGTCATCGCGATGGGTGCGCTGCGCACCTACGAACCCCGCTTCCTCGGCGTCGGCTCGGAGGAGTTCCACCGCGTGCTCACCGCGGCGCTGGCCGTGGTGGCCCTGGTGGGCACCAGCTCCTGGGCCTTCGACCTGGAGATCGCCCGCGGCTACGTCGTCGTCGCCTTCCCCATCGCGACGCTGCTGACGCTCGTCGGCCGCTACGCCACCCGCCAGCAGCTGCACGCCCAGCGCACCCGCGGCGAGGCCGGCCAGAGCGTCGTCGCCGTCGGCCACCGCGCGGCCGTCGCCGGCATGGCCCGCCAGCTGCACCGCGCCAGCTACCACGGCATGCGCATCGTCGGCGCCTGCGTGCCCGGCGGCAAGGGCACCGCGGCCGAGGACGCGGAGCTGCGCGAGCTCGGCATCCCCGTCATCGGCAGCCTGGACGAGGTGCGCCACGCCGTCACCAGCGTGGACGCCGACGTCGTCGCCGTCACCGCCTGCCCCGAGCTCGACGGCCCCGGCCTGCGCCGGCTCGGCTGGGAGCTGGAGGCCACCCGCGCCGACCTCGTCGTCGCGCCCGCCCTCACCGAGGTCATCGGCCCGCGCGTGGCCATCCGCCCCGTCTGCGGCCTGCCGCTGCTGCACGTGGAGCGCCCCGAGCTGGAGGGCATCCGCCGGCTGGCCAAGACGACCGTGGACCGCGTCAGCGCCGGTCTGGCCCTCGTGGTGCTCAGCCCGCTGTTCCTGCTCCTCGCCGTCCTCATCAAGGTCGACGACCGCGGCCCGGTCTTCTTCAAGCAGCAGCGCGTCGGCAAGGACGGCAAGACCTTCCCGATGTTCAAGTTCCGCTCGATGGTCTCCGACGCCGAGAAGCGCCTCATCGACCTGCGCGAGTCCACCGACGGCAACGGCGTGCTCTTCAAGATGAAGGTCGACCCGCGCATCACCCGCGTGGGCCGCGTCCTGCGCCGCTACTCCGTCGACGAGCTGCCCCAGCTCATCAACGTCGTCCGCGGCGAGATGTCGCTGGTCGGCCCGCGCCCGCCGCTGCAGAAGGAGGTCGACGCGTACGGCTCGGACATGCGCCGCCGCCTGCTCGTCAAGCCGGGCCTGACCGGTCTGTGGCAGATCAACGGCCGCTCCGACCTGGACTGGGACGAGTCGGTGCGCCTGGACGTGCGCTACGTGGAGAACTGGTCCTTCACGTTCGACTTCATGATCCTGTGGAAGACGGCCGGCGCCGTCCTGCGCGGCCGCGGCGCCTACTGAGGCGAGCCGCCCGCCGGCTCCCGGCGACCAGCACGGCGAGGGCCCTCCCGCACGGCGCGGGAGGGCCCTCGCCGTGCGTCAGGGCTCCTGCTCGAAGGGCGCGGCGACCCGGCGCAGCAGCGTCGCCAGCGCCCGCTGCTCCTCGCGCGCCAGGACGCCGAGCATGCGGTGCTCGGCGTCGACGAGGTCGGCCAGCGCCGCGTCCACGACGGCGGTGCCGGCGGCCGTCAGGCGCACCCGCACGCCCCGGCGGTCCTCGGGGTCGGGGCGGCGCTCGACCATGCCGCGCCCGGCCAGCCGGTCCACGCGGTTGGTCATCGTCCCGGAGGTCACCAGGGTCTGGACGACCAGCTGCCCGGGGGACAGCTCGTGCGGGGCGCCGGCGCGGCGCAGCGCCGAGAGCACGTCGAACTCCCACGTCTCCAGCTCGTGCGCGCTGAAGGCGTCGCGGCGCAGCCGGTCCAGGTGGCGGGCCAGGCGGGCCACCCGGGAGAGCACCTCCAGCGGCTCGACGTCCAGCTGCGGGGTCTCGCGCCGCCACGCGGCGACGATGCGGTCGACCTCGTCGGCGGCCCCGCGGGCGGTCGTGTCCTCCGGAGCAGCCACGTGCGGAACCCTAGGGCCTCGGCTGCGCGCCCCGGTCCTCCGCGGCGCCGGGCCCCGGGGTGTCGTCGGGGTCCGCGGTGGCGCCGGGCCCGCGGCGCCCGTCGCGGGCGCGCGAGGACAGCCGCGGTTCCTGCTCCAGGCCCGTCAGCCCGTTCCAGGCGAGGTTCACCAGGTGCGCGGCGACCTCCTCCTTGCCCGGCTCGCGGGTGTCCAGCCACCACTGGCCCGTCACGGCGACCATGCCGACGAGCATCTGCGCGTACATGCCCGAGCGCTGCGGCGCGTACCCGCGGGCGGCGAAGGCGTCGACGAGCAGGTGCTCGACCTGGCGGGCGATGTCGGAGATGAGGCTGGCGAAGCTGCCGGTCGTCTGGGCGACGGGGGAGTCGCGCACGAGGATGCGGAAGCCGTCGGTGGAGCCCTCGATGTAGTCCAGCAGGGCCGTGACGGCCCGCTCCAGCAGCGTGCGGGGGCTGCCGCGACCGGACAGGGCGGTGGTGATGGCGCCCAGCAGCGCGGAGATCTCGCGGTCGACGACGACCGCGTACAGCCCCTCCTTGCCGCCGAAGTGCTCGTAGACGACCGGCTTCGACACGCCCGCCTGCGCGGCGATCTCCTCGACGGTGGTGCCCTCGACGCCCTTGGCGGCGAACAGCCGGCGGCCGACGCCGATGAGCTGCTCGCGCCGCTCGCCGCCCGTCATGCGGGAGCGGGAGCGTCCCGTCGCGGCCGGCGTCACGGCCCCATCCTGCCCTGCGGCGCGCCCGGGTGCGCCGACCGGGTGACGACCGCCTGATCGCGGGGCCCCGGCGGTGCCTGGCAGGATGGGCGGGCAGCAGCTGTCCCGGGTGGTGTAACGGCAGCACGGCGGGTTTTGGTCCCGTCCAGTAGGGGTTCGAATCCTCTCCCGGGAGCACCGGCGGCCCCCGCGGGGGGACGGGGGGCCGCTGCCGGGCCGTTATCCTCGGCTCGTCCGCCTCGACGCAGACGAGGCCACCGCACCGAGCCGCGAGGAGCGCGCCCCGCGTGACCACCCCCCAGTCGCCAGCAGCCGTGATCGTCCTCGCCGCCGGCGAGGGGACCCGGATGAAGTCCGCGGTGCCCAAGGTCCTGCACCCCCTCGGCGGCCGCCCGCTGCTCGAGCACGCCCTGCGCGCCGCCCGCTCCACCGCGCCGGAGCACCTCGTCGTCGTGCTGCGCCACCAGGCCGAGCGCGTCGCCGAGGTCGTGCGCGCGGGCCACCCGGACGTGCTCACCGCGCTGCAGGACGAGGTGCCCGGCACGGGCCGCGCCGTCCAGTGCGGCCTGGCGGCGCTGCCGGAGCACCTCAGCGGCACCGTCGTCGTCACCTACGGGGACGTGCCGCTGCTGAGCGGGCGGACGCTGTCCGAGCTCGTCGCGGCGCACGCCGAGGGCGCCAACGCCATGACGGTGCTCACGGCCGAGCTGGCCGACCCGGCGGGCTACGGGCGCGTGCTGCGCGACGCCGAGGGCGTCAGCGCCATCGTCGAGCACAAGGACGCCACGCCCGAGCAGCTGGCCGTGCGCGAGGTGAACTCCGGCGTCTACGCCTTCGACGCGGCCGCCCTGCGCGCCGCGCTGGCCCGCGTCGGGCGCGAGAACGCCGCCGGCGAGGTCTACCTGACCGACGTCCTCGGCCTCGTGCGCGCCGACGGCGGGCGCGTCCAGGCGCTGCCGCTGCAGGACGAGTGGGAGATCCGCGGGGTCAACGACCGCCTGCAGCTGGCGCAGCTGGCCGCCGAGGCCAACGCGCGGACCCTGCGGCGCTGGATGCTCGCCGGGGTCGGCGTCGTCGACCCGTCCACCACCTGGATCGACGCGGACGTCGTGCTGGAGGCGGACGCGACGATCCTCCCGGGGGTGCAGCTGCACGGCACCACCCGCGTCGCCGCCGGCGCCGTCGTCGGGCCGGACTGCACCCTCACCGACGTGGAGGTCGGGGCGGGCGCGGTCGTGGAGCGCACCCACGGCTCCTCGGCCGTCGTGGGGGAGGGTGCCTCGGTGGGCCCCTTCGCCTACCTGCGCCCGGGCACCCGGCTGGGCGCCGACGGCAGGATCGGCACCTTCGTGGAGACCAAGAACGCCACGATCGGGCGCGGCTCGAAGGTGCCGCACCTGTCCTACGTGGGCGACGCGACGATCGGCGAGCACTCCAACATCGGGGCGGCCTCCATCTTCGCCAACTACGACGGGGTGAACAAGGCGCGCACCACCGTCGGCGACCACGTCCGGATGGGGTCGGACAACACGTACGTCGCGCCGGTGACGGTCGGGGACGGCGCCTACTCGGGCGCCGGGACGGTCGTCCGCAAGGACGTCCCCGCGGGAGCGCTGGCGATCAACGTCGCACCGCAGCGCAACCTCGAGGGGTGGACGCTGAGCAGGCGTGCCGGGACGGCGGCCGCGGAGGCGGCCGCACGGGCGCAGCAGCGGGAGGCGGCCCCCGGGGCCGCCGCCGCGGACCAGGGCAGCACGGGCACGACACAGGGCAGGGAGAACCAGCGATGACCGGCATCACCACCACGGGCGAGAAGCGGATGGTGCTCATCTCCGGGCGCGCGCACCCGGAGCTCGCGGAGGAGGTGTCGAAGGAGCTCGGCGCCGAGCTGGTGCCGACGAGCGCCTACGACTTCGCGAACTCCGAGATCTACGTGCGCTTCGAGGAGAGCGTCCGCGGCAGCGACGCGTTCGTCATCCAGAGCCACACGGCGAACGTCAACCAGTGGATCATGGAGCACCTGATCATGGTGGACGCGCTCAAGCGCGCGTCGGCCAAGCGGATCACCGTGGTCGCGCCGTTCTACGGCTACGCCCGCCAGGACAAGAAGGGCCGCGGCCGCGAGCCGATCTCCGCGCGCCTGATCGCGGACCTGTTCAAGGTCGCCGGCGCCGACCGCCTCATGTCGGTGGACCTGCACACGGCGCAGATCCAGGGCTTCTTCGACGGTCCCGTCGACCACCTGTGGGCGCTGCCGATCCTGGCCGACCACGTCGGCAAGCGCGTGGACCGCTCGAACATCACCATCGTCTCCCCGGACGCCGGCCGCGTGCGGGTGGCGGACCTGTGGTCGGACCGCCTCGGCGCCCCGCTGGCGATCATCCACAAGCGCCGCGACCCCAACGTGCCGAACCAGGTGAAGGTCCACGAGGTCGTCGGTGACGTCGAGGGCCGCACCTGCGTCCTCGTCGACGACCTCATCGACACCGCCGGCACGATCGTGCAGGCCGCCGAGGCCCTGAAGGCCAACGGCGCGGCCGACGTCATCGCCACGGCCACCCACGCGGTGCTCTCCGGCCCGGCGGTCGACCGGCTGAAGAACTCGCCGATCTCCGAGCTCGTCGTGACCAACACCCTGCCCATCCAGCAGTCGCAGCAGTTCCCGCAGCTGAAGGTGCTCTCCATCGCGCCGCTGCTGGCGCGGGCCATCCGCGAGGTCTTCGACGACGGGTCGGTGACCTCGCTGTTCGACGGCCACAGCTGAGCCGTCCGCACCCCGCGGCGCGGCCGCCACGACCGCCCCCGAGCCCTCCCGGCTCGGGGGCGGTCGTGCTCCCGGGAGCGGGTAGACTCGGGTCCGGTTGCCTCGGCGAGGGCGGCGCTCCGGTGCCGCCGTGATCGACGCGGTGGACGCGTCGACGCGCCCTCCCGGGGCCTTGAGCAGCACCACCCCGAGACCCGAGGAGCACCACCGTGGCCGAGACCAAGCTGTCCGCCGAGAAGCGCACCGAGTTCGGCAAGGGCGCCGCCCGCACCATTCGCCGCGCCGACAAGATCCCCGCCGTCATCTACGGCCACGGCGAGGCGCCGCTGCACGTGACCCTGCCCGGTCACGCGACGATGATCGCCCTGCGCGCCTCCAACGTCCTGCTGGCCGTGGACGTCGAGGGCCAGTCGCACCTGGTCCTGCCCAAGGACGTCCAGCGCGACCCGATCAAGGGCTTCATCGAGCACGTCGACCTGCTCGTCGTGCGCCGCGGCGAGAAGGTCACCGTGGACGTCCCCGTGCACCTGGAGGGCGAGGCCGCCGCGAACACCGTCGTGCAGCAGGAGCTGACCACGGTGTCGCTGGAGGCCGAGGCCACCCACATCCCCGAGGCCGTCACCATCTCCGTCGAGGGCCTGGAGGCCGGCGCGCACGTGTCCGCCTCGCAGATCACCCTGCCCGAGGGCTCCTCGCTGGCCGGCGACCCCGAGCAGCTCATCGTCGTCGTGACGGGCGCGGCGACCGCCGCGCAGGCCGAGGCCGAGCTGGAGGCCCTGGAGGCCGAGGCCGGGATCGTGCGCGACGAGCCCACCGAGACCACCGAGCCCGCCGCCGACGAGTCCTGAACCACCCGCTGCAGGAGGTCCCGGTCCGGTGAGCGGCGCCTGGCTCGTCGTCGGCCTCGGCAACCCCGGGTCCGAGTACGAGCGCACCCGGCACAACGTCGGGCAGATGGTCCTCGACGAGCTGGCCTCGCGCACCGGCGGCTCCTTCAAGCGGCACCGCTCGGGCGCCAGGGTCGCCGAGGTCCGCCTCGGCGTCCTGCCCGGCGGGGCGCCGGGGCCGCGGGTCGTGCTCGCGGCCCCGACCTCGTACATGAACGTCTCCGGCGGCCCCGTCGCCGGCCTGGCGAAGTACTTCGACGTCGACCTGGAGCACCTGGTCGTCGTCCACGACGAGCTGGACGTGCCCTTCGGGGCCGTCCGGCTCAAGCGCGGCGGCGGCGAGGGCGGCCACAACGGCCTGCGCTCGATCTCGAAGTCGCTCGGCGGCAAGGACTACGCGCGGGTGCGCGTGGGCATCGGCCGCCCGCCGGGGCGGCAGGACCCGGCCGACTTCGTGCTCAAGGAGTTCTCCACCACGGAGAAGAAGGACCTGCCGTTCCTGCTGGTGGACGCGGCGGACGCCGTCGAGGAGCTCGTCACCGCGGGGCTCGAGGCGGCGCAGCAGCGCTTCCACGCACCCGCCTGAGAGCGCACCCGCCCGGGAACGCACCGCGCACCACGACGAGAGGGCCGGCCGAGGATCTCCTCGGCCGGCCCTCTCGTGCGTCCGGCTGCCGCGGCAGCCGGGTGGATCAGTGCGAGCGGCCCGGCTTGCGGCGCGCGGCGACGACCATCGCGGTGCCCCCCAGCACCAGGACGGTCCCGGCGGCGGCCCAGGGCAGGACGTCGGCGCCGGTGTAGGCGAGCTCGTCGCTGCTGCCGGCGACCGCACCCGGGGTGCTGGTGCGCGGGGTGCTGCTGCTCGGCGTGCCGGAGCCGCCGGTGGAGGGGCTCACGGACGGCGTGACCGCCGGGGTGGACGGGGTCGGGGTCGCCGGCGCGTACGCGGTCTCGGCGGCGGCGGCGCCGATGCCGGTCCCCAGCGCGGCGACGGTCAGCGCTCCAGCGGCTGCCAGACGGACGGTGGTCTTGCGCACGGTGTTCCCCCCAGGTTCGACGACCTCGCCGGTGTGTGATCGCGAGGCGGCCCCCAGGATGGCGGAGAGTGACGCCCGAGTCCAGCCGATCGAGCCCATCAGGGCCACTGCGTGTCGGACCGTGACCATTCCTTCACGGACGGGTGAACACGGACGGGTCACCACGGACGGGTCACCACGGACGGGTGACCACGGACGGGTGACCACGGACGGCCGTGCACCGGCTCAGCGGGTGCAGGCGCCCGCGGTGGTGGTGGGGGCCGTGGCGGTCGTCGGGCCGGTCACCTCGCGGGGCAGGGCGTCCGCGGCCCCGCGCAGCTGCCAGCGCACGACGACGGGGGTGTCCGGGGGCACGTCCACCGACACCCGCACCAGCCGCCAGCCCTCCTCGGCGTCGATCGCCGCGTCGACCGCGGCGCCGCCGACGGTGACGGCGTCCACCCCCACCCACGGCGGGATCCACAGCGAGACCGTGTCGCGGGCGGTGCGCTCGTCGGCGGTGCCGCGCTCGTCGGCGTTCTGCATGTACGCGGGGATCTCCGCGGGCACCGGGTTCACCAGCGTCAGCTGCACGGCGCCGGTGGCCTCGGCGCCGCCGGTGGTGCACGGCGCCTGCACCTCGACCGCCGGCCGCAGCCAGTAGTCCAGCTTCGAGGGGGCGGTGTTGGTCAGCCCGATGCGCGCGACGGCGCCCGCGGCGGCCGGGTCGCCGAGGACGCCGGCCACCCCGGCCGCGACGAGCGCGTCCTGCTCGGCCGGGCGCGAGGACCACAGGGCCAGGTGCCCGGAGGCCACCGCCCGCTGCGCGCCGTCGAGGGTGGCGGTGGAGAGCCCGTCGGCGAGGACGGCCTGGAAGGCGGCGGCGGAGGTGGCGGCCAGGAACGCCTTGCGGGCGTCCTGGTCGTCGCCGAAGCGCACGTAGGCGTCGTGCATGAGCACGCCCGCCAGGTCGGCGGTGGCGACGCTGCCGAAGGGGCCCAGCTCCAGCGCCGCGTGCTCGGGGCCCAGCAGCTGCGCCAGGCCGACGGGGTCGACGAGGACGACGGCGTCGGGCGCGGGCAGGCCCGCGTCGACGACGAGGGAGGAGACGAGGAGGCCCGCCTCGTCGGCGCTGCCGCCGAGGGTGACGTTCTGCACGCGGGCCGCGTCCTCGCCGTAGAGGGCCGCGTACTCGGCGCCGGCCAGCGACACGTCCGCCCGGGCGTCGTAGAGGTCGTAGTCGGAGCCGGTGCGCACCAGCGAGATGCGCCCGGCGTCCACCGAGACGTAGGCGTAGGCGCCGACGATGCCCTGCACGGGGCGGACCTCGGCGGGGTTGGTGAAGGCCACCAGGTAGGTGCGGGCGCCCTCGGCGCCCAGCAGCGCCGGCAGCTGCGGCACGACGTCGGCGGCGGTGCCCAGCGGCCCGGCGACCTCGTCCAGCTGCCGCGAGACCGGGTCGAGGCGCTCGGCGAGCACGCCCAGGACGCCCTGCCCGCGGGTGGCGGCCAGGGTCGCGCGGGCGCTGTCCACCCGCGCGCGGTAGTCGGTGACGACCGGGGCGAGGGCCTGCACCCCGGCCACGTCCACCGTCTGGTCCGCTGAGACGAGGCCGTCGCCGACCACCTGCTCGGCGACCGCGAGCGCGTCCGGCAGCGGCTCGGTGAGCACCGCCGCCGCCTGCGCGCCACCGCGCACGGCCCGCAGCTGCTCACCCGCCCAGGGCAGGTGCTCGGCCAGGCGCCAGGGGAACTGCCGCGTCGCCCGGTCCGCGCCCGCGGCGTCGTCGGCGACGCCGGCGGCGAGGCCGACCGCGTCGGCGAAGCGCTCCTCGCGCACGGCGGCCTCCAGGCCGGGTGCCGCCTCGGCCACCCGCCGCAGCGCCAGGCCGGCCTGCACGCCGCTGACGGCGACGGCCGCCACCCACGCCAGCAGGACGAGCGCGAGCAGCGCCAGCACCGGCCGCAGCGGCCCGCGCCGGCGTCGGGCGCGCCCGCGCGCACCGGGCGGGGGGGCGGCGGGGGAGGTCGTGGTGGTGCCGGACACCCGCCGACAGTAGCGACCCGCCCCCGGCGGCCGTCCCGCTCGGCAGAGCCGTCCCGCTCGGCAGACGGGTGGCCGCGGCCGCGGATCGGTCGGGGCGGCGGGCCGACCTCTATACGATCCCCGCATGCAGCAGCTGGAGAAGGTCCGCATCGACGGCGACGTCCGGGAGCTGCACCGCTCGCCCGAGCACCTGGCGGCCGGGGGCGACTTCGAGGTGACCGTGGCGATCAGCTTCGCCAGCAGCCGCGACACCCTCGGCGAGACCGTCGCCTCCCTGCACGAGCAGGTCGGCGCGCCGCGCTTCGAGGTGCTGCTCGTCTCCAACGGCACGACCGACGACTCCGTCGAGGTCGCCCGCGCGGCGGCCGCCGGGCTGCCCACCCGCGTCGTCGAGTGCCGCAGCAGCGGGTACGACTCCAACGCCCGCAACGTCTCCATGGTCGAGGCCGCGGGGGACAAGGTGCTCTTCCTCGACGCCGACGACACCGTCGGCGCCACCTACGTCGCGGCGATGGCGGCCGCGCTGGACACCTCCCCGATCGTCACCGCGGTCTGGGACCTGCAGCGCCTCAACGGCCGCCGCTGGCCGGAGCTGCAGCGGCGCCCCGCGGACCCGGGGGACTGGCCGATGCGCCAGCAGGGCTGGACCTACGCTCCCGCGGGCACCCTGGGCTTCCGCCGCGAGGTGCCGCGCGCCGTCGGCGGCTTCGACCCGGGGCTGACGTTCGCGGCGAACAACGAGTGGTGCTTCCGCGCCTACGCGGCCGGCTTCGAGATCGCCCTGGCGCCCGGCGCCGTCGTGCACTACCGGCTGCGGTCGCAGGGCGTGCAGGCCCTGCGCCAGCGCTACCGCTGGGGCGTGTCCGAGGTCGCGGCCGCCAAGGCGGCGCAGGCCTACGGGTTCCCGCCCCGCACCGGGCTGCGGGCCCTGGGCGTCGGCACGGCCGCGCGGCTGCTCAAGCGCCTGCCCGGCGTGCGCTCCGGCTACGGCCGCTACGACCTCCTCAGCGCGCTCGGGCACGCGGCCGGCCGCGTCAGCGGCTCGGTCAAGCACCGCAGCCTGGACCTCTGAGGGCTCCCGGCACCCGCCGGTCGGGCGGCGGGTGCCGGG
>NZ_JAAALL010000529.1 GCF_009906315.1 Kineococcus vitellinus | reverse complement strand
GGACGGCTGGGCGTCGCCCGCCGCGGGCGTCGCCGGTCCGGAGATCGCCGGTCCAGCGGCTGCTGGCCCGGAGGCCGCCGGTCCGGAGGCCGCGGGTTCGGGGGTCGTGGCCGCGGGACCCGCGGTCGTCCCGGGGGCCGGCGCGGCGGGCTGCGCCGCGGTGCTCGCGGGCTCGGCGACGGGTGCGGGCGCGGTGATGGGCGCGGCTGCGGGAACGGGTGCGGTGACCGGTGCAGGCGCGGCGGCGGCCGGTGCGGGGGCGGCGACCGGTGCCGGGAGGGCGCCGGCGGCTCCGACGCGACGCTCCAGGCGGTCGACCCGCGCGCCCAGCCCGCCGTCGGCGTCCACCCCGGGCAGCAGCAGCCGCGCGCACAGCAGCTCCAGCTGCAGGCGCGGGGAGGTGGCGCCCGTCATCTGCTCCAGGCCGGCGGCCACGACGTCGGCGGCGCGGGAGAGCTCGGCGCGCCCCAGGTGCGCGGCCTGGGCCTTCAGGCGGCCCAGCGCGTCCTCGGGCACCGCCAGCGCGTCCGCCGCGGCGTCGCCCACCGCCGCCACGATGACGAGGTCGCGCAGCCGCTGCAGCAGGTCGTCGGCGAAGCGGCGGGGCTCCTGACCGGTGTCCACGACGCGCTCGACGGCGCGGAAGACCGTCGCCCCGTCACCGGCGGCGACGGCCTCCACGACGTCGTCGAGCAGCGAGGCGTGCGTGTAGCCCAGCAGCGAGACGGCGATGTCGTAGGTGACGCCGTCGTCGCCGGCGCCGGCGATGAGCTGGTCCAGCACGGACAGGCTGTCGCGCACCGAGCCGCCGCCGGCGCGCACGACCAGCGGCAGCACGCCCTTGCCCACGGCCACGCCCTCGCGCTCGGCCAGCTCCGCCAGGTACGTCGTCAGCTGCGCCGGGGGCACCAGCCGGAACGGGTAGTGGTGGGTGCGCGAGCGGATCGTCGTGAGGACCTTGTCCGGCTCCGTCGTGGCGAAGACGAACTTCACGTGCGGCGGCGGCTCCTCCACCGTCTTCAGCAGCGCGTTGAAGCCCGCCGCCGTGACCATGTGGGCCTCGTCGAGGATGTAGACCTTGAAGCGGTCGCGGGCCGGCGCGAAGGACACCCGCTCGCGCAGGTCGCGGGCGTCGTCGACGCCGTTGTGGCTGGCCGCGTCGATCTCGACGACGTCGATGCTGCCCGGGCCGCCGTTGGCCAGGTCGCGGCAGGAGTCGCACTCCCCGCAGGGCGTCGGCGTGGGGCCCTGGGCGCAGTTCAGGCAGCGGGCCAGGATGCGCGCGCTCGTCGTCTTGCCGCAGCCGCGCGGACCGGAGAAGAGGTAGGCGTGGGTGACGCGGCCCTTGGCCAGCGCCTGCCCCAGCGGGGTGGTGACGTGCTCCTGGCCGATCACCTGCGCGAAGGTCTCGGGCCGGTAGCGGCGGTACAGGGCGGTCGTCACGGGGTCGAGGCTAACCCTCCGCGCCGACAGCGCCGACGGCCTCGGGAGGACCCCGGCGTCCTCCCCGGCCCCGGACGTGAGGGACCC
>NZ_JAAALL010000528.1 GCF_009906315.1 Kineococcus vitellinus | reverse complement strand
CGTGGGCAGGCCGAGGGGAGGAGGCACCGAGCACGGCGGCGCGGCCGCGACGGCGGCCGGGGCGGGTGAGGGCACCGCGGTGCTGGTGCTGCGCGAGGAGTGCCTGCGGCAGGGGGTGGGCACCCTGCGCCGGGAACTGGCCGAGGCGCTGGAGGCCGGAACCCGCACGCTGGTGGTGGACGTCTGCCAGGTGCGGGACCTGTCCTCGACCGTCGTGGCGCTGCTGCTGCGGGCCAAGCGCTGCTGCCGGGCCCGCGGCGGGCACGTGGTGCTGCGCGGGCTCAGCCGCGCCGAGGTGGACGTCCTGCACCGCACGGGGTTGAGCCCCCTGTTCGAGATCGAGGCGCGCCACCCCGCCGCCGCGCCCGCAGCGAGCGGCTCCCCGCGGGAGCGGTCGAGGACACGAGAGCAGGAGGGGTGAGGACCATGTCGACGACAGCGGAACCCGCACCGGCCGGGCACGCCTGCGACCGGTGCACCCAGCACTTCCCCACCGCGCGCAAGCTGCGCGACCACGTCGCCTGCGACCACCGGCCGGCGCCCGACGGCGCGGAACTGGTCCGGGCGCTGCTCGAGGCACCCGCCCGCCCCGCGCCGGTACGGCGCTCGACGTGGTCCCCACCGGCGGCTCCCTCCCGCTCGAGCCTCGCCCGCCTGCTCATCGCGGCGATGGTGCTCGCGTGGGTGCTCAACGGGCTGGGCATCGCCTGGAGCACCCTGCTGGGTGCGGCGGCCGTCCTCGTCCTGAGCGCCGGGACCACCCTGCTGCTGCTGTGGCTGCACGTCGACGCGGCGGCGGTCCCTCCGCGACGCCGCGGGCCCGGCTCCCCCGGGGACGGCACCGGCTGAGCCGCCCTCCCGGGGCGGGGACGGCGGGTCGGTCGGTCCTGCGGGCGGTCGGTCGGGCGGTGCGCCCGGCGCCGTCCGCCTGCGCGCGCAGCGGCCCGGCCCGCGGCTCACACCCCGGACGCCGTGCCGTCCGGGGTGCGATCGGCGCTCTCGGCGGCCAGCGACGCCAGCAGCCGCAGCTTCTCCGCGCCCTCGCCGGCGGAGTCCGGGTAGTACACGACCAGGAGGACGTCCTCGACGGGCAGCTTGTCCCGGTGCAGGCGCAGCTCGCCGACGAGGGGGTGCTCGAGGAGCGTGGTGCCACCCGTCAGCCGGCGCACGTCGTGGCGCTGCCACAACGCCCGGAAGCGCGCGCTGGCCAGCGTCAGCTCACCGACCAGCTCGAGGACCCGGGGATCGCGGTCGGCGTCGAGGGGTTCGGCGGGGTCGGCGCCGGCGCCGACGCCGACGGAGTGGCGGAAGGCCGCGACGAACTCGGCGGTGGCCGCCTCCCAGTCGCGGTGGAAGTCGCGCTCGGCCGGGTCCAGGAACAGCGAGCGCAGCCGGTTCTCCCCCGGCCGCAACCTCGGGGACAGCGCGAGCGCCAGCGGGTTCGAGGCCAGCACGTCGAAGGCCCGGCCCTCGACGAACGCCGGCACCTGCAGCGCCGCCAGCAGGTGGTGCAGCCGCGGGGGGACCCGCTCGGCC
>NZ_JAAALL010000527.1 GCF_009906315.1 Kineococcus vitellinus | reverse complement strand
CCGCCGGACCCGCCGCCGGGTCCTCCGCCGAGGTGGCCGCCTTCGACGAGGCCGGGCTGCTGCGGGCCTGCACGCGCTACGAGCGGGCCCTGCGCGAGGACGACCTCCCGGCGCTGGACGAGCTGTTCGCGCCCGGGGACGCCACGCTGCGCGCCGAGGGCGGCACGGCGGTCGTGGGCCACGACGAGATCTCCGCCTTCCGGGCGCGCCGCGGTGGCGCCCCCGTCCGCTGGCTGCGCCGCGTGCACCTGCGCCCCCTGGGGCCCGACGCCGCCGTCACCGTCAGCGAGACCGAGCGCCTCGACGGCGGCCGCGGCCTGCAGACCCAGGTGTGGGACCGCGGTCCCGGCGGCTGGCGGGTCAGCGCCGCGCACGTGTCCGGCGCCCCCTCGCCCGTCCCCGTCGGCTTCGCCCACGAGGACGTCACCACCGGTTCGGCCACCTGGCGCGTCGGCGGGGACGGCGAGGCGCTGCTCACCGGCAGCGGCGCCGGTCCGCTGGCCGGGGTGCGGATCGCGGTCAAGGACAACGTCGCGGTCGCGGGCCAGCGCACCGGCGCGGGCGTGCCGCGCTGGCTGGAGCGCGCGCCCGTGGAGGACGCCTGCGCGCCCGCGCTGCAGGCCCTGCTCGACGCGGGCGCGGAGGTCGCCGGCATCGCCCAGACCGACGAGCTGGCGTTCTCCCTCATGGGCGCCAACGCCCACTACGGCACCCCGCGCAACACCGCCGCCCCCGGCCGGGTGCCCGGCGGCTCCACCTCCGGGCCGGCCGCCGCCCTCGCCGCCGGCGCCGCCGACCTCGCCCTGGGCACCGACACCGCCGGCTCGCTGCGGGTGCCCGGCTCCTTCAGCGCCCTGCACGCCTGGCGCCCCACCCACGGCGCCGTCGACACCACCGGGGTCCTGCCGCTGGCGCCCTCCTTCGACACCGTCGGCCTGCTCGCCCGCGACCCCGCCCTGCTGGCCGCCGCCGCCGACGTCCTGCTGGCGCCCGGGACGCCCGCCGGGGCCGGAGCGCCCGCCGGGCAGCCCGCCGCGCTGCTGCGCAGCCGCACCCTGCTCGCCCTGGCCCACCCCGCGACCGCCCTCGCCGTCGAGGCCGCGACCACCGCGCTCGCCGTGCAGACCGGTCTGCCCCTGGTGGACCTCGGCGAGGTCGCCGAGGACTTCACCGCCGAGGAGGTCGCCGCCTGGACGGCCGCCTTCCGCACGGTGCAGGCCGCGGAGGCGTGGGCCGCGCACGGCGGCTTCGTCGAGGCCGAGCCCGGGGCGCTGTCCGCCCCGGTGGAGGCCCGCTTCCGCGCCGGGGCCGCCGTCGACGCGGCCGCGCTGGCGACGGCCCGCGCCGTCAGCGCCGCCACCCGCGAGCGCCTGGTCGCGCTGCTGCGGCACGGCTGGCTGTGCCTGCCGAGCACCGCCACCCCGGCCCCGCGCGCCGACGCCTCGCCGCAGGAGTTCGAGGCCGCCCGCGCCGGCACCCTGCAGCTGTCGACGCTGGCCTCGCACGCGGGCGTGCCGGCCCTCGGCCTGCCGTGGGGGCGGGTGGGGG
>NZ_JAAALL010000526.1 GCF_009906315.1 Kineococcus vitellinus | reverse complement strand
CCAGCGCGGCGTCGGTGATGGAGACGCGGTGGTGGGCCTCGTAGCGGTCGCGCAGGCCCTTGAGGATCTCGATGGCGTGCGCCAGCGTCGGCTCGGGGACCTGGATGGGCTGGAAGCGCCGCTCCAGCGCCGGGTCCTTCTCGATGTGCTTGCGGAACTCGTCCAGCGTGGTGGCGCCGATGGTCTGCAGCTCGCCGCGGGCCAGCATGGGCTTGAGGATGCTGGCCGCGTCGATGGCGCCCTCGGCGGCGCCGGCCCCGACGAGGGTGTGGATCTCGTCGATGAACAGGATGATGTCGCCGCGGGTGCGGATCTCCTTGAGGACCTTGCGCAGCCGCTCCTCGAAGTCACCGCGGTAGCGGGACCCGGCGACGAGCGCGCCGAGGTCGAGGGTGTAGATCTGCTTGTCCTTCAGGGTCTCCGGCACCTCGCCGCGCACGACGGACTGGGCCAGCCCCTCGACGACGGCGGTCTTGCCGACACCCGGCTCCCCGATGAGGATCGGGTTGTTCTTCGTGCGCCGCGAGAGCACCTGCATGACGCGCTCGATCTGCGGGTCGCGCCCGATCACCGGGTCCAGCTTGCCCTCGCGGGCGGCCTGGGTGAGGTTGCGGCCGAACTGGTCGAGCACCAGCGAGCCGGACGGGGTGCCCTCCTGCGGGCCGCCGGACGTCGCGGGCTCCTTGCCCTGGTAGCCGGAGAGCAGCTGGATGACCTGCTGGCGGACCCGGTTGAGGTCGGCGCCCAGCTTGACCAGGACCTGGGCGGCGACGCCCTCGCCCTCGCGGATCAGCCCGAGCAGGATGTGCTCGGTGCCGATGTAGTTGTGCCCGAGCTGCAGCGCCTCGCGCAGCGACAGCTCCAGCACCTTCTTGGCGCGGGGGGTGAAGGGGATGTGACCGGACGGGGCCTGCTGGCCCTGCCCGATGATCTCCTGGACCTGCTCGCGGACGGCGTCCAGGGAGATGCCCAGCGACTCGAGGGCCTTGGCGGCGACGCCTTCGCCCTCGTGGATCAGGCCGAGCAGGATGTGCTCGGTCCCGATGTAGTTGTGGTTGAGCATCCGGGCCTCTTCTTGGGCCAGGACGACGACCCGTCGGGCGCGGTCGGTGAACCTCTCGAACATGCGGCGCTCCTCGCGGGTGGTCGGGTCTGCGGGGCGTGCACCTCGCCGACCATTCCGATGCTAGTCCCGAGCCCCGACAGTCTCACTCCCGTCGGCGTCGGACGCCGGGGGCGAGCCGGTCGGAGCCCGCTCGTCCTGTCCAACTTGCGCCCAGGACGGGCTGTTCCGCCACGTCGTTCGCTGGTGGCGTAGCCGCCCGGGACCGCTCAGGTCCGCCCGCCGGCGGCCGCGCGCCCCGCCCGGCGGCCCCGGCGGCCGGCTGCGGGGCGCCCGGGCCCCAGCGGGGGTCCAGCTCGGAGAAGGTGGCCAGCCGCCCGGCGGCCGCGGCCACGAGCTCGTCGACGCCGTGCACGACGCGCCGCTGCTCGCCCCCCTCCTCCAGGACCTGCACGAGCTCGGGCGGGACCGGGCGGGGGTCGGGCG
>NZ_JAAALL010000525.1 GCF_009906315.1 Kineococcus vitellinus | reverse complement strand
CTTGGTGGCCGTGGCCGTGGACGTGGCGCGGCGGGTCGACGCGGCGGCCACCGCGCGCTTGGGCGCGGCCTCCGGCACCTTGACCGTGACGCCGGCGTCGTCGAGGGCGCGCAGCACGGCCTTCATGCGCTGCACGGGCAGCTGGGCGTCTTCGCACGCGACGCGCAGCGCCTGGGCGTCGACGTATCCGTGGGTGGTCCCGTGCTGCAGGAGCTCCTGGAACGGAGCGGAAGCGAACTCTGGCGGGAGCGGCCGGGAGGTCGGTACCGACGACACGGACTGCCTTTCGTCGTGGGCGGAACGAGGCTGCACGGGCAGCAGCCGACAACGTCAACACCGGCGGACGCTGTTGCATGCCCGCAGAGGACGACAAACGCCGATTGTGTCACGAACACCGGCGTCCCGGCGCACACCACCGCGTCGCGACCCCCCGGGCGGCCCATCGCCGGGGCCCGGCGGCGTGCTGGGGAAGCGCTTGCCGAGGTGCTCAGTCCTCCGGCTTGACGGCCAGCACCGGGCACGGCGCGTCGAGCAGGATCCGCTGCGCGCTGGCGCCCAGGATGAGCTTGCCGACCGGGGTCCGCCGGCGCAGGCCGATGACGATGAGCGCGGCGCCGGACTCCTCGGCGGCCGTGATGAGGTCGTCCGCCGGGTCCTCGCTGTCGGGCACGTCACGCACCTCGTGACCCAGCCCGGCGGCGGACAGCCGCCCGCGCACCTCCTCGTGCAGGGCCTCCAGCTGCTTGGCCTCCTCCGCGTCGGCCTCGCGACCGGGGCGGCGGCTGTGCACGACCACGAGCGGGGCGCCCAGCCGGACGGCGGCCTCCCCGGCGCGCTGCAGGGCAGCGCGGCCCTCGGGGTTGGCCACGTACCCGACGACGATCCCCATCGTTCACCCTCCCGAACGCGTGCACGGACGGGCGTGACCGTACTACGGCGGCCGCCCGGGCGCCCTCACCGCCCGCGCGCGGGCAGCCCCGCACCCACCGCCTGCGCCACCAGCCGCCCCAGGCGGTGGGCGGGGTCGCGCTCCACGGCCAGCTGGGCGCAGCCGCCCGCGCGCAGCCCGTCGCCGGCCGACCAGTGCAGCCAGGCGGCCACCGCCCACGCACCCGCGGCCGCCCGCCCCTCGGCGTGGCGGGCGACGTCCACGGCCAGCCCCGCCGCCAGCGCGGCGCGGCGGGCGTCGACCTCCTGCACCGCCGCGCCCACCAGCTGCGCGCTCGCCCCCGCACCAGCCAGCAGCAGCGCCCGGGCGCGCTCGGTGCGGGGCCCGCTGCCCGCGCTCAGCAGGAGCGCGTCGCGCAGCGCGACGTCCTCGAAGGCGGCCAACGCCCGCCCGCACCAGGCGGCCGGCGGCACGGCGGTGGAGCGGCCGGCCAGCCGTGCGCGCACCTCGGCCTCCCACGCCTCCACCACGGCGGCCCGGCGCGGCAGCGGCGGTCCTCCCGAGCAGGTCGTGCTCGTCTGCTACGACGACGGCCGCGACGACCCCGGCGGCGGGGGTGGCGGGGCTGCCGGTGCTGCCGGTGCTGCCGGTGCTGCCGGTGAGC
>NZ_JAAALL010000524.1 GCF_009906315.1 Kineococcus vitellinus | reverse complement strand
GGTCCGGGTGGGCCACCGCGCCGACCTGACGGCCTTCCGCCTGGACCCGGCCCGCCCGGTCGGCCAGCCCGGCGGCGGCGGCCGCGGCCGTCGTGAAGCCCTCCAGCGCCATCGCCGCGGTGAGGGCCTGCGCGGGCAGCACGGGTTCCTCGTCGGGGTTGCCGGCGGTGCGGCGCAACCGGGCGTCGGCCATCACGGCCCGCGGGTCGTGCGGTGCCACGGGCCAGTCCGAGCCCAGCGCCAGCCGCGCGCCCGCCTCCCGCAGGTCGCGGGTGCGGAACGCGCGCCCGGCGCGCTCGGGACCCAGCCGCTGCGACCAGTTGTCGCTGTGGTCGGCCTTCGTGTAGTGCGTGCAGTGGGTGGGTTGCATGCTCGCGGTGACGTCCAGGCGGCGGAAGAGCGGGACGAGGTCGGAGGGCATCGTCTCCAGGTGCTCGACGCGGTGCGGGACCGCGGTGCGCCGCGGCGCGTCGGCCAGCGTGCGCAGCACGTGGCGGATCCCCGCGTCGCCGATGGCGTGCGTGACGGTCGGCACGCCCTCGGCGGCCAGCTGCCGCACGGCGCGGGTGTACTCGCCCGGGTCCGGCCAGAACGGCGCGGTCGACTCGCCGTGGGTGTCGGCCTCCTCCAGCCACGCGGTCCCGCCGTCCACGGTGCCGTCGATCATGAACTTGGCACCCTCCACCCGCCAGCGGCGCCCGCGCAGGCGCTGCTGCTCGACGACGAGGTCGAGGGCCTCGCGGCCGGCGCCCGGCACGACGAACGGTGCGAACCGCAGCCGCAGCGGCAGGTCCCCGTCCTCCTCCAGCGCCCGCACCAGCTCGTGGGAGTCCCCCTCGAAGTCCATGGCGTTCGCGGCGGTCAGCCCGCCGGCGGCCATCTGCTCCAGCACGGCGCGCAGCCGCGCCCGGCGCTGCGCGGGTGGCTCCGCCGGCAGGTGCGCCGAGACGAGGTCCACCGCCTCCTTCTCCAGCAGGTGCCCGGTGGGCCGCCCGTCCGCGTCGAGCACGACGCTGGCGCCGGAGGCGAAGGCGCGCGCCCCCTCGACCCCGGCGATCTGCAGCGCGCGCGGGGAGACCAGCGCGGAGTGCACGTCGAACAGGTGCAGGAACACCGGCACGTCCGGCCCGAGCGCCCGCACGAGGGGTTCGCAGGTGACGGGCCCGCCGGCGAAGGTGTTGGGGTCCAGGCCCCAGCCCAGCAGCCAGTCGCCGCGGGCCAGGCCGAGCGAGGCGGCCCGCAACCGGTCCACGAGCTCGTCGACGGTGCGGACCGTCGACAGGTCCACGCCGGCGGTCGTGTCCAGCCCCATCACCGGGTGCTGGTGCCCGTCGACGAGGCCGGGCACGAGGGTGGCCGCGCCCAGGTCGAGGACGCGGGTTCCGGGGCCGCACCACCCGCGGACGTCCTCGCGCCCGCCGACGGCCGCGACGAGCCCGTCGGCGAGCGCGACGGCCTGGGCGAGGGGGTTGCCGGGGTCGAGGGTGTGGACGGTGTCGGCGACCACGACGAGGTCGGCGCGGGTGCTGGTCACGAGGCGTTCTCCGGGGCGGGGGTCG
>NZ_JAAALL010000523.1 GCF_009906315.1 Kineococcus vitellinus | reverse complement strand
GTGTCCCTGCCCCTGCCCACCGTCCCCGCCCAGGAGGTGTCCCGGTGAGCGCTCCCACCGGCACCGGTGCCCGCACCGCCGCCCTGCACGACGTCTGCCCGCTCGAGGACCTGCCGCTGGGCGAGGGCCGCGCCTACGTCGTCGACGGCCGGCAGGTGGCGCTCTTCCGCCACCGCAGCGGCAGGGTCAGCGCCGTGCAGGCCGCCTGCCCGCACGCGGGCGGGCCGCTGGCCGACGGGCAGGTCGACGAGCGCGTCGTCGTCTGCCCGCTGCACCTGAACGCCTTCGACCTGACCACCGGCGCCTCCAGCACCGGGGCGGACCCCATCGCGGTGCATCCTTGCCGGATCTCCGACGACGGTGTCGTCAGCGTGGAACTCTGAGAGCGGGAGGACACCGTGAGCGCTCGAGCGAGCAGCTACCCGCTGCACCTGGACGTCACCGGACGGCGCGTGCTCGTCGCCGGTGGCGGGCCCGTCGCCGCCCGCCGGGCCCGCGACCTGCTCGAGGCGGGCGCGCTCGTGCGCGTGGTCGCCCCCGCGCTGTGCGAGGACCTGCGCGAGCTGCTGCCCCGGCTGCAGTGGGAACCCGCCGAGGTCGACGTCGCCGCGCTGGCGGGACTGCTGGCGGACGTGTGGCTCGTGCACACCGCCACCGGCGCCCCCGAGGTGGACGCGGCCGTGGCGGCGGCGGCCGAGGCGCAGCGCACGTGGTGCGTGCGCGCCGACGACGCCGCGGCCTCAACCGCCTGGACCCCCGTGGTCGTGCGCCGCGACGACGTCACGGTGTCCGCGACCGCCGGCGCCGACCCGCGCCGGGCGCAGGCGCTGCGCGGCGCGCTGGGCCGCTGGCTGGACTCCGGTGCCGCCCCGCTGCGCCGGCGCCGCCCCGGGCGCGGGCGCGTCACCCTCGTCGGCGGCGGGCCCGGCGAGGTGGACCTGCTGACCCTGCGCGGGCGCCGCCGCCTGGCCGAGGCCGACGTCGTCGTGGTGGACCGGCTGGCGCCCACCGCCGTCCTCGACGAGCTCGACCCGGCCGTGGAGGTCGTCGACGTCGGCAAGACGCCCGACCACCACCCGGTGCCCCAGGAGGAGATCAACCGGATCATCGTCGAGCACGCGCTGGCGGGGCGGCACGTCGTGCGCCTCAAGGGCGGCGACCCGTACGTGCTCGGCCGCGGCGGCGAGGAGGTGCTGGCCTGCCGCGCGGCGGGGGTGGCGGTGGAGGTGGTGCCCGGCGTCACGAGCGCCTTCTCGGTGCCCGCGGCCGCCGGCGTGCCCGTCACCCACCGCGGGCTCTCGCGCTCGGTGACGGTCGTCAGCGGCCACGACGCGGTCGACGCGCAGGCGCTGGCGCGCCTGGACGGCACGATCGTGCTGCTCATGGGCGTGACGCTGCTGCCGCGCACGGCCGCGGACCTCGTCGCGGCGGGCAAGGACCCCGCGACGCCGGTGGCGATCGTCGAGGACGGCTGGCGGGCCTCCCAGCGCACCACCCGGGGCACCCTGGCCGACATCGCCGCCACGGCGGCGGCGCGCGGCGTGCGCTCCCCCGCGGTGGTCGTCGTGGG
>NZ_JAAALL010000522.1 GCF_009906315.1 Kineococcus vitellinus | reverse complement strand
GTCCCCGGGCCCGCCGCGGGCTCGGCGGGCGCCGCGGGGGAGGTGCGCACCAGCTGCAGGTGCGTCGCCCGCCCCGGCCGGCCCGCACCGGGCGGGTGCTGCGGGGCGGGCACCGCCGCCCGTGGCGCGGACCCCGCAGCGGGTGCGACGCCCCGCCGCGCGTCGGGGCCCCCGGCGGCGCGGTCGCGGTCCGGGACGAGCGCCAGGGCGGGGACGGCGGGGGAGGCGGCGTAGCCGGCCAGGGCGCCGAACAGCAGCGCCAGCGGCACCGCACCGGCCACCAGGCCCGCGCGCGGGGTGCGCCCGGCCTCGACCGCCCACGGCAGGAGCGTCAGCGTGGCGAAGGAGGCCGTCGCGACGGTGACCGCCCTGCGCGTGGCGAAGCTCCTGCGCACCGCCGCCCTCCCGTCCCCGGGTCCCGCGCCGACCACCGGACCACCGGTCGTGCGCACCGGCCGCCCACGCTGCCAGAGGTGCCCCGTGCGCGTCCACCGTTCCGCCGGCGCGGGCGGCGGGTTCGCCCTCCCGCTGGAACCGCTCGCCGGTGGACTGCGGTCCCGGGGGCGGCGGGCGGCCCGGGCCGGGGTGGCGGACCACCCGCAGGCGTTGCGCCGCAGAGGGATCCACGGCTCCTCGCGATCCGGGGTGCGACCGCGGTCACCGAGCCCCTTCCCGCGGTGGCCGAGCGGGTGCGAGGGCTGCGCCGGCGCGCGCTCCCGGTGTGGCACCCTGCTGCTCCCGCTCCGCCCGGCCCTCCGCCGGCCCCGACCGAGGGAGACCCGTGCTCCGCCCCTTCGCCCAGGTCGACGTCTTCTCCGCCGTCCCCTACCGCGGCAACCCGGTCGCGGTGGTGCTGCACGCCGACGGCCTGGACACCGAGGCGATGCAGCGCTTCGCGGCCTGGACGAACCTGTCGGAGACCACCTTCGTCCTGCCCCCCACCCCGGCGGGCGCGGCCGCGGGCGCGGACTACCGGCTGCGGATCTTCACCCCCGGCGGCGAACTGCCCTTCGCCGGCCACCCCACGCTGGGCTCGGCCCACGCGTGGCTGGAGGCCGGCGGCGTCCCGCACGAGGCGGCGACGGTGGTGCAGGAGTGCGGCGCCGGCCTGGTGCCGGTGCGCCGCGACGGCTCGGCGCTGAGCTTCCGCGCTCCGGACCTGGTGCGCAGCGGTCCGCTGGAGCCGGAGGTGCTGCAGCGCGCGGTGCGGGCCCTGGGGCTGCAGGAGGACGACGTGCTGGGTCACCAGTGGGTCGACAACGGCCCCGGGTGGGCGGCGCTGCGGCTGGCCTCGGCGCAGGCCGTGCTGGCGGTGGAGGTGGACCGCACCGTCCTCGGGGACGTGGCCCTGGGGGTGGTGGGGCTGCACCCCGCCGGGTCGCAGCAGCAGGTCGAGGTGCGTGCCTTCGTCCCCGAGCTCGGGGTGCCCGAGGACCCGGTGACGGGGAGCCTGAACGCGGGTCTGGCGCAGTGGTTGACCGGCACCGGGGTGCTCCCGCCGGACTACAGCGCGACGCAGGGCGCGCGGGTGGGCAGGGCAGGGGTGGTGCAGGTGCGCACCCTGGAGGGCCGGGTGTGGGT
>NZ_JAAALL010000521.1 GCF_009906315.1 Kineococcus vitellinus | reverse complement strand
GGGCTGGGGGTGCGCGAGCTGCGCCGCACGGCCGGCGCGCTGGAGGTCGACGAGCCGACCGCGGCGCTGGTGGTCGAGACCGCCTGGAGCGCCGGCCTCGTCGCCGACGACGGCGAGGTGGAGCCGCGCTGGCTGCCGACGACGGCCTTCGACCAGTGGCGCGAGGCGGAGCTGGCCGAGCGCTGGCTGCAGCTGGCGGGCAGCTGGCTGAGCACGACGCGGGTGCCGGCGCTGGTGGGCAGCCGCGACGCCAAGGACGCCGTGCGCAACGCCCTGGGCCCCGACCTGGACCGCGCGTCCGCGCTCGCGGTGCGCACCGCCGTGCTCACCGAGCTGGCGGCCGTGCCCGCCGACCACGCCGTCGCCGTCGACGACCTCGCGGCCCGGCTGCGCTGGGGGGCGCCGCGGCGCGCGACGCGGCTGCGCGACGACCTCGTCGCCTGGACGCTGCGCGACGCCTCCTGGCTGGGCGTGCTGGGCGCGGGCGCGCTGGCCCCGGCCGGGCGGGCGCTGGTGGCCGGGGACGAGGACGGCGCCGTGGCCGCGCTGGAGGCCTCGCTGCCGCAGCCGGTGCACGAGGTGCTGCTGCAGGCCGACCTGACGGCCGTCGCCCCCGGCCCGCTGGAGGCGCACCTGGCGCGCCGGCTGGAGACGCTGGCCCGGGTGGAGAGCCGCGGCGGGGCCACGGTCTACCGCTTCGACGCCGCCACCGTGCGCCGCGGCCTGGACGACGGGCAGACGGCCGACGAGGCGCTGGGCTTCCTGGCCGACCTGTCGGCCACGGGGGTGCCGCAGCCGCTGGAGTACCTGGTGCGCGACGTGGCCCGCCGCCACGGCCGGGTCCGCGTCGGGCGCGCCGGGGCGTACGTGCGCGCGGAGGACCCGGCGCTGCTGGCGGAGCTGGTGGCCGACAAGCGCTGCGCCCGGCTGGGGCTGCGCGCGCTGGCGCCGACGGTGCTCGCGGCCGCGGCCGACCCGGAGGAGGTGCTGGCCGCGCTGCGCGCGGCGGGCGTGGCCCCGGCGGCCGAGGGCCCCGACGGTGAGCTGCTGGTGCGCCGCGCGGGTGCGGCGCGGGCCGCCGCGCGCACGCCGCCGCGGCCGGTCACCGGTGAACCGCCGCCGCCCGGGCCGGCGCTGCTGGCCGCCGCGGTGCGCTCGCTGCGCGCCGGGGACGAGGACGTCGCGCAGGCCGAGCGGCGCCGCGACGCGCAGCCGGAGGCCCCGGCGCTGCCGGCGCTGGACCCGACGACGTCGCTGGCGCTGCTGCGGGAGGCCGCCGGGCGCCGGCGGGCCGTCTGGATCGGCTACGTCGACGCCACCGGCAGCGCCGGCCGCCACCTCGTCGAGCCGCTGGGCGTGGAGGGCGGGCGGATCAGCGCCTTCGACCGCGGCGAGGGCGCGGTGCGCTCCTTCTCGGTGCACCGCGTCACCGGTGTGGCCGACGCCGCCGGCTGAGCGGCGTCCACCGTCGTGGCGGTGAGCTAGCGTCGTGGTTCCAGACCGAGGTGCGAGGAGCAGGACGAGGATGAGCGACAGCGGTCAGGGCGGTCAGCGGTCCTGGTGGGAGAAGCCGGACGCCGACGGGC
>NZ_JAAALL010000520.1 GCF_009906315.1 Kineococcus vitellinus | reverse complement strand
GCTCGCCGCCCGCACCGCCCCCGGGCACGCCCAGCGCCTGCTCGACGCCCAGGTCGGCCTGCCGGGCTTCGCCATCGCCGCCGACTGGCAGATCGTGGGCTGGAACCCCGCCTACGCGGTGCTCTACCCGGGCATCGCCACCGTGGCGCCGGAGGACCGCAACCTGCTGTGGCTGGTGTTCACCGACCCGTACGTGCGCCGCCTCCTGCCGCACTGGGAGTCCGACAGCCGGCGCTTCCTGGCGGAGTTCCGCGCCGAGGTGGGCCCCCGGCTGGGCGACCCGTCCGTCGCCGCGCTCGTGCGGCGGCTGCAGGGCGCCAGCCCCGCCTTCGCCGCCGGCTGGAGCGACCACGACGTGCAGGGCTTCAGCTCGCGCGAGCGGCTGTTCAACCACCCGCTGACCGGCGACCTGCTGCTGGAGCACCACCAGCTGACGCCCGCCGACCACGTGGACCTGCACGTCGTGCTCTACACGCCCGTCGCCGACGGCAGCACGCCCCGGCGGTGGGCGCAGCTGCTGCGCGAGGCGGCGGGGGGCCACCCGTGACGTCCGTCATGCCCGGACCGTGCGGGGTGCCGCGGAAGTCGTGAGGCGCGGCACGGGTCGCGCGCCCGGACCGCCGGGAGGCTGGGAACCGTCAGCAGGGACCCAGCACCGAGGAGGCCGGCCCGTGAGCACCGTCGAGCACGCCGTCGAGGTCGAGGACCTCGAACGCACCTACGCCGGAGGGACCCGCGCGGTCCGCGGCATCAGCTTCACCGTCGGCCGCGGCGAGGTCGTCGGCCTGCTCGGCACCAACGGCGCCGGCAAGACGTCCACCGTCGACGTCGTCACCGGCCTCGCCCGGCCCACCGCCGGCACCGTGCGCGTGCTCGGCCACGACCCGGTCCGCGGGCGCCGCCACGTGCGCGCCCGCACCGGGGTCGTCCTGCAGTCCGGCGGGCTGCCCGGCGACCTCACCGTCGCCGAGACGCTGCAGATGTGGTCGGGCACCCTGAGCCGGCGCCGGCCGGCGGCGGAGGTCGTCGAGGCCGTCGGGCTGCAGCACAAGCTGCCCGCCCCCGTGAAGGGGCTGTCCGGCGGGGAGCGGCGCCGCCTCGACCTCGCCGTCGCGCTGCTGGGCCGCCCCGAGCTGCTCGTCCTCGACGAGCCCACGACGGGGCTGGATGCCGAGAGCCGGCGCGGGGTCTGGACGCTCGTGCGCGAGCTCGTCGCCGCCGGCACCGCGGTGCTGCTGACGACCCACCACCTGGAGGAGGCGGAGGAGCTGTCCGACCGGCTGTCGATCATGCACCGCGGCCGCGTCGTCGCCGCGGGCACGCTCCAGCAGGTGGTCGCGCCGCACCGCTCGGAGATCCGCTGGAACGCCGCCGCGGGCCGTCCCGACCTGGCCGAGCTGGCGCCGGGCGACACCGTCAGTGCCGTCGGCCGGCACGTCGTCGTCCGCACGGACCACCTGCAGCGCAGCCTGTCCCGGGTGCTCACCTGGGCGCAGGCCCGCGACCTGCCGCTGGCGGAGCTGAAGGCCACTCCCGCCTCGCTGGAGACGGCCTTCCTGGAGCTGGCCCGCCAGGACGTCCCCGAGGACCAGCC
>NZ_JAAALL010000051.1 GCF_009906315.1 Kineococcus vitellinus | reverse complement strand
GTCAAGGACGCGTCAGGACCGGCGGCGGGGGGCGCGGGCGGTGCTGTGGTGGGGCGGTCAGACCGACCCGCCTCCTGGAGGAGTTCCCGTGCTCGACGTGGGCTACACCGCCCTCACCCTGGTGCTCGCCGTCGCCGCCTGCCTGCTGGTGCGCTCGCTGGAGCGCCGGTGAGCGCCGCCGCGGTGGTCGGCCTCCTGCTGGCTCTCGCCACCGCCGGCTACCTGCTGCACGCGCTGCTGCGCCCGGAGAGGTTCTGATGGCCCTCTCCGACACCGCGGCGGGGCTGCTGCAGATCGGCCTGCTCGTGCTGCTGCTGGCCGCCGTCCACGTCCCGCTCGGCGACTTCATCGCCGCCAGCCTCACCGGCCCCCGCCACCTGCGCGCCGAGCGCGGCGTCTACCGGCTGCTGCGCGTCGACCCCGACGCCGACACCCGCTGGCCCACCTACGCGCTGTCGCTCGTCGCGTTCTCGACGGTCTCGACCTTGCTCCTCTACGCGTTCCTGCGCCTGCAGCAGCACCTGCCGCTGTCGCTGGGGATGCCGGCGGTGGAACCCGCGCAGGCGTGGAACACGGCCGTCTCCTTCGTGACGAACACGAACTGGCAGTCGTACTCGGGCGAGGCGACGCTCGGCCACCTCGTGCAGATGGCCGGCCTGGCCGTGCAGAACTTCCTGTCCGCCGCCGTGGGGCTGGCCGTCGCGGTCGCCCTCGTGCGCGGGCTCGTGCGCGCCGGCACCGGCACGATCGGCAACTTCTGGGTCGACCTGGTGCGCGGCACGCTGCGCGTCCTGCTGCCGCTGGCGTTCGCCGGCGCGGTCGTCCTCGTCCTGACCGGCGTCGTGCAGAACCTCAGCGGCGCCACGACGTACACCACCCTGGCCGGGGGTTCGCAGACGATCGTCGGCGGACCGATCGCCTCCCAGGAGGCCATCAAGGAGCTGGGCACCAACGGCGGCGGCTTCTTCAACGCCAACTCCGCGCACCCCTTCGAGAACCCGACGCCGATCTCGAACGTCGTCGAGGTCTTCCTGCTGCTGGTCATCCCCTTCAGCCTGCCGCGCACCTACGGCACGCTGGTGGGCGACCGCCGCCAGGGGAGCGCGGTGCTGGCCGTCATGGCCGGCGTCTTCGCGCTCTCCCACGCGGTGACCCTCTACGCCGAGACCCACGCCCTGGGTTCCGCGCCGCAGGCGGTGGGCGCGGCGATGGAGGGCAAGGAGGTCCGCTTCGGCGAGTGGGCCTCGGCGCTGTTCGCGACCGCCACCACCTCCACCTCCACCGGCGCGGTGAACTCCTTCCACGACAGCTACACCGCGCTGGGCGGTGGCGCGCTGCTGGTCAACATGATGCTGGGCGAGGTGACCCCCGGCGGAGTGGGTTCCGGCCTGTACGGGATCCTCGTGCTGGCGGTCATCACCGTCTTCGTCGGCGGCCTCATGGTCGGGCGGACCCCCGAGTTCCTCGGCAACAAGATCCGCCAGCGCGAGATCACCCTCGCCGCGCTGCACATCCTCGCCACCCCGTTCGCCCTGCTGACCGGCGTGGCGATCGCCCTGTCCAGCGAGGCGACCCGCTCGGCCGTGCTGAACCCCGGCCCGCACGGGCTCAGCGAGGTGCTGTACGCCTTCACCTCCGCGGCCGGCAACAACGGCAGCGCGTTCGCCGGCATCAGCGTGAACACGCCCTTCTACAACACCGCCCTGGGGCTGGCGATGCTCCTCGGGCGCTTCCTGCCGGTGCTGCTCGTGCTGGCCCTGGCCGGCAGCTTCGCCGCGCAGCGGCCGGCCGCGCCCACGGCGGGCACGCTGCCCACCCGGACCCCCACGTTCGCCGGCATGCACGCCGCGGTCGTCGTCGTCGTGACCGGTCTGACCTTCTTCCCCGCACTGGCCCTCGGACCCCTGGCAGAGGCACTGGCATGAGCACGCCCACCCTTCCCGACACCCGCGGCGCGGCCGCCGCCCCCGCCGGGACCCCGCACCGCGTGGCCGGCGGCGCGTTCAGCCCGCGCCAGCTGGTGTCCTCGCTGCCGGACGCGTTCCGCAAGCTGGACCCGCGCCACCTGGTCCGCACGCCCGTCGTGTTCGTCGTGGCGCTGGGGGCGGTCCTCAGCACCGTCCTGGCGGTGGCCGACCCCTCCGTCTTCGCCTGGGTCGTCGTGGCGTGGCTGTGGACCACCGTCCTGTTCGCCAACCTCGCCGAGGCCGTCGCCGAGGGCCGCGGGCGCGCCCAGGCGGCGTCCCTGCGCACCGTGAGCACGGACACCGTGGCGCGGCGGCTGGAGGCCGCGGGCGGCGAGGTGCGCGTCCCCGCCAGCACCCTGCGGGTCGGCGACCTCGTGGTCGTCGAGGCGGGGGAGACGGTCCCCGGTGACGGCGACGTCGTCGAGGGCGTCGCCAGCGTCGACGAGTCCGCCATCACCGGCGAGTCCGCGCCCGTCATCCGCGAGTCCGGCGGCGACCGCAGCGCCGTCACGGGCGGCACCACCGTCCTGTCCGACCGCGTCGTCGTGCGCATCACCGCCAAGGCCGGCGAGAGCTTCGTCGACCGGATGATCGCTCTGGTGGAGGGTTCCGCGCGCCAGCGCACGCCCAACGAGATCGCGCTGAACATCCTGCTGGCGAGCCTGACGCTGGTGTTCCTGCTGGCCGTCGTCACGCTGCAGCCGATGGCGATCTACTCCGGCCGCCCGCAGAGCGTCGTGGTGCTCGTCGCGCTGCTGGTGTGCCTGATCCCCACCACCATCGGCGCGCTGCTGAGCGCCATCGGCATCGCCGGCATGGACCGCCTCGTGCAGCGCAACGTCCTGGCGATGTCCGGGCGGGCCGTGGAGGCCGCCGGCGACGTCGGCACCCTGCTGCTGGACAAGACCGGCACCATCACCCTCGGCAACCGGCAGGCCCACGAGCTGCTGCCCGCCCCCGGCGTGACGCTCGCCGAGCTGGCCGACGCGGCGCAGCTGTCCAGCCTGGCGGACACCACCCCCGAGGGCCGCTCGGTGCTCGTGCTCGTCGAGGAGCGGCACGGCCCGCTCACCCGCGAGCGCCCGCCCGGGGCGGAGCCCGTGCCGTTCACCGCGCAGACGCGCATGTCCGGCGTCGACCTCGTCACCGCCTCCGGTCGCCGCGAGATCCGCAAGGGCGCCGCGGCCGCGGCCACCCACTGGGTGCGCACCCTCGGCGGCGACGTGCCGGCCGAGGTGGGGCGGGTCGTCGACGACATCGCCACCGCGGGCGGCACCCCGCTGGTGGTGGCGGAGGGCTCCCGCGGCACCGCCCGGGTGCTGGGCGTCATCCACCTCAAGGACGTCGTCAAGGAGGGGATGCGGGAGCGCTTCGAGCAGCTGCGCGCCATGGGCATCCGCACCGTCATGGTGACCGGCGACAACGAGCGGACCGCGCGGGCGATCGCCGCCGAGGCCGGGGTCGACGACGTGCTCGCCGAGGCCACCCCGGAGGACAAGCTGGAGCTCATCCGGCGCGAGCAGTCCGGTGGCCGGCTGGTGGCGATGATGGGCGACGGCACCAACGACGCGCCCGCGCTCGCGCAGGCCGACGTCGGCGTCGCCATGAACACCGGCACCTCGGCCGCCAAGGAGGCCGGGAACATGGTCGACCTGGACTCCGACCCCACCAAGCTCATCGAGATCGTCGAGATCGGCAAGCAGCTGCTCATCACCCGCGGTGCGCTGACGACGTTCTCCATCGCCAACGACATCGCCAAGTACTTCGCCATCGTCCCGGCGATGTTCGTCCCCGCCTTCCCCGGCCTGGACGCCCTCAACGTCACGCGGCTGGCGACGCCGGAGTCGGCCGTCGTCTCCGCCGTCGTCTTCAACGCCCTCGTCATCGTGGCGCTCATCCCGCTGGCCCTGCGCGGGGTGCGCTACCGCCCCGCCGCCGCCGCCGCGCTGCTGCGGCGCAACCTGTGGGTCTACGGCCTCGGCGGCGTCGTCGTCCCGTTCATCGGCATCAAGCTCATCGACCTCCTCGTCTCCACCGTCCCCGGGATCGGCTGACATGTCCTCGCTCGCGTTCCCCCAGCTGCTGCGCCAGGCCCGCACCGCGCTGCTGCTGCTGCTCCTCGCCACGCTCGTGCTCGGCCTGGCCTACCCGCTGGCCGTCCTCGGCGTCGGCCGCCTGGTGCCCGGGCGCGCCGACGGGCAGATCGTCTCCGCCGGCGGCCGCGAGGTCGGCTCGGCGATCGTCGGCCAGGCCTTCGAGGGCGAGCAGTGGTTCACCCCGCGCCCCTCGGCGGCCGGGGACGGCTACGACCCGCTCGCCTCCGGCGCCTCCAACCTGGGCCCGGAGAACCCGGACCTGCTGGCGAGCGTGGCCGAGCGCCGCGCCGCGGCCGCCGCGGCCGACGGCACCGCCCCCGCCGACGTCGCCAGCGACGCGCTCACCGCCTCC
This sequence comes from Kineococcus vitellinus, assembly GCF_009906315.1. GTDB lineage: Bacteria > Actinomycetota > Actinomycetes > Actinomycetales > Kineococcaceae > Kineococcus > Kineococcus vitellinus. Next base: position 15,783 of record NZ_JAAALL010000051.1, on the reverse strand, counting down.
GGCTCCGGGCTGGACCCGGACGTCTCCCCGCAGTACGCGCAGCAGCAGGTGGCCCGCGTCGCGGCCGCCCGCGGGCTGGGGGAGCAGCAGGTCGCCGACCTCGTCGCCGCGCACGTGCGGGGCCGCTCGCTGGGCTTCCTCGGCGAGCCGCGGGTCAACGTCCTGGAGCTCAACCTGGCCCTGCAGGCGCTGCGGCCCTGAGCGGTGGACGACACTCCTGTCGTGGACGAGAGGCGCCGGGGACGGCTGCGGGTCTTCCTGGGCGCCGCCCCCGGCGTGGGCAAGACCTACGCGATGCTCGACGAGGCCCACCGGCGCGCCGGGCGCGGCACCGACGTGGTCGTCGCGCTCGTGGAGTGCCACCGCCGCGAGCGCACGCTGGCGCGGCTGGCGGGGCTGGAGGTGCTGGCGCGGCGCGTGGTCTCCCACCGCGGCATCGAGGTCGGCGAGCTCGACGTCGACGCCGTGCTGCGCCGGCGCCCGCAGGTCGCGGTCGTCGACGAGCTCGCCCACACCAACGCCCCCGGCTCCCGCCACGCCAAGCGGTGGGAGGACGTCGAGGAGCTGCTGGCCGCCGGCATCGACGTCGTCTCCACGGTGAACATCCAGCACCTGGAATCGCTCAACGACGTCGTCGAGCACATCACCGGCATCGAGCAGCGCGAGACGCTGCCCGATGAGGTGCTGCGCCGCGCCGACCAGGTGCAGCTCGTCGACATGACGCCGGAGGCGCTGCAGCGCAGGCTCTCGCACGGCAACGTCTACGCGGCCGACCGGGTCGACGCGGCCCTGTCGAACTACTTCCGCACCGGCAACCTCACGGCCCTGCGCGAGCTGGCCCTGCTGTGGCTGGCGGACCGCGTCGACGAGGGCCTGGAGCGCTACCGCGCCCAGCAGGGGATCGAGGCCACCTGGCCGGCCCGCGAGCGCGTCGTCGTCGCCCTCACCGGCGGCCCGGAGGGGGCGACCCTGGTGCGCCGGGCCGCGCGCATCGCCGGCCGCGGCGCGGGCGGGGAGCTGCACGCGGTCCACGTCGCCAGCGGCGACGGGCTGGTGCGCTCCTCGCCGGCCCGCCTGGCCGCCCAGCGCGAGCTGGTGGAGAGCCTGGGCGGCACCTACCACCAGGTCGTCGGCGAGGACGTCGCGGCCGCGGTGCTGGACTTCGCCCGCGGCGTCAACGCCAGCCAGGTCGTCGTGGGCGCCAGCCGGCACCGCCGCCTGTCCTCGCTGTTCCGGCGAGGGGTCGGCGACGCCGTCGTGCGCGGCTCGGGGTCCATCGACGTCCTCGTCGTCACCCACGAGCAGCAGCCGCGCCCCTTCGGCCTGCCGCGCCCGGCGCGCGCGGCGCTGTCGGGCGGCCGCCGCGCGCTGGGCTGGCTGGTGGCGCTGCTGGTGCCACCGCTGCTGACGGGCCTGCTGCTCCTGCTGCCGCGCCAGGACCTGTCCACCGACCTCATGGCCTTCCTCGTCGTCGTCGTCGTCGCCGCGCTGGCCGGCGGGGTGCTGCCCGCGCTGGCGGCCGCGCTCGCCGGCAGCCTGGCGGTGAACTGGTTCTTCACCCGGCCCACCGGGCGGCTGACCATCGCCGAGCCCGCGAACGCGGTGGCCCTGGTCGTCTTCCTCGTCGTGGCCCTGGCGGTCTCCGGCGCCGTCGACCGCGGTGCGCGGCGCTCGCGGGAGGCGGCGCGCAGCCGGGCGGAGTCGGAGGCGCTGACGGTGCTCAGCCGCACGGCGCTGCTGGCCCGCGACCCGCTGGAGGAGGCGCTGCGGCACACCCGCGAGACGTTCGCGGTGGAGTCGGTCTCGCTGCTGGAGCGCGAGGAGGTGTCCGCGCCCTGGAGGCTGGTGGCCTCCACCGGGGCGCCGGTGTGCACCCGGCCCGCCGACGGCGACGCGGAGGTGGTCGTGGAGGACCTCAGCTGCCTGGTGCTGCGCGGGCGGCTGCTGGGCGCGGGCGACCGCCGGGTGCTGGAGGTGTTCGCCGCCCAGATCGCCGCGGTCCGCCAGCGCCAGCGGCTGCGCGCCGAGGCCGCGCAGGTGCGCCGGCTGGAGGAGGGCGACGCCGTGCGCGGCGCGCTGCTCACGGCCGTCTCGCACGACCTGCGCACCCCGCTGGCCACCCTCAAGGCCGCGCTGGACAGCCTGTGCGCCACCGACATCCAGCTCGGCGAGGAGGACCGGGCGGAACTGCTGCAGACCGCGGCCTCCTCCGCGGACCGGCTGCAGGCGCTCATCGACGACCTGCTGGACCTCACCCGGGTGCGCAGCGGGGCGGTGGAGCCGCAGCTCGTCGTCGTCGACCTCGAGGAGGTCGTCGCGGGCGCGGTGGGCGACCTGGCGGGCGCCGGCGACCGCGCGCGGGTGCGCGTGCAGCTGCCGGCGGACCTGCCGCCGGTGTCCACCGACCCCGGCCTGCTGCAGCGCGTCGTCGCCAACCTCGTGCAGAACGCCGTGCGGCACGGCGTCCCGGCGGCGGGCGGCGCGGCGGGCGGCTCGGCGGGGAGTGGCGTGGAGGTGGTCGCGTCGGTGTCCACCGAGGACGCCCGGCGGGTCGCGCGGCTGCTCGTCGTCGACCACGGCCCGGGGCTGCCGGGGGCGGCCAAGGAGCAGGCGTTCACGCCCTTCCAGCGCCTCGGCGACCGCTCCACCGCCGGTCTCGGCCTGGGACTGGCCGTGGCCCGCGGGCTGGCGGAGGCGGTCGGCGGCGCCCTCACCGCGCAGGACACCCCCGGCGGCGGGCTGACGATGGTGCTGGACCTGCCGCTGGCCGGGCACGCGCACGAGCTGCTGGAGGCTCCGGCAGGATCGGCCCCGTGAGCAGGGTGCTGGTGGTCGACGACGAACCGGGGCTGCGGCGGGCGCTGTCGATCAACCTCTCCGCGCGCGGCTGGGAGGTGACGGTGGCCGCCGACGGCGCGGGCGCGCTGGAGGCCGCCGCCGCCGGCCACCCCGACGTCGTCCTGCTGGACCTGGGCCTGCCCGACCTCGACGGCCTGGAGGTCATCGCCGGGATCCGCGGCTGGAGCCGGGTGCCGATCATCGTGCTCACCGCGCGCACCGCCTCCGCCGACGCCGTCGACGCCCTCGACGCGGGCGCCGACGACTACGTGACCAAGCCGTTCGCCATGGACGTGCTGCTGGCGCGGCTGCGCGCCGCCGTGCGCCGCGGCGCGGACGCCTCCGGCGCCGCCCCCGAGGTGCTCGACTCGGGCGACCTGCACATCGACCTCGCCCGGCGCACCGTCACCCGCGGCGGGGAGGCGGTGAAGCTGACCCCGACGGAGTGGCACCTGCTGCAGGTGCTCGCCACCAACGCGGGCCGGCTGGTGACGCAGACCCAGCTGCTGCAGGAGGTCTGGGGCCCCTCCTACGGGCGGGAGACGAACTACCTGCGCGTCTACGTCGGGCAGCTGCGCCGCAAGCTGGAGCGGGTGCCCTCGGCGCCCGTGCACCTCATCACCGAACCGGGCATGGGCTACCGCTTCGAGCTGTGAGCGCCGGCGGGCTGCCCGGCCGTCCGGACGGTGACGAGGGGGTCGCGGCTGGTGGAGGCGACGACCTCACCGGTCCACGAGTCCTCCCGGTGACCGTCGTCGGGATCGAAACCCCTCAAGGCCGCTCCGCCGGGCACGCGCAGCAGCGCCCGGGTGCTCCCGGCCGTCGGAGTCCGTCCAGCGCAGGCACTCCAGGTCCACGACCTGGTCGCGCTCGATCGCCGCCCCGCAGCACTGCTGCTCCCCGTCGCCCACCTCGACGATCACGTCCACTCATGGCGATGAGCGGGATGCCAACCAAGCGGGGTGAGGACATCAGCGGGCCGCGGCCAGCGGCTCCCACCGGGCCGCGCCAGCAGCCACGTCGATCACCACCCGACCCAGCGGCTGCGTCGCTGCATCCACCACGAAGTCCGGCCTACCACGACCGGCATCCTCACCCGGACGCCGGTCCAGGTACGGGGTGAGGGTGAAGACCACCTCACGCGCACCGCCGGGCAACGGGTAGGGGCCATAGCTGCCCCGGGAGTACGGCTGCCCCGGCTCACCGGTGACGCTGCCGCCGCCGATGTTCCCCGCCTCCTGCACTTCCCGCGGCAGGGGCGGGTCGACCTCGTACTCCACATCAGCCACCGGGCTGACGAACCACTGCCCGGCGTCGGGATCGTCCTCATGGACCGCCGGGGCGATCTCGTAGTCCAGCGACACCATCTGCCAGGACCCACCTGCTTGCTCAGGCAGCCGGTTGCCTGCGGCGTCGGGCCAGTGGCCTTCGTCGCGCAGGCCCCGCAGGTGCAGGTGACGACCTGGGACGACCTCACCGCAGTCCACGTCGAAGGCCACCAGCAGCGTGCCCTGCTCGTCGTCGATGTCGCTCATGTCGTGAGCGTCGTGGGTCGCCCCGACCAGGCGCATCAGGGATTCCCCTGAGCCCACCCCGGGATCGAGGTACCCGACCGCACGGTCATCCCGCGATCCGGTGTGGCCGGCGATCACCGCTGAGGCACAGTGAACCGGTGACCGTGACCCTGCTCCACGACGCCACCCCGGCCACCTGGATCGACGCCGCCGACCTGTCCCGGAGCACGCTGATCTGCCGATGAGCAAGCGGCCGAGTGGGGCCGCTGCGAGGCGTGTCTGCACTCCCACCGCCCTACCCCCAGGTCGGACACCGGCTGACATGCTCATCCAGTGGACGAGCCCTACCGCCCCGTCGCCCTGCGGGTCATGGCCGAGTGGGGCGAGCAGGACCCCGCCTGGGACAGCGACCCCGACCACGTTGGCCCGGTTGAGCTGACCGACCTCGGCGTCAGCGCTGAGCTCGTCGAGCAGTTGCGGGCGTGGAACGAGCGGTTCAACGCTCTCGGGTGGAGCGACTACCGCTGGCCCGACGACGAGCAGGAGCGGGCCTGGCAGGAGGAGGGGCTGCGCTTGGCCTACCAGCTGCAGAACGAGCTGACTGACGTTGAGATCGGCTACTGCCACGATGGTGACGACCGGCCCCTGCGGCAGCGTCGCGGTCCTTGAGACGACTGCTCGACCTACCGGTCATCCCGCGATCCGGGCGCGAGCACGGCCGTCCACGACCCACAGGACGGGCCCTGGCCGCGGGGGGCGCGGCCCAGCCGGTGCGCTCGGCGCAGCGGTCCTGAGAAGCTGGCCCATGGACGTCTCGTCGATGATCATGGGTGCCGCGATCGCCTCGGTGTTCTGGATCGCGCTGTGGCCGCGCAAGCGCGCCCGCGGCGCGGACGACCGGTCGCCCCGCGAGGAGTGACGCCGCCGCCGAGGCGCCCGGTCGCCGCGGCCGCGCAGCGGCGCCGCGTCAGCCGGGAGCGCGCCGGGCGGTGTGCAGCAGGGAGAAGCGCCAGAAGAGGTGCCGGCGCACCGCGGCGCCGGGCGTGGTCCGGCGCGCCGCGTCGCGGACCTCGCGCAGCGTCGCGGTGGCGGGAGCGGTGGGCGCCGTCATCGCCACCGGCCGCGGGGCGGACCCGCGCCGCCACGTCGCGACCCCGCCCGCGACGAGGTTCGCCGGGACGGCCACCGCGTCGAGCAGGTGGTCCGTCGCCGTCCGCGGGCGGTAGAGCCCGAGGACGAGCAGGGTCCCGCCGGGGGCGAGCAGGGCGGTGAGCCGCTCCAGGGCCGGTTCGAGGGGGAGGTGGTGCAGCACCGCCAGCGCGGTGACGACGTCGTACCCGCCGGGCAGGTCGGCGGTCATGACGTCTCCGCAGCGCAGGTCGACGCCCCGGTGCCCGGCCAGCAGCCGCCGGGCGGTGTCGATGCAGCCGGGGTCGGCGTCCAGCCCGGTGACGTGCTCGGTGCGGGCCGCGAGCCGGCGCACCAGGTCCCCGGTGCCGCAGCCGACGTCGAGCGCCGTGCCGACGCGCCGCGGCAGGTGCCGCTCGATCCAGGCGTGGTGGTGGGCGTTGTGGTCCCACGGGTGCTCGCGGTTCCACTCCTCGCACCGGGCCAGCGCCCGCCGCCCGGCCGCCGCCGCGGCGTCCACGGCCCTGCCCGCCGCCCGCTGCGCGCTCACGCCCCGGACTCGACCAGCTCGGCCCGCCGGTGGCAAGACCGTCCAACCCGGCGGCGTCGCCCTCGCGGCGGCCAGGCGCTCACAGCGTCAGCGCGAGCACGGCGACGACGACGGCGAGCAGCAGCAGGCCGAGGGCCGCCGGGACGGAGCGGGGTTGGAGGCGCTCGCCGCCGAGGCGGTCGTGGACCCGGCGCAGACGGTGGGTGACGTGGTGGCGCCAGGTCAGGCCGGCGACGAGCAGCAGCAGGCAGGGCAGGCAGTACACGAGGCCGTAGCCGGCGAGCACGAGCAGGCCGGTGCCGGCGGGGACCCCGGCGGCGTTGAGGCGTTCGACGGCGATCAGGTACGGGAAGGCGTTGGGCAGGTCCGCGCCGGTGACCAGCACCCCGAGGGGGGCCGCGGTCCAGGGGCCGAACCAGGCCGGCAGCACGAGGGCGGCGCGGGTGCGGGTGCGCAGCCGCCGGGCGGCGCTGACCAGCAGGACGAGGGCGGCCAGCAGCAGGGCGCCGCGGCGCACCCAGGTGGCGGCCCCGGCCACGGCGTCGCCGAGCGTCGCGCTGCCGAGGAAGAGGCCCGACCCGACGGCGAGGACGACGAGGTAGGCGCCGGCGACGTAGGCGAGGGCGGTGAGCCCGGGCCGGCGCAGCGGCGCGAGCAGGATCAGCGTGACCCCGGCGACGGTGGCGGGGTTGAGGGAGTCCAGGGCGGCGAGCCCGGCGATCGCCCACAGGAGGCCGGCAGTCAGCATGTGGACGACGGTAACTCATCTGAGACGTTTAAGTCTCACGCGAGTAGGGTGGTCCCATGGCCGCCGCACCGCACCGAGGCTCCCCGCCGGACTCCACCCTCGAGGTCTTCGGCGACGCCGTGGCCGCGGCCGCGGCCCGGCACCTGGCCCTGTCCCCGGCGGCCTCGATGCAGGAGCTGGCCGAGGCGGCCGGGGTCAGCCGCGCCACCCTGTTCCGGCGCTTCCCCTCCCGCGCCGCGCTGGTGGCCGAGCTGTGCGAGGCGGCGGCGGAGGCCTTCGCGCGGGCGGTGGAGGAGGCCGCCCCCGCGGACGGCCCGCCGCCGCAGGCGCTGGCCCGGGTGCTCGACGCGCTGGGGCGGTTGGCCGCGGTGGTGGGCCTGCTGGGGCTGCAACCCCTCCAGGAGCACGTGGAGGCCTCCCTGCTGGCGCGGACGGCGGCGACGGAGGAGGCGCTGCGGGACCTGGTGCGGCGCGGGCAGGAGAGCGGGGACTTCCGCGTCGAGGTGGACCCGGAGTGGGTGCTGACGATGCTCACGTGGCTGCTGGTGGGCGCGGCCGACGGCGTCCGGCTGGGGCGGTTGACGGCCGGTTCGGCGCAGCGGCACCTGGCCGCCACCCTCACCGCGGCGCTGCACCGCCCCGGAGGGCCCCCGCGCCACCCGTGACGGTCGCGGCACCCGTGATGGCGGTGGTGGTACCCGGCGGGGGAGCCGTCCGGGCGTTCGCGCCACCGGCGCGCAGCGGCTGTGCCACGCTGCGAGCAGCGTCTCCTCCACCGCTGCGGGTGCAGCCGGGAGACGGGCGGAGGTGGTCCCCGTGATCGTCCTGTTCGTGGTCTTCGCCTCGGTGGTCCTCGTGCTCGCCGTGCTCGAGCGCTCCCGGCCGGGCCGCGGCGCCCGCCGGCCCGCGCGCACGACGCCGTCCTGGCTGCGGGACGGCGACACCGGCGCCGGCTCCGCGGGTGGTGGCGGGTTCGCGGACGGCGGCGGGTGCGGCGACGGCGGTGGTGGCGGCGGGAGCTGCTGAGCCCCGACCGGTCTGCGCGGCGTGTCCGGTTCCCGGGCGCAGCTTCGACCCCTCCCCGACGGGACGCGACGGGCGTCCGCAGACCCCGGGAGTCGAGACGTGCTCACCACCACCACGAGTTCCGCGGCGGTCGCCGACCGCCCCGCCGCACGAGAGCGCCGGCTGCTCGCGGCCGGCCTGTTCGCCGGGCCCCTCCTCGGTCTGAGCTGGCTCGTCCAGGGCCTGGTCCGGGACGGGTACGACTTCACCCGGCACCCGATGAGCCTGCTCGCCCTGGGCGAGGGCGGCTGGGTGCAGACCGCGAGCTTCTGCGCCGCGGGCGGCCTGGTGCTGGTCTGCGCGGCCGGGCTGCACCGCGTCCTGACCGACGGGCCCGGTGCCCGCTGGGCACCGCGGCTGGTGGCCGTCACCGGCGGCTGCCTGGTCGCGGCGGGGGTGTTCAGCACCGATCCCGGGGCGGGTTTCCCGGCCGGGGCGCCGCAGGGGGCGCCGGTGCTCAGCTGGCACGGCGCCCTGCACGAGGCCGCCCACCTGGGCGCGGTCGCGGCCTGGATCGCGCTGTGCCTCGTGCTGCGCGCGCGGTTCGCCCGGCAGGGCGATCGGGCCTGGGCCCTGGCGTGCGTCGTGGTGGTGCCCACCGCCCTCGCGGTGGTGGCGTTCCCGCACCTGGACTCCTTCCCGGTGCGCATCGCCGTAGCGTCGGTGCTCCAGCTCGGTTCCACCGGGCTGGCGGCTCGGCGGCTCGGTCGCTGACGGCACGCGGACGGAGGGGTTCGTCGTGAAGTACATGATCTCGACCTACGGGTCGCAGCAGGACTACGACGGGATGGCCGGGGTGGCGGGTGACCTGCCCGCGTGGACGCCCGAGGACTTCGCGGCGATGGGCGCCTTCATGACCGGCTTCAACCAGCGCCTGGCCGAGTCCGGCGAGCTGGTGGAGACCCGGGCGCTGGCCGCTCCGGTGCACACCCGCCGGGTGCGCACCGGAGCGGCCGGGACGGCGGTGGTCACCGACGGCCCGTACGCCGAGACCCAGGAGGTGCTGGCCGGCTACTGGGTCGTGGAGTGCGCCAGCTTCGACAGGGCCACCGAGATCGCGGTCGAGCTGGCCGACTGCCCGGCCCCCGAGCACGTGCGGGCCACCGCGGTCGCCGACGTGCGCCCGATCGAGGAGCACGCCGACGAGCGCGCCGACGACGCCTGAGCCGGTGAGCGGGGCGGAGGCCACCGAGGACCTGCTGCGCCGCCTGGCGCCGCAGGTCCTCGGCTCGCTGGTGCGGCGCTACGGCCAGTTCGCGGTCGCGGAGGACGCCACCCAGGAGGCGCTGCTGCAGGCGGCGCAGCAGTGGCCCCGCTCCGGCGTCCCGGAGCACCCGCGCGGCTGGCTGCTGACCGTGGCCGCGCGCCGGATGACCGACCTGCTGCGCGCCGAGCTGGCCCGGCGCCGCCGGGAGGAGACGGCCGCCCGCGCCTTCCCCCGCGCGGCGGCGCCGGCCGCCGACGCCCCGCCGGGGGACGAGGACGACAGCCTCGTGCTGCTCTTCCTGTGCTGCCACCCCGCGCTGACCCCGGCCGCCCAGATCGCCCTCACCCTGCGCGCGGTCGGCGGGCTGAGCACCGCGGAGATCGCCCGGGCCTTCCTGGTCCCCGAGGCGACGATGACCCGCCGGATCACCCGCGCCAAGCAGGCCGTGCGGGAGAGCGGGGCCCGCTTCGAGGTGCCGCGCGGCGAGGCGTACGGCGAACGCCTGGCCGTCGTGCTGCACGTCCTCTACCTGGTCTTCACCGAGGGCTACGCCACGACCGCCGGCGAGCGGCTGCAGCGCAGCGACCTGACCGCGGAGGCGATCCGGCTGACCCGCGTGCTCCACCGCGCCCGCCCCGGGGACGACGAGGTCGCCGGCCTGCTGGCCCTGATGCTGCTGACCGGCGCCCGCCGGGCCGCGCGCACGGACGCGCGCGGCGACCTGGTCCCGATGGCCGAGCAGGACCGCTCGCTGTGGGACGCCGCCTCCGTCCGCGAGGGCGTGGCCCTGCTCACCGCCGCGGTGGCGCACCACCGCCCGGGTCCGTACCAGCTCCAGGCGGCCATCGCAGCCCTGCACGACGAGGCCCCGAGCGCCGGGAGCACCGACTGGGCGCAGATCCGCGACCTCTACGAGGTCCTGCTGCGCTCCTCGGACAACCCCGTCGTCGCCCTCAACCACGCCGTCGCGGTCGCCATGGCCGACGGCCCGGCGGCCGGCCGCGCCCGGGTGGCGGTGCTCGCCGCCGACCCGCGGGTGGCCGCTCACCCCCGCTTCCACGCCGTCCTGGCCCACCTGCTGGAGATGGCCGGCGAGGACGGCGCCGCGCGCGCCGCCTACGCCGAGGCCGCCCGCCGCAGCACCGGTTCCCCGCAGCGGCGCTACCTGGAGGCCCGCGCCGCCCGCCTGGGGTGAACCCGGCGCGAGCCGTGGTTCACAGGCGCAGGTACGCCGGGCCGGCGGTCTCGACGGCCGCCAGCGCCGAACCGGGCGGCGCCTCGGCGTCGGCGGGCAGGAAGCACAGGTCGCAGCGGGCGTTGTAGGTCAGCACCCAGCAGGCCGCGGCCGCGGCGGCGGCGCGCTGGCGGGCGCTGAAGGGGCGCGAGCGGGCCCGCTCGTAGTCGTCGAGGAACGCCGCCACCTGCTCCACGGCGGGGGAGACGGCGTTGGCCGGGCCGCCGGCGGTGTGCGAGCCGGCGCTCATCCCGACCAGTTCCGCCTCCGGGCGGGCGGTGAGGCTGTCCCAGTCGAAGGCGGCGCTGACGCGCGGGCCGTCCTCGCCGCGGTTCCCGGCGCCGTCCTCGCCGCGGTCCCCGGCGCGGTCCTCGACGAGGACGTTGCCGTCGTACCAGTCGCTGTGGCCGGCCACGTCCGCGCCGCTGGCCTCGCGCAGCACCGCCGCCGCGCGGGCGGCGAGCGCGTCGACGCGGTCCGCGCGCGGGGAGCGGTCGCCGAAGTCGAAGAGCGGGTCGTGCGGGGCCGGCCACGGACCGCCCTCGTAGCGGGCCCACGCCGGGGCGCCGGGGCGCAGCGGTTCCGCGGGGACCGCGCGCAGCACCTCCACCTGCTCGGCGAGGCTGACGGCCAGCGCGGTGCGGACCGCGGGCAGCGTGGCGTCGGCGGTGCGGCCGCGGCGCAGCAGCGTCTCCACCACGACGGCGCGCCCGTCGCGCAGCACGGGTCCGTGCAGCGGCAGCGGGCACGGGTAGCCGTGCTCGGCCAGCACCCGCTGGGCGCGCGCGGCCAGGCGCAGGTGCACGAGGTCGGCGCCCAGCCGGTGCACCTTGACGGCCACCTCGCGCCCGTCGTGCAGCCGCAGGCCGTAGACGGCGCTGATGCGCCCGGCGCGCAGCAGCACCTCGGCGATCCGGGAGCCCAGCCCGGTCTCCACGTGCCCGTCGAGCCAGGCGTCCACCTCGCCGCGGGCCAGCGGCCCGAAGACGGCGCGCTCGACGCCCTCGACCACCGCCGCGCTCACGAGGGGACCCGTTCCTGCAGGCCCCACGGCGACTCGTGCGCGCCGGCCAGCAGGTCCAGGAAGGGCACCGCGTCGAACTGCTCGGGGCTCATCACCCCGCTGCCGCTCCAGCGCCCCAGCGCCAGCAGCTCCAGCGCCACGACGGGGTTCACGGCCGTCTGCCAGACCACGCACTGGGCGCCGTCGCGCTCCATGGACCAGGCGTTGTCGACGAGGTGGTGCAGGTAGACCTCCCGCGGTGCGCCGTCCGTGCCGCGGCCGGTGACCCACAGCCCCGCGCACGTGCTGCCGCTCATGCGCGGGCCGAGGGTGGCCGGGTCCGGCAGGCAGGCCGCGACCACGTCGCGCGGGGAGACCCGCGCACCGCGCACGTCCACCGGTTCGGTGCTGTCCAGGCCCAGCGCGTGCAGGGTCTTGAGGACCCCGATGAACTCCGCGCCCAGCCCGTACTTGAAGGTCACCCGGCGCGCGTCGAGGTGGCGGGGCATGAGGAGGACCTCCTCGTGCTCGACGTTGACGCACTCCACGGGGCCGATGCCGCCGGGGAAGTCGAACACCTCCGGCTCGCTGAAGGGCTCGGTGGTGAACCAGCCCCGGCCGCGCTCCCAGACCACCGGCGGGTTCAGGCACTCCTCGATGGTGGTCCAGATGGAGAACGAGGGGGCGAACACCTCCCGGCCGTCCTCGTCGAGCACGCGCAGGTCCGCGCCGTCGCGGGTGCCCAGCTCGTCGATCTCGGAGAACAGGTGGTCGGCGGCGTAGCGGGCGAACACGTCCGACAACCCGGGTTCGACGCCCATGCCGACCAGCGCCAGCCGCCCGGCCCGCTCCCAGTCCGCGGCCCGGGCGAACTGCTCGTCGCCGAGCTTGACGCCGGTGCGGGCGTGCGGGGCGCTCGGGTGCGGGCGCGAGAGCGACATCGCCATGTCGAGGTAGTCGGCGCCGGCGGCCAGCGCCCCCTCGAAGATCGGCACCACCCAGCGCGGGTCCACGGCGTTGAGCACGTGGGTGGCGCGGTGCTCGCGCGCCAGCGCCTGCACCGCGCGCGCGTCGGAGGCGTCGACCCGCGCGGCGCGCAGCCGCCGCTCGCCCGGGTGGCGCTCGCGCACCGAGCGCACGACCCGCTCCGCGCGCCCGGCGTCGTGGTCGGCCACGAGCAGCGCCTCGAAGAAGTCCCGGCGCGCCGCGATGCGCGCGAAGGCGCCCCCGACCCCTCCCGCGCCGATGAGCAGGATCCGCACGGTGCGCCTCCCCGGTACTATCGATCAGCTGATCAACAAGACGCTAGGGGGGCTCCCGGATGGTGTCAACGACCCCGCGGGCGCGGGTGCGCAAGGACCCGGCCGAGCGCGCGCAGGAGATCCTCGCCGCCGCGCGGGCGGTGGCCGCCGCCGAGGGGCTGAGCGCGCTGACCCTGCGCTCGGTGGCCCGCGAGGCCGGCGTGGCGCCCTCGCTGGTCGCGCACTACTTCCCCGAGGTCGACGCGCTGGTGGCGGAGGTCTTCGGCGCCCTCGCGCAGGAGGAGGAGGACGGGCTGCGGGCGGAGCTCGCGCGCGTCGCGGACCCCGGCGAGCGGCTGCGGCACCTGCTGGACTGGCTGCCCGCCGTCGACCGCGCGGGCATGACCGCCCTGTGGCTGGAGGCCCTGGTGCTGGGGCGCCGCAACGCCCGCCTGGCCGAGCGGGCCCGCGAGGACCTGGGGCGCTGGCAGTCGCTGGTGCGCGAGGAGATCGCGGCGGCCGCGGCGGCCGGGGCGGCGCGGGTCGAGGACCCGGCCGACGCGGCCGCCCGGCTGCTCGCCTTCAGCGACGGCATCAACGAGCACGCCCTCGTCGGCTACGAGGAGCCGGCGCTGCGGGAGCGCTTCCGCGAGGTCGGCGAGCAGGTGCTGCGGATGCGCCCGCCCGGGACCCGCTGACCCGGGACCCGCCGACCCGGGACCCGCCGGCTCAGGACTCGCTGACCACCACGACGGCCTTCATGCTCAGCGGGTCGGAGTCGGCGTTGAGCGCGTCCTCGACCTGCTCCAGCGGGTAGCGGGCGGTCACCATGTCGTCCAGGTGCACCGCGCCGGAGGAGACCAGCTCGATGCCGCGCGGCCAGGTGTCGACGTAGCGGAAGACGCCGGTCACGCTGATCTCCCGGCTGGCCACCAGCGAGACGGGGATCGGCATCTCGTCCGCCCCCATGCCTACCAGCACCACGGTGCCGCCGCTGCGGGTGGAGCGGATGCCGGAGAGCACGGCGGGCGTGGCGCCGGAGCAGTCGATGAACGCGTCGGCGCGCAGCGCGGCGATCTCCTCGGCGTCGGCGACCGGGTGCAGCGCCCGGGTGGCCCCGAAGGAGGTGATCCGCTCCCGGCGCGAGTCCACGAAGTCGGTGACGACCACGTCGGTGGCCCCCCGGGCGCGCACGGCCTGCGCGACCATGGCGCCGATCGGGCCGGCGCCCGCGACGAGCACCTGGTCGCCCGGCGACACCTGCGCCTTGTGCGCGGCCCACAGCCCCACCGACAGCGGTTCCAGCAGCGCGGCGGTGTCGAAGGACATCGCCTCCGGCACGGCGAAGGCCTGGTCGGCCGGGGCGGTGACGTAGTCGCTGAACGTGCCGTCCACCGGGGGCGTGGCGTAGAAGCGCATCTGCGGGCACAGGTTCATCCGGCCGGACTTGCACTGCCGGCAGCGCCGGCACGGCCGCTGCGGGTCGACGGCCACGCGCTCGCCGATGCGCGACTCGGGGACGTCGCGGCCGACGGCGACGACCGTGCCGGAGACCTCGTGGCCCAGCACCAGCGGGGAGTCGACGACGAAGTCGCCGATGCGGCCGTGCTTGTAGTAGTGGACGTCGGAACCGCAGACGCCGACCGAGGCCACCCGCAGCAGCACCTCGTCGTCCGCGGGCGTCGGCACGGGGCGCTCCTGCACCTCCAGCACGCCCTGCTTCAGCAGGACGTTGGCGCGCATCGTCGTGGGCACGGTGGTGTCGGTGGTCACGGTGTTCCTCCTGTGCTGGGTCCTCGTGGGCACGGTACGGGCCGGGGCGGCCCGGGCGTCAGCGGACCGTGTAGCCGCCGTCGACGAGCAGGTCGTGGCCGTTGACCATGGCGGCGCCGGGGCCGGCCAGGAACAGCACGGCCGCGGCGACCTCGGACGCCTCCGCGAACCGGCCGACGGGCACCTGCGCGCGCAGCGCCTCGCCGGCAGGGTTCTCCCAGTTCGGGCGGCTGAGCGGGGTGAGCACGACGGTGGGGGAGACGGTGTTCACCGTGATGCCCAGCGGGCCCCACTCCAGCGCGAGCGTGCGGGTCATGCCCAGCAGACCGGCCTTGGAGGCCGCGTAGGCCACGTGCCCGGCCAGGCCGACGGTCGCCGCCTGGGAGGCGATCGTGATGATCCGCCCGCCGCCGCCCGCCACCAGGTGGCGGGCGGCGGCGCGGCTGACGAGGAAGCTGCCGGTGAGGTTGACCCGCAGGGTGCTCTCCCAGCCGGCGAGGTCGATCTCCAGCGCGGGCGCGATGGTCGCGGTGCCCGCGCAGTTGACGACGACGTCCAGGCGCCCGGCCCGGGCCACCACCTCGTCCACGGCCGCCTCGACGCCCGCGGCGTCGCTGACGTCGCAGTCGACGAACAGCCGCCCCTCGGCCGGCCGGGGGGCGGTGCGGTCCAGCACCGCCACCCGGGCGCCCGCCTCCTCCAGCGCCTCGACGACGGCGGCGCCGATCCCGCCGGCGCCGCCGGTCACCAGGGCGACCGAGCCCCTCACGCGGCGGGGATCCCCTCGGCGGCGATGTCGCCGGTCTTGAGGTTCTCGGCGGTCATGTCGGGCAGCTGCTCCAGGAACGCCGCGCGGCCGGTGACGACGTGCTCGATGGCGACGTCGACGTTGGCCTTGGTGATCTTCGGCATCTGGTAGACGGGCTCGGTGTCCACGTCCTCGCCGCGGGCCACGGCGGCGGCCACGGCGAGCCCGGCGGACAGCTCCACGGTGCCGTTCTGCAGCATCGTGCCGATGAACTCCCCGCTCTTGACGGCGTTGAGGCCGTCCTCGATGCCGTCGATGCCGACGACGGGGATGCTGACACCGGCCTCCTTGAGCGCCTGCAGCGCGCCCAGGCCCATGTCGTCGTTCTCGGAGACGACGCCCTTGATGTCGGCGCCGAAGGCGGAGATCCAGTTCTTCACCTTGTTGACGGCCTCGTCGCGCTTCCAGTTCGCGGTGTCCTGGGCCAGCACCGTGATGCCGGGGTACTTCGCCAGGACCTCCTGGATGCCCTTGGTCCGGTTGATCTCCCCGGACTGGCCCAGCGGCCCCTGCAGGACCACGATGCCGCCCTGCCCGCCGAGGGCGTCGGCCATCATCTGCATCTCCGCCGCGCCGGCGGCCACGTCGTCGGGCTGGACGTTGCCGGCCAGGTCGGTGGAGTTCAGCTCGGCGTTGACGGCCAGCAGCGGGATGCCGGCGGCCTTGGCGGCGGC
>NZ_JAAALL010000519.1 GCF_009906315.1 Kineococcus vitellinus | reverse complement strand
GAGGAGCCGCACGCGCCGAGCAGCAGCCCGGTCGCCGCGGTCCTCGCGGCCGGGCTGCTGCTCGGCGCGTGCGGCTCCTCCGCGGGCGCGCAGCAGGAGCGGGGGGAGCGCACCCTCACCGTCTTCGCGGCCGCCTCGCTGCGGGGCTCGTTCACCACGATCGGCGAGCGCTTCGAGCGGGCGAACCCGGGCGTGCGCGTGGCGTTCAGCTTCGCGGGCTCCTCCGACCTCGTCAGCCAGGTGACCGAGGGCGCCCCCGCCGACGTCCTCGCCCCGGCCGACGAGGCGAGCATGGCCAGGGTGGTGGACGCCTCCCTCACCGCCGGCGAGCCCGTCGACGTCGCCACGAACGTGCTGGAGATCGCCACCCCGCCCGGCAACCCGGCCGGCATCACCTCCTTCGCCGACCTCGCGCGGCCCGGCGCGCGGGTCGTGGTCTGCGCGCCGCAGGTGCCCTGCGGGTCGGCGGCGCGGACCCTGCAGGAGCGCACCGGCGTCGAGCTGGCCCCCGTCAGCGAGGAGTCCTCGGTGACCGACGTGCTGGGCAAGGTCACCTCTGGCGAGGCCGACGCCGGGCTGGTCTACGTCACCGACGTGGCCGCCGCCGGCGACGCCGTGACCGGCGTGCCCTTCCCCGAGTCGGCCGGCGCGGTGAACACCTACCCCGTCGCCGCGCTGCGCGGGGCCGCCGACGCCGACCTGGCCCGGCGCTTCGTCGCCTTCGTCGCGGGCGAGCAGGGCCGCTCCGCGCTGCGCGCGGCCGGGTTCGGGGTCCCCGGGGCGTGAGCCGGGACGAGCGCGTGGTCGGCCTGCCCGGCTGGGTCCACGTCCCGGCCGCGATCGGGCTGCTGCTCGTCCTGCTCCCGCTCGCCGCGATCGTCGCGCGCGTGGACTGGGCCCGCTTCGGCGACCTCGTCACCTCCCCCTCCTCCACGGCCGCGCTGCGCCTGAGCCTGCAGACCGCGACGGCCAGCACCTGCTGCTGCGTGCTCCTGGGCGTCCCCATGGCGCTGGTGCTGGCGCGCGGCGCCTTCCCCGGCCTGCGGGTGCTGCGCTCGGTCGTCCTGCTGCCGCTGGTCCTGCCGCCGGTCGTGGGCGGGCTGGCGCTGCTGTACGCGCTCGGGCGGCGCGGCCTGCTCGGCGGGGTGCTGGAGGGGTTCGGGGTGAGCATCGCCTTCAGCACCGCCGCGGTCGTCCTCGCCCAGACGTTCGTCGCGCTGCCGTTCCTCGTCGTCAGCCTGGAGGGGGCGCTGCGCACCGCCGGCCGCCGCTACGAGACGGTCGCGGCCACGCTGGGCGCGCGCCCCGGCCGGGTCCTGCTGCGCGTCACCCTCCCGCTCGTGGGGCCCGGCCTGGTCTCCGGCGCGGTGCTCGCCTTCGCCCGCGCCCTCGGCGAGTTCGGCGCCACCGTCACCTTCGCGGGCAGCCTGCAGGGCGTCACCCGCACGCTGCCGCTGGAGATCTACCTGCAGCGCGAGAGCGACCCCGACGCGGCCGTCGCGCTCTCGCTGCTGCTCGTCGCGGTCTCGGTGCTCGTGGTGGTGCTCGTGCGCGGGCGCACCGCGACCGGTGCGTGAGCGCGCCGTGCAGCGGCCGGCGGGGCAGGGACGGACGGGGCAGGGG
>NZ_JAAALL010000518.1 GCF_009906315.1 Kineococcus vitellinus | reverse complement strand
CCCCTCACGTGTCCTCCCGCCCCGTCCTCGACGTCCTGCGCCGACACCGCCGCCCGGTCGCGATCGGCTGCGGGTCCTCGATGGTCCACCAGACCTGCGAGGCGCTGGTGCCCGTGGCGATCGGCCTGGCCGTGGACCGGGCGGTGTCCACCGGGGACGTCCGGGCGGTCGTCGTCTCGGTCGTGGGCGTCCTGGTCCTCTTCACCCTGCTGACCAGCGCCGGGACGTACGCGTTCCTGGTGATCGACCGCGCCGCGTTCGAGGAGGCCCACTCGCTGCGCACCGCGGTGGCCCGCGCGGTCCTGCGCGACCCCGCCGTGCTGCGCGGGCGGCAGGTGGGCGACGCGCTGTCGGTGGCGACCTCCGACACCCGGCACGCGGCCGAGGCGCTGGGTCTGGTGAGCTTCCTGGCCTCGGGGTGCTTCGGGATGGTCGTGGCCGCCGTCGTGCTGCTGCGCATCGACGTCGCGCTCGGGCTGGGGCTGCTGGTGGCCGTCCCCGTGCTCGTCCTGGGGCTGCAGGCCCTCGCCCCGCGCCTGGAGGCGCGCGTGCACGACCGCCAGCGCAGCGCGGGCCTGGCCGCGGCGGTCGCCGCCGACCTGCTCGCGGGGCTGCGCCCGCTGCGCGGCTTCGGGGGCGTGCCGGAGGCCGTGCGCCGCTACCACCTGGCCAGCACCCTCTCGCGGCGGGCCGCGGTGGGGGCGGCCGGTGCGACGTCCGTCGTCGTCGGGGTGAGCACCCTGGCCACCGGGGCCGTCCTCGTCGCGACGGCCGGCGTCGCGGGGGCGTTCGTGGCGCGCGGGCGGCTGGACGTCGGGGAGTTCGTCACCGTCGTCGGGATGGCCAGCTTCCTGGCCGACCCCGTCCGCAACGTCAGCGCCTGCGTGCAGCAGCTGGCCGTCTCGCGCGCCGGCGCGCGCCGGGTCGCCACCCTGCTGGCGCCGCCGCAGCGGCAGCGCGCCGAGGTCCGCCCGCACCCCGGGCACCCGCGGGCGCTGCCTGGGGAGGTCCTGGGCGTCGTCACGACGGACACCGCCACCGCCGACGCGCTCACGCAGGCCCTGGAGGGCGTCGGCGGCGCCGGCGGCACGCTGGTCGAGCCCGCGCAGACGCACCTGCTGGGCGAGACCCTGGCCGACGCGCTCGCCTCCGGGCCCGTCCCGGCCGGCCGCGGCGTCGCGCTCGAGGCCGCGCTGGAGGCCGCGGCCGCCCCGACGGAGCTGGGCACCGCGCTGGCCGACGGCGGCGCCAACCTCTCCGGCGGCCAGCGCCAGCGCATCGGGCTGGCCCGCGCCCTGGCCGCCGACCGGGAGGTCCTCGTGCTGCGCGACCCCACGACGGCGCTGGACGCCGTCACCGAGGACCGCGTCGCGGCGGGCGTGCGGCGGCTGCGCGCCGGGCACGGGACGACGGTGCTCATCACCTCCTCGCCGCTGCTGCTCTCGCGCTGCGACCGCGTCGTGCTGCTGACCGGTGCGGGCCGGCACGCCAGCGGCACCCACGCCGAGCTGCTGGCCGACCCCGACTACGCCGCGGCGGTGGCCCGGTGAGCACACCCTCCTCCACCGCCTCCTCCACCGCGCTGCCCGTCGCGGCGGGCCGGCGCAGCGCCGCGGTGCTGTGG
>NZ_JAAALL010000517.1 GCF_009906315.1 Kineococcus vitellinus | reverse complement strand
GCCAGGGACAGCGCGTACGCGTGCTCGGTGGCCGACAGGCGCAGCGTGCGGGCCAGCGCGTCCAGCACCTGCCGCGAGGGGTTGATGTCGCGGCCCTGCTCCAGCCACGTGTACCAGGTGACCGAGACCCCCGACAGCGCGGCGACCTCCTCGCGGCGCAGCCCGCGGCTGCGCCGCCGGCCCCCCTCGGGCAGGCCCAGGTCGGCCGTGGTCAGCTGGCCGCGGCGGCTGCGCAGCAGGGCGCCGAGCTCCTCGCGCCGCTCCGCCCCGCCCACTCCGGCAGCGTAGGCCGTACCGGTGGGGGCGCCGTCCGGGCGGGTGAACCCGCACCGACGGCGCTCAACCCGGCGGCACCGCGTCCCGAAGCGCTCGGGGTGGCCACGGGACCGACGCAGAACTACGGGGACGGCGCGTCCACCACCTGGCGGCCCCGCCCGGTCCTCGCCGCGCTGGTGCGGGCGAGCGCCTCGCTGGGCCCGCTGCTGTTCGCCCTCGTCGTCGGGGCCACCGCCGCCCGCTGGGCGCCGCCGGCCCGCCTGGGCCTGCCCGCGGCGGTGTGGCTGCTGCTCGTCGTCGCCCTCTCCAGCGCCGTGCTGCTGGCCTGCTCGCGCTGGTTGCGCCGCCTGGTGCCCCTCTCGGCGATGCTGCGGCTGAGCCTGGTGCTGCCCGACCGCGTGCCCAGCCGCTTCGAGGTCGCCCGCCGCACCTGGTCGCCCGCGGCCCTGGACCCCGCCGCGGACGCCGCCGTGGACGCCGCAGCGGACCCCGTCCCGGACCAGGCCGCGGCACCCGCCGCGGACGCGGGCCCGGTGGGGGACGCGCCCCGGGACTCCGCCGAGCGGCTGCTGGCGCTGGTGAGCAGCCTCGCGGCGCACGACGCGCGCACCCGCGCCCACGGCGAGCGGGTGCAGGCGTACGCGGCCCTCATCGGCCGCGAGCTGGGGCTGCCCCGCGAGGAGGTGGACAAGCTCAGCTGGGCCGCCCTGCTGCACGACGTCGGCAAGGTCCACGTGCCCGTGGAGGTCATCAACAAGAACGGCCGGCCCACCGAGCAGGAGTGGGCCGCCCTGCAGCAGCACCCCTGCCACGGCGGGCGGCTGGTGCAGCCGCTGCGCGCCTGGCTGGGGCCGTGGCTGGACGGCGTGGAGCAGCACCACGAGCGCTGGGACGGCGGCGGCTACCCGCGCGGGCTGGCCGGTGCGCAGCTGTCCCTGGCGGCGCGCGTCATCGCCGTCGCCGACACCTACGACGTCATCACCTCCGCGCGCGCCTACAAGAAGCCGATGTCGGCCGAGCAGGCCCGCGCCGAGATCACCCGCTGCGCCGGCACCCAGTTCGACCCCGAGGTCGTCCGCGCCTTCCTGGCCGTCGGCATCGGCCGGCTGCGCCTGGTCGCGGGCCCGGCGACGCTGCTGGCCGCGCTGCCGGGGGTGGGCTCCGCCCCCGCGCAGGCGCTCTCGAACGCCTCCGCGATCGCGCAGACGGCCGGCGGCCAGGTGCTGAGCGTCCTGCTGTCGGCGGGGGTCGGCGTGGGCGGCGGGCTGACCGGCACGCAGGCGCTGGCCGCCGCACCCGGGCAGCCGGTGGCCGCGGCGGCGGTCGCGGACGTCCGGGGCGCGGCCCCGGCC
>NZ_JAAALL010000516.1 GCF_009906315.1 Kineococcus vitellinus | reverse complement strand
GCCCACTCCAGGGCGTCGTCGGCCACGCGCTGCCAGCCGTCGACGACGGCCGACAGGTGCGGGCGGCCGGGGAACTCGTGGATCTCGGTGACCGCGCCTGTCGTGGCCTGGGCGCGGTGGATGGCGCGGATGAGGGAGGCGGGCACGGTGTGGTCGGCGCCGTTGGCGTGGATGAGCAGCGGCGGGCGCTGGCTGTTGGTGAGGTCGACGGCGTTGGCGGGGCGGGAGCTGAGGGCTGCGGTGGCGGCCTGCCACAGCGGCAGCCCCGGTGTGGGCGCCCAGTGCCGCTCCCACAGCTCGTCGGACTCGGCGCGGGTGAGGGTGTTGGCGAAGGCGTAGTGCCACTGGCTCCTGGTCAGCGCGACGGTGCGGTGCCGGTTGGCGGGACTGCGCAGCACCGCCCAGCCGCTGCGCAGGGTGCTCAGCGGCAGCTGGTTGACGCCCTTGATGGACGCCGGGGAGATCGCCACCCCCGCCGAGCCGAGACCGCGGTCGAGCAGCAGCTGCACGACCAGCCCGCCGAAGGAGTGCCCGATGAGGATCGGCTGCTGCGGCAGGGCGCCGATGGCGCGGGCGTAGGCGTCGACGACCTGCGCCAGACCCACGTCGCTGGCGCGGTCCCCGCTCCGGCTGCGCTCGCGCAGCCGTGCCAGGGGCGCGTCCATGCCCGGCCACTCCGGGGCCAGGGTGCTGTGGCCGCGGGCCTCGAAGCGGGTGCGCCACCCGGCCCAGGAGGCGGAACTGAGCCACAGGCCGTGGACGAAGACGATCGTGCGGGTGTCGGATGTAGACGCGGAGGATGTGGGAGAGGCGGCGTCGGTGGGCATCGGGCTCACCGTCCGGCCGCGTCGCAGATGACGGCGGTGACCTCGTCGGGGTGGCTCATCATCACCACGTGCGAGCTGCGCACCTTGGTGATGCGGGCCTTCATGCGCTCGGCCATCGCGAACTGCGCCGGCACGGGGATGAGGCCGTCGCGGGTGGCCACGACGTAGGAGGAGGGGATGCTCTTCCACGCCGGCGCCCCGGAGGGCTCGATGAGCGAGGAGAGCACGGCGGGGCGCTGGGTGGCGGCCAGGACGGCGACCTGCTTCTCGGGCAGGTCGCCGGCGAAGATGCGGCGGAACTGGGTGGGGTCGACGTAGGCGTCCGCGTTCTGCGTCCCGCTGCCGGGGAGGGGCCGCAGGATCAGGTTCTCCACCACGTCGCTGTGCCCGCCGCCGAGCTCGTTGGCCGCGGCGATGGCCTCGCCCTGGTCCAGGCCGTAGGCGGCGGCGTAGACCAGGGCCTCGACGCTGGTGTTGCCGGTGGCGGCGTTGGTGATGACCGCGCCGCCGTAGGAGTGCCCGACCAGCACGAGGGGGCCGGTGAGAGTGGACAGGAAGGTGCGCAGGTGGTCGGCGTCGGAGGCCAGGCCGCGCAGCGGGTTGGCGGGGGCGACGGCGGTGTAGCCGCGTCGCTGCAGGCGCTCGATGACCGCGTTCCAGCCGGAGGAGTCGGCGAAGGCGCCGTGCACGAGGACGATGGTGGGCCCACCGCGCCCGGGTGCCGCTGCGGGTGTCGTCGCAGGTGCCGCGGCGGCGCTGGTGCCGGCGCCGACGGCGGCCAGCGGGGCGGCCAGGGCGGCGGCCAGCAGGGG
>NZ_JAAALL010000515.1 GCF_009906315.1 Kineococcus vitellinus | reverse complement strand
AGGTGGGGGAGGTCGTCATGCCCCGAGCGTCGGTCCCCGCGGTGGGAGCGGGCCCGGAGCGGCCTGTGCCCCGGCTGGGGGCCGTGCCGCCGGCCACCCGCCAGGACGTACGGTCGGCGCGTGGCCGACCTGTTCTCCCCCGACGCCGACGGCGACGCCGCGGGCGGTGCCGGGACCCCTGGCGTGCCCGCGGTCCTGGCCGGCGCACCGCTGGCGGTGCGGATGCGGCCGCGCTCGCTCGACGAGGTCGTCGGCCAGCAGCACCTGCTGGCCGCCGGTTCCCCGCTGCGCCGCCTGGCCGCCGACGGCGACCTCGGTCGCGCGGGGCCGGCGTCGGTGATCCTGTGGGGGCCGCCGGGCACCGGCAAGACGACGCTGGCGCACGTGCTCGCGCACGCCGCGGGCCGCACGTTCGCCGAGCTGTCCGCCGTGACCGCCGGCGTCAAGGACGTGCGCGGCGTCGTGGAGGGCGCGCGCCGCGACCGCGACCTCTACGGCCGCCAGACGGTCCTCTTCCTCGACGAGATCCACCGCTTCACCAAGGCCCAGCAGGACGCGCTGCTGCCGGGGGTGGAGAACCGCTGGGTGGTCCTGGTGGCCGCGACCACGGAGAACCCGAACTTCTCCGTCGTCACCCCGCTGCTCTCGCGCTCGCTGCTGCTGACGCTGCGCCCGCTGACCCCCGAGGACGTGCGCGCCCTGCTGCACCGCGCGCTGGTGGACCCGCGCGGCCTGGCCGGGGAGCTGGACGTCGACGAGGACGCCCTGGAGCACCTCGTGCGGGTCGCCGACGGCGATGCGCGCCGCGCGCTGACGGCGCTGGAGGCCGCGGCCGGCGCCGCCTTCGACGACCGGGCCGCCGAGGGCCGCCCGCGGATCGCGCTGGCGCTGGCCGAGCGGGCGCTGGACCGGGCCGCGGTGCGCTACGACCGCGCCGGCGACCAGCACTACGACGTCGCCAGCGCGTTCATCAAGTCGATGCGCGGCTCCGACGTGGACGCGGCGCTGCACTACCTGGCGCGGATGGTGGAGGCGGGGGAGGACCCGCGCTTCATCGCCCGCCGCATCGTCATCTCGGCCGCCGAGGACGTGGGGATGGCCGACCCCTCGGCGCTGCAGACCGCGGTGGCCGCGATGCACGCCGTCGCCCAGATCGGCATGCCGGAGGCGCGGATCGTGCTCGCGCAGGCCGTCGTGCACAACGCGACGGCGCCGAAGTCGAACGCCGCGTACGCCGGCGTCAACGCGGCCATCGCCGACGTGCGCGCCGGCCGGGGCGGAGCGGTCCCGGCGCACCTGCGCGACAGCCACTACGCCGGCGCGCAGCGGCTGGGCCACGGCGCGGGGTACGTCTACACGCACGAGGTGCCCAGCGGGGTCGCCGAGCAGCAGTACGCCCCCGACGAGCTCGTGGGCACCGACTACTACCGGCCCACCGACCGCGGCTTCGAGGCGCAGCTGCGCGAGCGGGTGGCCCGGCTGCGGCGCATCGTCCGCGGCCGCTGAGCGGCCCGCGCTAGCGTCGCGCGGGTGCCCGCCCTGACCCGCCTGCTGACCTCCGTGCTGCGCAGCGCCGGCGAGGTGGCGCTGCGCGAGCTGCAGCGCTCGGCCGCCCCCCGCGGCGCGGCCCCCCGCAGCAC
>NZ_JAAALL010000514.1 GCF_009906315.1 Kineococcus vitellinus | reverse complement strand
AGCGCGCGGCACCGGCCGCCGCGCGGGCCCGCGCGGCGGCCGGTGCCGCGCGCTCAGCGCTCCGCGCGGTGCTCGCGCAGGTCCGCGGGCCCGCCGGGGGAGCCGGCGCGGCGCGAGCGCACCCGCCGGGCGACCGCCCACACCAGGACCGCGGCGATGGCGGCGTAGAAGACGTAGTCGAGGTAGTGGCCGTACTGCTCCACCAGCTCGTACTGGGTGCCCAGCGCCATGCCGAGGCCGATGAGCAGGCCGTTCCACAGCCCGCTGCCCAGCGCCGTCAGCACCGTGAACTTCCACAGCGACATGCGGGCGGCGCCGGCGGGCAGCGAGATGAGGCTGCGCACCCCGGGCACGAAGCGGCCCGTGAAGACGGCCACGCCCTCGTGGCGGCTGAACCACTCCGCCGACTTCGTGACGTCCGAGGCGTCCATGAGCGGCACGCGGTCGGCGATGCGCGCGGCGCGCCCGAGGCCGATGACGCGGCCCACCCAGTACAGGACGAGCGAGCCGAGCAGGGCGCCGAGCAGGGACATGCCGACGACGGCGACGAGGTCCAGGCGGCCCTGCTGCACCTGGTAGCCCGCCAGCGGCAGGACGACCTCGCTGGGGATCGGCGGGAAGACGACCTCCAGGAAGCTCAGGGCGCCCACGCCCGGGGCGCCGAGGGCGTCGACGGTGTCGAGCACGAACCCCGTCAGCCCGCCCGTCCCACCGCCCTCGCCGGCCGCCGTCGCGGTCAGGGCGGTCGCGGCCTGCAGTGCGGGGCTCATGCGTCGGGTTCCTCCGGGGGGCGCGGCGGCTGGTCTGGTCGGGCCGCGGCCGCGGCCGCGGACGCACCCGTCCCGGCCGCGGCAGCCAGGCCCGCGTCGGTCACAACGGTCGCACCCGCGCAGAAGTGCCGCGCGCGCTCGCCGGTCACGAGGCGGGCCGGTGCCGCCCCGCCGCTGAGGGCCCGCACCAGCGCCTGCTCGGGCAGCTCCCGCTGCGAGGCCACCACGAGGGCGTTGCCGTAGCGGCGGCCGCGGAAGACCCCCGGCTCGGCGAGCACCGCCACGTGCGCGAACACCGCCGCCGCCGTCGCCAGCTCCGCCCGCGAGTGCGGCATCGGTGGGCGGTCGGCGAGGTTGGCCACCCACAGCCCGCCCGGGGCCAGGACGCGGTCGACGTCGCGCAGGAACTCCTCGGTCACCAGGTGCGCGGGCACCTGGTCGCCGCGGAAGGCGTCGCGCACGACGACGTCCTGGGTGCCGTCCGGCACCGCCGCCAGCCCCTCGCGCGCGTCGGCCACCTTGAGCTTGAAGCCGGCCGCGCCGCTCGCGCCGAAGCTGCGGCGCACGAGCTCGACGAGCCGCTCGTCGACCTCGAGCACCAGCTGCCGCGAGGAGGGGCGGGTGGCGGCCAGGTAGCGCGGGAAGGCGCAGCCGGCACCGCCCAGGTGCACCGCCCGCAGCGGTCCGGGCGGGCAGACCGCCTCGATGACCGCGGCGGTCCACTGCTGGTACTCGAAGACGAGCCGCGTGGGGTCGGCCAGGTCGACGTAGGAGCTGGGCACCCCGTTGACGAGCACCGTCCAGCCGTCGGGGTCGTCGCGGTCGCGCTCCAGGCGGGCGGTGCCGGTCGAGGGCGAGGCGCTCATCACGAC
>NZ_JAAALL010000513.1 GCF_009906315.1 Kineococcus vitellinus | reverse complement strand
GGCGGGGAGCACGGCGATCACCTCGGTCGGGCGGTGGCGAGCAGGGTGAGGAGCGGGACGACGCGGGCGGCGGGGACGTCGTAGACGCCCCGGCCGGAGGTGGCCAGCCAGCCCTCGGCGACGAGCTGGCGCAGGTGGTGGTAGAGCTGCCCCGAGGTGCCGAGGCCCTCGGAGAGCTCGGGGACGGTGCGCCGGCCGTGCAGCACCTCGTGCAGCAGGTGCAGCCGCACGGGGTGGGCCAGCGCGGACAGCGCCGCGACGACCTGCGTCGGGTCGGCCTCGAGCACCTCGGGGACCTCGACGGTCTCCTGCCACTCGTAGTGCGCACCCGTGGGCAGCGTGAGGCTGCCGGTGAACAGGACGTGGGAACGGTCCTGGGCGCGGCGCTTCAGCTCGCGCAGGGCCCAGAACGCGTCGGCCTCGAGCGGGTGCGCGCCATCCGCCACCGCGGCCTCGAGCGCGGCGAGGCGCTTCTCCAGGAGGTCGAGCCGTTCCGCGTCCACGCCGCCAGACTACGCATCCGCGTAGTTCGTGCAAGAGATGCGTAGGAACGACGTCCGCGGCGTCAGCCCGTCGCGGTCGCCAGCTGGGCCGCCTCGTCGGCGTCCACCGCCGACTGGATCACCGGGTCCAGGTCGCCGTCGAGGACGGCGTCGAGGTTGTAGGCCTTGAACCCCGTGCGGTGGTCGGCGATGCGGTTCTCGCCGTAGTTGTAGGTGCGCACGCGCTCCGAGCGGTCCACCGTGCGCACCTGCGAGCGGCGCGCGGCCGAGGCCTGCGCGTCCGCCGCCTCCTGGGCCGCGGCGTGCAGCCGCGCGCGCAGGATGCGCATCGCCTGCTCGCGGTTCTGCAGCTGCGACTTCTCGTTCTGGCAGCTGACGACGATGCCCGTCGGCAGGTGCGTGATGCGCACCGCCGAGTCGGTGGTGTTGACGCTCTGCCCGCCGGGGCCGGAGGAGCGGAAGACGTCGATGCGCAGGTCCCCCGGGTCCACGGCGACCTCGACCTCCTCGGCCTCCGGCACGACGAGCACGCCGACCGCGGAGGTGTGCACGCGTCCCTGCGACTCCGTGACGGGCACCCGCTGCACGCGGTGCACACCGCCCTCGTACTTCAGCCGCCGCCAGACGCCCTCGGCCGCCGCACCGCGCGCCTTGACCGCGACGGCGACGTCCTTGTAGCCGCCGAGGTCGCTGGGGGTGGTCCCCAGCAGCTCGGTGGCCCAGCCCCGGCGCTCGGCGTAGCGCAGGTACATGCGCAGCAGGTCCCCGGCGAACAGCGCGGACTCCTCCCCGCCCTCCCCCGCCTTGATCTCCAGGATCACGTCGCGGGAGTCGTCGGGGTCGCGGGGCAGCAGCAGCCGGCGCAACCGCTCGGCGGCCTCGTCGGCGGCCTGCTGCAGCGCGGGCAGCTCCGCGGCGAAGGAGGTGTCCTCGGCGGCCAGCTCGCGCGCCGCGCCGGCGTCCTCGAGCGCGGCGCGCCAGGTGGCGTGGGCGTCCACGACGGCGCCGAGCTCGGCGTAGCGCCGGCCCAGCGCGCGGGCCAGGCCCGCGTCGGCGTGCACGGCCGGGTCGGCGAGCCGGCGCTCCAGCTCGGCGTGCTCGTCGAGCAGCGGCTGGACGGACTCGAACACGGCGGCCTCGTTCTCTGCGGCGGTGGGGCGGGTCGGGGAG
>NZ_JAAALL010000512.1 GCF_009906315.1 Kineococcus vitellinus | reverse complement strand
CGGGGACGGCGCCCAGGGTGCTCAGCGACAGGCGGGCGGGCGAGGTCGCGGAGGTGGCGGGGGCGCTCATCACATCACCGCCCCGAGCTGCCACGGCTGGAACTCCTCGTCGCCGATCCCCAGCTCCTCGCTCTTGCTGCGCCGCCCCGAGGCGACCTCGAGCACGAGCTCGAACAGCTCGCGGCCGGCCTCCTCGAGCGTCTGCTCGCCGGTGAGGACGCGCCCGCAGTCGACGTCCATGTCGTCCTCCATGCGCGCGAACACCTCGGAGTTCGTGGCGAGCTTGATGCTCGGCGCGGGCTTGCAGCCGAACACCGAACCGCGGCCGGTGGTGAAGCAGACCACGTTCGCGCCGCCCGCGACGAGGCCGGTGACCGAGACGGGGTCGTAGCCGGGGGTGTCCATGAAGGCGAAGCCCTTGGCGGTGATCGGCTCGGCGTACTCGTACACGGCCTCCAGCGCGGCCGAACCGCCCTTGGCGACCGCCCCGAGGGACTTCTCCAGGATGGTCGTCAGCCCGCCGGCCTTGTTGCCCGGCGAGGGGTTGTTGTCCATGCTCCCGCCGTGGGCGGCCGTGTACTCCTCCCACCAGCGGATGCGCCGCAGCAGCTTCTCCGCGACCTCGGGCTCGCGGGCGCGCCGGGTCAGCAGGTGCTCGGCGCCGTAGACCTCCGGCGTCTCCGCGAGCACCGAGGTGCCCCCCTGCGCCACCAGCAGGTCGGA
Organism: Kineococcus vitellinus; assembly: GCF_009906315.1. Lineage (GTDB taxonomy): Bacteria > Actinomycetota > Actinomycetes > Actinomycetales > Kineococcaceae > Kineococcus > Kineococcus vitellinus. The sequence continues at coordinate 953 of NZ_JAAALL010000512.1, read as the reverse complement.
GGCGATGCCGAGCGCGGGGTTCGCGGTGACCCCGGACCAGGCGTCGCTGCCGCCGCAGTTGAGGCCCAGGACCAGCTCGGAGGCCGGCACGGGCACCCGCCGGGCGGCGTCGACGAGCGGCAGCAGCTCCCGGACGCGTTCCACCCCGGCCTTGACGGTGAGGGTGGTGCCGCCGATCTCCTGGATCGTCATGGCGACGACGGGCACCTCCGGCGGCAGGTCGAAGCCGGAGGTGAGCGCCGCGACCTGGTTCACCTCGCAGCCGAGGCCGATGACGAGCAGCGCCGCGAAGTTGGGGTGGCGCGCGTAGCCGGAGATGGTGCGGCGCAGCAGCTGCGCCCCCTCGCCGAGGGCGTCCATGCCGCAGCCGGTGCCGTGGGTCAGCGCGACGACCCCGTCGACGTTCGGGTACGCGTCGAGCGCGCCGGGCCAGCGGAAGGTGTCGGCGATGCGCCGGGCGGCGGTGGCCGAGCAGTTCACCGAGGTGAGGACCCCGATGTAGTTGCGGGTCGCCACCCGCCCGTCGGCGCGCACGAACCCGTCGAAGGTGCGCTGCTCGGCCTGCGGCACGAGCAGCCTCGGGCGGGCGTCGACGCCGACGGCGTAGCCCTCCCCGGCCGCGTCGGCGCTGCCGGCGCCGGCCTGCGAGGCCGTGAAGGCGAGGTTGTGGACGTGGACGTGCTCGCCGGCGGCGACGGGCGCCGAGGCGAGGCCGATGAGCTGGCCGTACTTGCGCACCGGCTCGCCGGCGGCGACGTCGCGCAGGGCGACCTTGTGCCCCGCGGGGACGTCGGAGCGCAGCGTCAGCGAGCCGGCCTCCCCCACGGCCGCGAGGTCGACGACGGTGCCGGCCGCGAGCGCCTCGCGGGCCACGGCGACGGTGTCGCCGGGGGCCAGGCGCAGCAGCGGCGCGACGGCGGCGGGTGCGGCGCCGTCGCGCCGCTGCTGCGCCT
>NZ_JAAALL010000511.1 GCF_009906315.1 Kineococcus vitellinus | reverse complement strand
GCCGTCTTCTTCGCCGCCGGGGCCGGAGCCCACCCCGGCCCCGGCCCCGGCGGCGAAGAAGACGGCCAAGTCGGCCACGAAGTCGGCCTCCAAGAGCGCTTCCACGTCGGCCGCCAAGACCGCTCCCGCGACGGCCTCCACCGCCGCGAAGACCGCGACGAAGTCGGCCGCGAAGACCGCGGCGACGCCGGCGGCCAAGACCGCCACGAAGGCCACCGCCAAGAAGGCCACCCCCGCGGCGGCTCCGGCGGCGAGCAGCGGCGGCTCCGTCGACGCGCGCGCCGTGCGTCAGTGGGCTGCGGAGAACGGCATCGCCGTCGCCCCGCGCGGCCCCATCTCCACCACCATCATCGACCAGTTCCGCGCCGCCCAGGGCTGACGCGCACGCTGTTCACGCCGAAGGGGCGGGGTCGGACGACCCCGCCCCTTCGGCGTTCCCGGGCGCGGGCGCCCGGCCCGGTACGTCAGCGGCGCCGCCGGGACAGCGCCCTGCGGGCCAGCTGGCGCACCCGCCGGCCCAGCGGCCGGCCCACCTCCACCACCCCGACCTCGCCGAACAACTGCTCGCAGATGCGCACGTAGACCTGGTCGGGCATCGGCAGCCGGTCGACGTGGCTGAGCGCCCGGTCCTGGCCGGCGGATTCCATGACGAGCTCGCCGTACCCGAGCAGGCGGCCGGCGAGCGAGCGGTTGTAGCTCATGTCCGTCACCTTCGACAGCGGCATCATCGCGACCTGGCGCCGGAAGACCCCGTAGGTGAGCAGGAGCCGCCGGTCGGTGGCCATGAACCAGTCGTTGCGCCACAGCATCCACTTCCAGACCGCGCGCGCCAGCAGCACCGCCCACAGCGCGAACAGCGCGTTCGGCAGGTGGGGGACGTCGTGCAGGCGTTCGAGCAGCCACAGCAGGGCCGCGAAGCCGGCTATGCAGCTCGTGACGGGCTCGGCGAGCACCACGAGGTGCCGGCGCAGGCAGACCAGGCGCTTCTCGGTCCCCAGCACGTAGCGGTCCACCGCCTCGGGCGGTCGTTCCCACAGCGGGTCCGCCTCGACCACCTCGACGGTCGTCAGCACCACGTCGTCGCCGTCGAGGTCCTCCGCACCCGCCGCGCGGCCGTCCCCGTCCCGGCCGTCCCCATTCCGACCGTCCCGGCCGTCCCGGTCGTCGGCGCGCCGGGGGGTCGTGGACGTCGCGGGGCCGCCCCCGGCGGCGTCGCCCGACCCGTCCGCGGGCCCGTCGTCCAGCTGCCAGGTGCCGTCGTCGCGCTTGCGCAGCCGCGCGCCGGAGAGCAGGAGCAGTTCCCTGGGCGGCTCGTCCGGGTCCTGCCGGTGCTCGCGCGCGGCCACGGTCAGCCCAGCAGGCCGTCGAAGAAGTCGCCGATGCTCGCGACGATCGTCCCCAGCGATTCACCGACGGCCCGCACGAATCCCGCCGCCTGCTCCGGAGCGCGGTACACGGCGTACAGCGCGAAGACGATCAACACCCACCACAGAACCCGGCGCCACTTCACGGCCGACTCCTTCCCGCGTTCCCCCGAACGCCACTCGTGACCACGCTGAGCCCGTGAGGAGATCACGGCGGGCCACATCCTGCCGGAAGGGGGCGGGCAGCACGAAGCCCCGCGCCGTGGCCGGGCGGGGCTTCGTGGTGGAGCGGATCGCAGGAGCGGGTGGCGGGG
>NZ_JAAALL010000510.1 GCF_009906315.1 Kineococcus vitellinus | reverse complement strand
CCGTAGCCGCGGGGCGCCCGGCGGGGAACCCGCCCGGCTCAGCCCACCCCGGGCCGGTCCACCCCGGGCCGGCTCACGAGGATCGGCTCACGAGGATCGGCGCTGCAGCAGCAGCAGCGCCAGGTCGTCGTCGATGCGGCCGCCGGCGTGCTCGCGCACGTCCTCCAGCAGGCGTTCCAGCGCCGCGTCCAGGTCGCCGCCGGCCGCCAGCGCGCCCGCGGCGGCCTCCACGTCGAAGAAGCGCCCCGCCGCGTCGCGCGCCTCCGCCAGGCCGTCGGTGAACAGCAGCAGCCGCTCGCGCCCGCCGAGCCGGCCGGTCTCCACCAGCGGTTCCACGCCGAGGCCCAGCGGTGGGCTGCGGTGCTCCCCGACCGCCGCCACGACCCCGTCGGCGCCCACGCGCAGCGGGGCGGGGTGCCCGCACAGCACCACGTCGAGGCGGCCGTCCGGGCAGACCTCGCAGAAGACGGCCGTGACGAAGTCCTCCGCCGCCAGCCGCGGCGCCACGGACGCCTCCACGCGGCGCGCCAGCTCGGCCAGGCAGACGTCCGGCTGCGGCGCGCTGTGCCGGAAGGCCGACAGCACGGCCGCGGCGGTGTGCACGGCGGGCAGCCCCTTGCCGCGCACGTCGCCGAGCACCACGCGCACCGACCCCTCCGTGGCCACCGCGTCGAACAGGTCCCCGCCGACCAGCGCGTGCGCGCTCGCCGACTGGTAGCGGGAGGCCAGGTCCAGGTGGCCGACGCGGGCGGGGACCGGGGCCAGGATCGCGGTCTGCGCGACCGTGGCGACCTCGGTGACCTGCCGCACGTGCTGCTCGCGGCGGGCGCGCACGTGGGCGCTGAGCACGGCCATCACCGCCAGCGCCGCGCTGCCGGCCACGCGCACCAGGCCGTCGCGGCCGGGCAGGTCCCCGGCGTCCGCGCTGAGCAGCGCCACGGCCGCGGTGGCCGCGCCGGCCACGAGCGAGGTGGCCCGCCAGGAGGTGTAGAGCGAGGCGACGAAGGCCGCCAGCGCCAGCCACGGCACCACGACCAGCCGGCCGTCGGCCACGTGCTGGGTGACGGTCAGCACCACCACCCACGTCAGCGACAGCGCGAGCACCAGCGCCCGCCTGCGCGCACCGTCGTCAACCATCACGCTGAGTCTCGCAGCCGTCCGGCGCCCGGGAGAAATCCGCTCGTGCCCGCCGCGGCGAGCAGCCAGCATGGGCGCCGTGGACCTCGCGAGCCTCGTCCTGCACGCCCAGGCCGACGCCTGGGCCGAGCAGGCGCGCCTGCGCCCGGGCGGCGCGAGCGCCGAGCTGCCGGGCGCCCGGCTGGCCGCCAGCGGGCTGCCGCACCCCCAGCACAACGGCGCGGACCTCACCGACGCCTCCGCCGTCGACGAGGCCGCGGTGGCCCGCTGGTTCGCCGAGCGCGAGCTGCCGTGGGCCTGGCGGGTGCCGGCGCTCCGCGGCTGGGAGGGCGGGCGGCTCCTGCTCGAGCAGCGCCTCATGGGCCTGCCGGCGCAGGACCTGCGCCCGGCGCCGCTGCCCGCCGGCGTCGCGGTGCGCACCGCGACGCCGGCGGACGCGGACGCCGTGGTCGCCGTCGACGTCGCGGCCTTCGGCGGCCCGCCGGCGCCGGCGCGCGCCTGGCTGGCGGGGCTGCTGGCCGCCTCCGGGCGCCGCGCGGGCGG
>NZ_JAAALL010000050.1 GCF_009906315.1 Kineococcus vitellinus | reverse complement strand
GGCCGGCCGCGTCGCCCGTTGCGGGGTCGGCCGCGGCCGCGTGCGGACGGTCGGTGCCGCGGTGCGCGCGAGCTGTCTCATGCCGCACCCCCCCGTGTGCCCAGCCGCCGGTGCACCGCGTCCGCCACGTCGGCGGCCACGAGGTCCGCACGGCGGGTGTTGACGTCGGCGACCGGACGCTGACGCGGCCGGTCCGGCCAGCTACCCAAGGCTCGCTCGAGGGCTTCCGGCAGCGCCTGGGCGAGCCTGCGGGCCTCGGCCGGGGAGCCGGACGTCACCCGCAGCGCCTCGATGCGGATGCGCACCTGCGCGGGCCGCCCGGGCCGCGGGGCGCTCATCGGTCCCGCCAGGCGACGTGCGGCACCGGCAGGTTCTGCTTGCGCAGCTCCTCGGCCAGTTCCGCCTCGATCATGTCGCGGTCCACCGGGCTACCGGTTCCCGCCGCCAGGAAGGCGGCGCCCAGCGCGACGTTGCGGATGGATCCGCCGGTGAGTGGCAGCGCCGCGAGCGCGTCGAGGTCCGGGTCCAGAGGCACGGTGGGCGTCGCGGCCGGAAACGCCGAGCGCCACAGGCGCACCCGTTCGTCCCGCGACGGGAGCGGGAAGTCCACGACGAACCGGAAGCGGCGCAGGAAGGCGGGGTCGATCGCATGGCGGAGGTTGGTGGTGACGACGGTGAAGCCGGAGAACGTCTCGATCCGCTGCAGGAGGTCGCCGACCTCGGCGTTGACGTGCCGGTCGGTGGCGTTCCCGACACCGCCGCGCACCCCCCAGACGGCGTCGCCCTCGTTCCACACCATCATCGCGCCCGACCTCTCGGCCTGCTCGAACGCGGCGGCGATGTTCTTGGAGGTCTCGCCCACCCACTTGGAGATGACCTGGCTCAGGTCGATCGCCATGACGCGCAGGTCCAAGGCGGACGCGAGCACCTCGGCCGCCATCGTCTTGCCCGTGCCGGAGGGTCCGGCGAACAGCACGGCCACCCCGCGCCCGCGCCAGCTCCCCCGCCCGCCGGTGCGTGCGGCGAAGCCCCAGTCGTCGAACACCTGCGACGCGTGCCGGACGTGCAGCTCGACCCGGCGCAGGACGGCTTCCGTGGCCGGGGGCAGCACGATGTCGTCCCAGTCGTAGGCGGCCTCGAGCAGGGTGACCCCGGGCAGCGGGGCGGGGTCGAGGGCTCGTGCGGCGGCGTGCCACAGGCATGCGGTCGCGGTCGCCTCGTCGGGCGCGGCGTCGATGCCGTCGGCAGCGCGGGCGACGGCGGTGCGGATCGTCTCGGGGTCCAGCCGGAACTGGCCGCTCACCCGGCCCAGGCCGCGACCGACCCGGGTGGCGCGCTCGGTGCCCAGTGCCGTCGCCCAGCGGGCTCGGGCCGCGACCGGGTCGTCCGGCACGAGCGGGATCACCCGCACCGCCCGGCTCAGACCGCTCGGTGGCTGCTTCCCGGTCATGACCACGTGGCCGATGACCCGGTCCACGAAGGCGGCCACCGACGCCGACCGGCCGTCGATGTCGCTCCCCGGGCCGTCCAGCACGAGCGCCGCACCATCGAGGGCCGCATCGCGGGTCCACCGCGAGGCCAGCCGTGCGCGCTCGCCGGCATCGTCGGGCAGGTCGGCCACCGCTAGGCGCCACGGCAGCAGGCCGAGCGCGTGGAGCGCGGCCCCGACCTCCGCGGCGGTGGCTCCGGGCGCCAGCACGAGCGGCGGCAGGCCCGGCCGGCTCGCCGCTGCCGAGAGCGCGCCGACCAGGCCGAGCCGCAGCCCGTCCGCCGTGCGCGGCTCGCCGGGCACGGGGAGCTCGTGCAGGTGCGCGACGACCAGCGGGTCCCGGGCGGTGTGCCCCAGGAGCCGGTCGAGCACCGCCGGGTCGAGCGTGAGCCGGCTCTCGATGCGGGGGGCTCTCGGGTCGACGTCGACGACGTCGAACCGGACCAGCGGCCGGTCGGCGGCGAGGGCCTCGGGGCCGAGGCCGGCGATCGCCCGGCACGCCAACCACAGCGGCACCCCTTCGCCGGGGACCCCACCGGTGGATGCGACGGCGTCGGCCGCGGCCCGGGCCACCGGCTCCCGCGTGCCGGCCGCGAACAGGAGCGCCAGCAGCGCCTCCTCCGGCGGCGTCAGGTCGAACCCGTCGCAGAGCCGGCGCAACGCCCCGGAGCGGGACGACCGTCGCACGTGCTCGGTGAGTTCCGCGAACGTCGTCGGTGACACGGTCCCGGCGGCCACGTCGGCGAGCGCCCGCAGGGACAGCGCCTCGGCGAGCGCCGCGAACGTCGCCGCGCCGGCAGGCGGAGAGGCGCCCGGGGTGGTGGGGGCCGTCATGGCACGGCCTCGGTCACCGTGAGGACTTCCGGCGGCATCGTGGTGCCGCGGCGAGGGCCCGGCCGCACACCGACGCGCGGCTCCTTGACCGGCTCGGCAGCGGGGTACGTGTCGTCGACGTCCAGGAACACCGTGGTGACCAGGAAGTGGGCCGCCGGCCGCATCGGGGACTGCAGGGCGGACCAGATCTTGGTGGACAGGTCGACGTCGACCGGCGCCTGCGCGACGGTGATCTGTTCCGGCTGGTGCGCGGGGTCGTGCAGCGGCTCCGTGGGCAGCCGCTCCAGCAGCTTGGTCGGGTTCGGGGGGACCGTGATCCCGCTCAGGACGGCCTGGACGAGGGCCCGCGGGACGACGCCGTGCCGGGTGAGCGCAGCGATCCCCAGCCCGAGCAGCAGCTCCCGCTCCAGGTCGGCTCCCGTCACCGCGAGCATGTAGTGCAGGTCCATCGCCAGCGGCGAGCGGCCGACCAGCCGCCCCCCGGAGTCCATGTGCGGCTCGTGCATGTTGCGCCACGCGGGGTTCGGGGCGGCGTGGTGCAGGAACAGGTGCACGCCGGCGGGTTCCGCCGGCTGACCGCCGCCACCCCCTGGTGGCGGCGCGGGCCGCGGCGGCGGCTCCACCGAGACCGTCGGAGCGGTGAGAGCACCGTAGGTGGCGTCGAGCCGGCGCTGGATGACGGCCCGCAGCACGACCGTCGTGGCGGGGATGGCGAAGTGGGCGGTCATCGGTCGGACCCCCCGGTTGCTGCCGGTGCGACCGCGCCGGCGAGGTAGTCGGCGAGGGTGGGTCCGGGTGCGGCCCGGCCGGTGGGACGGACGACGGCGGCCGACGCGGGCAGGGCCCCGGCGGCGCTCGCGGCGATGGTGACCTCCAGGCGTGCGATCTCGACGACGACAGCCGGGGCCGCGGCCGGGGCTGCGTCGTCCTCGGCGTGGTGGCGCATCGGCGCGGGCGGCGGCGGGAGCGGCACCGCCCGGGTGGCGACGGGCTCCGGTGGAGCCGGGCGTGCACCGTCCGGACGGGCTCGCAGCGCCGCGGCTTCCCCGGCGAGGCGCGCGACGTCTCCGGCCCCGCGCTCCGACGCTGCGACGCGGTCGGACGCCTCTCCTCCCGGGGTCGGGGGCATCGCCGCACGCGACGACACCCGACGGTCCAGCGTCCCGGCCCGAGGTGGAGCGGGTCGGCTGCCGCCTCGCGCCGAGCGCTGCGGAACGGCGGTCGACGGCCGCCGCGGGAGGGGCTGGCGGCTCGGCCTCGACCACCGCCCAGGCGGGGTCCGGGGCGTCCGGCCCGGGCTCGAACGCCGACCGCGGACGCGGGGCGGCATCCACCGCACGCTCGCCGTCGGCCCCGGACGGGTCGCCCATCGCCCCGGCGCGGAGCAGAGCCGCGCCGTAGGCCCCGATCGACACCGCGCTCACCCCACCAGAGCCGGGACGGGCTGCATGGATCGCCGCGCGCCGGTGATGAGGTCGACGTAGCGCCGGCGCCGTTCCACCGGGAGGTCCACGATGGCGTCCTCGGACCAGCCGTAGCGTCCGGCGATGACGTCGACGTCGCGCATCAGGCCCTCGACGTGGAGGTCGAGGTCCCGCGCGACGAAGCCGGCCGGATCGGCGTCGGCCAGAACTTCCTCGCCGCAACCGCTGCAGGTGAGGGTGACCCGCACGGCACCTGCCGGGTCCAGGTCTTCCCACGCCTCGAGCAGGTGGTCCAGCTCGGCGCGGTCCGGCACGGCGCTGGGCGGCGACGAGGCGTCGGCCCCTGTCCTCGTCGCGGCGGCCAGCTGAGCCAGCCCTCGCTCCGCGGGGAGCCCGGTGACGGCGGCCAGGTCGCCCAGCGTGGGCAGGCGGAACCGCCGGGGGCGCCCGTCCACGACCACCGTCGCGCTGGCGTCGGCCGGCGGCTCGGGAAGGCCGAGAACCGTGGGCACCGGCAGGACGAACTCGTTCGAGGTGCCGCACCCCGGGCAGACGACCACGGCGTCGATCGGCCGCCCGACCACGTGCTGGTGGAGGCGGAGCATCGCCTGGTTCCGCCGGCCCAGCACGAAGTCGTCCACCTCCGCGCCGGCCAGAGCCCGCAGGAAGGCGGTCACCCGCTGGGCTGCGCTGTGCTCGCGCCCGAGGGACCAGAGCCGCAGCACGCGTGCGGGGTCCGGGGCGAGGTCGGCGGTGCTCGGCGCATCCATGGACGTGGTCAGGGCTCGACGAAGCTGGGCTCTGCCGGCTCGGCCACGGCGTAGTCGCGCTCCCAGCCTTCGTTCTCGAGCTTGAGCTTCGCGATCGCCACGGCGTTCGCGTTGGCGTCGAGGTCGGGCAGAGCTTGGTACTCCGAGACCCAGCACCGGTAGAGCGTGTAGCTCAGGACCACCTGGCCGGCTTCGTTGAGCAGCTCGAGGATGACGTCCTTGCGGAAGTCGGCGAGCGACACCTCGCCGCCCGGCATGGAGCCGTAGTTCCACACCTTGTTCGCCCACTGCTCGAAGTCCTGGTCGTGGGTGACGCCCCGCTCGAGGGTGACGGCGTCGTACTCGGTGCGTCCTGGCGACTTGTAGGACGTCGAGGGGTCGCCGCCGGCGCGGTGCTTGACCACCTCGGTGGTGCGCTTGAGCAGAGTCACCTTGGAGACGCCGGCGACGTACCGCTCGCCCCACTTGACTCGGAACTTGAAGTTCTTGTAGGGATCGAGCCGCATCGCGTTGACGGAGAACTGACCCATGATGTGACTCCCGCTCAGGCCGTGGGCTGGGTGATCTGCCGCAGACTGATGACGACGAACTCGGCCGGCTTCAGCGGCGCGAAGCCCACGACGATGTTGACGATCCCTGAGTCGATGTCCTCTTGGGGCGTCGTCGAGGCGTCGCACGCGACGAAGTAGGCCTCACGGGCTGATACTCCCTTGAAGGCGCCCTGTCGGAACAACCCGTTCATGAACGCCGTGCAGCTCACTCGCAGCTGGGACCACAGCGCCTCGCCGTTGGGCTGGTGGATCGCCCACCGCAACGACTCCGACAGCGAGCGCAGGATGTAGCTCGCGGTGCGCCGCACGGGGATGTACTTCCACTCGCTGCCCAACGCGTTCGAGCCGTCGACCGTGCGCGAGCCGAAGGCGACGGATCCGTAGATCGGGAAGCGCCGGATGACGTTCACCGCGATCGGGTTGAGCAGCCCGTGCTCAGCGTCGGAGAGTTCGGCGGACGGGCCGTAGACCCCGGCGAGGAAGGCTCCGGTCCCGGCCGGGGCCTGCCACACGCCGCTCTGGGCGTCGGTCCGGGCGATCACACCGGCGACGGCGCCAGAGGGCGGGTGCGCGATGATGGTTCCGGGCTCCAGGGGGTCGTCCACGCGCACGGTCGGGAACCAGGCACCGGCGTGGCTGGACTGGAAGCCGATCGTCTGGGTCTTCCACGCCTCGGCCGCGCCCACGTCCACCACGTCGGGCGGTGGGTCGACCACGAGGAATGCGAACTTGCGGGCGCAGATCCGGGCGGCCTCGGCGTAGACGGTCGGCGCGTTGCTGTGGTGCAACGCTCGAGCATCGCTGATCCTGGGGCGCACCAGGTCTGGCAGGCAGAGCAGGTTGAAGAACGGATCGGGTGTGTCCAGGGAGGTGACGGCCGACTTGAACGCGTCCGACGTCGGCTGCCCGTGCGGCTCGCCGTCGCCCCCCGCGGTAGCTGCCGACACCTGCGAGGCGTCGTAGCTCTGGCCGAGCTGGTAGCGCGAGGCGTTGCTCACGGCGGCGGCACCGAGGCCGTACTCGTCGATGAGCGACAGCGGCCCGGCTGCGGGGGCACCCAGAGTCACGGTCGCGTCGTGGAACCGGGCGACGCCCGGGGTGGAGGTGGGCGCCGACATCCGCAGTCGCAGGCAGCGCCCACCTTCGAACACCGCTCCTTCGATCGAGGCGGAGCCCAGCTTGGCCGCCTCGCCCGGCTTGGCACGGATCGCCTCGTTGAGTGCGGCGACCAGCCGGGTGACGAGGGCCAGAGGGCTCGTGGGCCTGCTGTCACCGGTCTTGTAGACGGTCACCTCCATGGCCGCGGTCGAGGCAGCGGCGTCCGGCTTGCCGTTGGCCTTGCGCCGGCTCACCGCGACGGTGACGCCCACGTCCTTGGTGAACGTTCCTGCCACCGGCGGTTTGGCGATGACGTGGACCGTGCCGGTCGCCTGCGGGCCGTTCTCCCCGACCCCCGTGAGCTGGAGCTCGACCAGCTTGGAGCCGGTCGCCGGGTCGTTGACCACCGTGTCGGCCGACCGTGGGCTCCCTGCGACCGTGGTGAGGCCGCCGAAGCGCTCCACGCGCCCGCTGATGCTGTCCAAGATCGTGAGGGTGAAGCGCTTCTTGTCGTGGGCGGGGGTTCCGGTGGCGAAGGGATCGGCTCCGATCTCGAACGGGTCGACCTCGACGAAGACGGCGTTCCCCGCACCGCCGGAGCTGAGCGCGGTGAGAACCATCGACGGCTGGGTGGCCGTGTCGTCGCGCAAGATGGTCGTGGCGGCCGCCACGGCGTTCTCGACCGGGACCCGCACGATGTAGGCCTGCCCGCCGCCGTTGGCGAAGAAGTGCAGCACCGAGTAGGACAGCGAACTCGTCCGCCACAGGCCGCCGAAGCCGCGCTCGAAGTCGCCGTAGCTCAGGCACCGGGTCGGCCGGTGGTCGATCCCCGACCGCGTCGGCCCGATGAAGAGCGCCACCGACGTCGGCGCGCCTGCCACCGTCTGCACGCCAGAGCTCAGCACTCGGGTGTACACACCTGGATACGTAGGAGACAGCATTCTCGCACCGCCGCAGCAATGAGCGTCAATGTATCGGGAGCACGCATCATCCGGCCGGGCGCGTTCCGCCTTGCGACACCGTGCGGACATCAACCGGGAGGCATCGCGGAGTGATGCGTGTGCTGTGAGCCGGACCGGGCGCCGGGAAGCGCGGGGCACAGTTCGTTCTCTATGCCGGGAACTGCCTGTCGGCGCGTCCAGCAGATGCCGTCGCGCGGAGCCGAAGAGCCTGTACCGCCACTTTTTACTCGCATGCGATGCAGCGGGTCAAGGGTGGTCGGCCGGGGCGGTGGTGACCGCTGCGCGGGCCCCGCGGCGGAGGCGTGCACGGGTCTGCACGCCGTCGCACGGAAGACGCGACACGGAGCAGCACCATCGGTGTCTCGATCGACCACGTCGTGGCCCTCTCCGACGCCTGGCAGGAGGGCGCCCGGCCGTGGGACGCGGCCGAGCGCCTCGCCTTCGCCGACGAGGGCCTGGAACTGCTGGCCGTCGACGGCCCTCTCGACGGCCGGAGCTACGTGCCCACCACGACCAGCCGCCGGATGTACGCGGCGGCCGTGCCCCCCGGCTCCGCACCTACGGCTCCACCGAGGCCTTCCCCGTCATCGCCGTGCTCGACATCGAGTCCCGCGGCACCGTGACCGGTCCGGTACTCCTCCTGGTGACGCTCCCGCCCCCACCGGACGGGGCCCGCCTGGTCCACCTGCTGCTGGAAGTGGCCGAGCTCCACCACGACGCGCCCGGTTCACGGCCGGCGTGGCGCCAGTGGCTGCTGGTCCGGGCAACGCTGGAGCGGGAGCACGACCGACCCCGGTCGACGGGTCGCTGCCTGGCACAGCCGTTCCCGGCCCGTGCCGCCACCTCGCGGAGCGCACCTGCCAGGTCGACGCGCCGTCGGTGGTGCTGCCCGAACGGCCGGGAAACCCCTCGGTGCCCGAGGGTGGGGCGGTGGGGCGCGAACGAGCCGTGGACCGCGGTGCGCTCCGCTCGCCGCGGGGTCGAGCCCCGGGAGTTCCTCAGCCTGCTCGGTCGGTCTCGGCCGGCCCGGGCTGCGCCACCGCAGGGAGCGGGCGCCGAGCGTCCCCGACGGCCGCGAGGCGACCGGAGGCCTTCCGCAAGGGCTTGGAGCCGCCGATGCGGGTCAGCGTGCGCAGCACGGCGACCCCCGCGCGGGACCTCGGGTAGGCCAGTCGGGGAAGACCGGGCGGCAGTTCCTGCGTCTCCTCCACCAGGGGGCGCAGCCACGCCTCGTAGCGGTGGAAGGCTCCGGCCCAGCCGTCCGGGCCGGCCTGGGAGAGGAAGGCCGCCAGGACGTACCCGCCGGTGAGCGCCAGCGCGGTGCCGCCCCCGCCGCGGAACTCCTGCTCGAAGTGCTGCAGCGCCTGGGCCAGCGGCATCGACCGCAGGTCGCGTCGTCCGTTGAGGAGGGCGAGCGTGGCGCGGGTCGTGCCCTCGCCGTCGGGGCGCAGCGTCACGTGACGGCCGCGGGTGGCGACCATCCAGCGCCACCACCGGTCGTCCTGCGGGGCGCGGGGGATGGCGCCGCAGGCGACCGTCACGCCGAGGGCCTTCTTCACGACCGCCCCGCCGAAGCCCGCATCGCGCGTGCCGGAGCGGACGCCTTCGATCACCAGCAGGTCGTACTCCTCCGCCAGGCCGCTGCGGAAGCGCACGTGCACGCGGTCCTGTTCACGCACGCTCTCCACGGCGTCGCCGTACCGGATCCGCACGGAGGGCGGGAGGGCGTCGCGGATGATCCGGGCGAGGTCGCCGCGCAGGACCTCCAGCTCGGCGGTGGGCCCGTCCTGGGCGTCGGAGGCGGGGAACTCCCCGACCGGACGACCTCGTCCGTCGACGAAGCGCGTGCCCTCCTCCCGCGTGGAGGCAGCGGCGATGGCGCCGTCGATGCCCATCAGGGTGACCACCTCGTGCGCGGACCCGCGCACGTCCACGTTCTGCCCACCGTCGCGGAAGCCTCGAGCGTTCCTGCACGGTGACGTCCCACCCGGTGCGGGCGAGCCAGTACGCGCTGGAGAGCCCGGCGATGCTCGCCCCGGTGACGAGGGCCTTCCTGGTGCTCGTGGTGCACCACGGCATGCACGGCACCGACGCGTCGGCGCTGGTGCACATCGTCGGCGCGGAGGAGCGCGGTGAACCCCTGACGCAGGCCGAGCTGAGTCGCCTGGTGGGGCTCACGACCGGCGCCACCTCGTCGCTGCTGAACCGCCTCGAAGCGGTCGGGCACGTCGAACGACGCCGAGACCGCGCCGACCGCAGGGTGGTGACGCTGCGCTCGACCGCCTCGATGCACCGGGCGGCACGTCCGCCCGGACCCGCGACCGGCCCCGCAGGCGCCACGAGCTCCTCGCCCGACGCGGGCGGCCCCGACGCGGGCGGCCCTGCGGCTTCCTAGGCTGCCTGCGTGCTGCACCTGCGGATCATCGCCCCACCCACCACCACCCAGCAGGTCCTCGACGTCCTCGACCAGGCCTCCTGCACCAACGTGCTCGTGCTCCCCGCAGCCGCCCACCGCCCCCGCGGGGACCTGCTGCAGGCGGACGTGGCCCGCGAAGCGGCCGGCGAGGTCCTGCACCAGCTGCAGGCCCTCGACCTCGAACGGCACGGCTCCATCGCGGTCGAGGAGGTCGACCTGTCCCTGTCGCAGGCCGCGCAGCGCGCCGAGGCGCACGCCCCCGGCCACGGCACCGACGCCCTGCTGTGGCAGGACCTGGACGCCCGCACCCGCGAGGAGTCGACCCTGTCGGTCACCTACCTGATCTTCTTCGCCGTGGCCACGATGCTCGCCGGCATCGCCGTGCTGCTGGACTCGGCCATCCTGGTGATCGGCGCCATGATCGTCGGACCCGAGTACGGCGCCCTGGCCGGCATCTGCGCCGGCATCGCCCGCCGCGCCGCGGCCCCCGTGCGCCGCGGCGCGCTCGCGCTGGCCGTCGGCTTCCCCCTCGGCATGATCGCCACGCTGCTCTCCACCTGGCTGCTGCAGGCCGTCGGCCTGGCCGACGCCGAGCAGCTGCTGCGCGATCGCCCGCAGACGCAGTTCATCTACCTGCCCGACGCGATGTCGCTGGTGGTGGCCTTCCTCGCGGGCATCGCCGGGATGCTGGCGCTGACCTCGGCGAAGTCCAGCGCCGTCGTGGGGGTGCTGGTCTCGGTGACCACCATCCCCGCCGCCGGCAACGCCGCCGCCGCCCTCGCCCTGGCGCTCACCGCCTCGTCCAGCGCCGCCTCGGCCACCCGGGCCACCCTGCTGGCGCAGGCGTGGACCTCGTTGGAGCAGTTGCTGATCAACCTGCTGGGCATCCTGGTGGCCGGTGTGCTCACCCTGTGGCTGCAGCAGCGGATCTGGCGGGCCGTGCGCCGCTCTCGACCCGCACCGGAACCCTGACACCCCGGCACCCCCGCGGCCGAGGTCCACGGAGCCGCTGCCGCCTCAGCCGACCCGGCCGCCGGACGGCGGCGGGCGGTACCACCGCGGTGGACGACGAGCCGCTGACCCGCCGACGAGCCCGCCCTCGAGCCGTGCCTGGTCGCGCCGCAGGCGGCGGGGCGGCGCGGACCAGCGCCGGTCGCAGCCCTCAGGACAGTGCCAGCAGGAGGCCGGCGACGACGAGGACCACCGCGGTGGCGGCGTGCACGCTCAGCGCCTGGCGCAGCGTCCCGCCGTTGCGGACGACGATGAGCGCGTCCCCCACCGGGGTGATCGACGCGGCGAGCAGGGCCCAGCCGAAGGCGTGGGAGCCGGCCGCGGCCAGCACCACGAGCGGCACGACACCGGAGGTGATGTCGCGGACCCCCTTGATGCTCGTCAGGGCGCGCACGCTGTCCTGCGGCACGCCGAAGCCGGCCACGGCGACCTCGGGAGCCAGCAGGAAGCGGGCGCCGATGAAGAGGATGAAGATGCAGCCGACGAGGGCGACGACGAGGGCGGTGGTGGTGGCGATGCTCATGGAGTGCGACCTCCCGGAGTGGTCCAGTTGTGTTGGATAACAACGCTAGCGTTCGGGTCCGTCGATGTCTACCACTACTAGGTAACAGCGCTACACTCACGTGGTGCCTCCTCGCCCAGCCCCCGACCTGGACCGGCGCCGAGACCGGATCACCCACCTCGCCCGCACGATCGCCGAGGCCGAGGGGTGGGCCGCCGTCACGGTGCGCCGGCTCGCCGGCGAGCTCGGCGTCACCCAGCCCGTGCTGTACTCCGCCTTCTCCGGCCGCCAGGGGATCCTCGACGCGGTGGCCCTCGACGGCTTCGCCGCACTGGCCACCGCCCTGGAGGCCGTCGACGCGTCACCGCTGCCGCGGATGCGGGCCTACCTGGACTTCGCCGCCGCGCACCCGCGCACCTACGAGGCGATGTTCTCCCTGCCCTCCCAGCTGCGCTTCGCCGAGGAGGACGCCGACCAGCCCCTGGCCCGCGCCTTCGGCGCCCTGCGCGAGGTCTTCGCCCCGCACCCCGGCGGAGGCGGGGACGAGGCCGGCGCAGCCGCCGACCTGCGAGCCGAGGTGGCCTGGTCCACCGTGCACGGGCTGGCCACCCTCCAGAGCAGCGGACGCCTGCCCCGCGAGCGCACCCAGGCACGGCTGGAAGCCGCGCACCGGATGCTCACCCGCTCCTAGCGCACACCACCTCCGAGGCGCGGCTCGAACTCGGAGGTCCACCGGACAGCCGTCCCGGACCCGTCCGGTGCCGTGGACCACTCGCCGCGCACGCACGCGGCCGAGCGCCCGAGGACGTTCGTGGAGTCGGTGAGCTCGTAGGCGAAGCTGTGCCCGGGGACGTGCTCGGTCGACGTCTCCGTGGCCTGCGATCCGTCGGTGGACCTCGGGGTCCGCGAACTCCCGGGCCCGTCCCAGGGGCCCGTCCGACCGCTGGTCCCCGCGACACCCGGGACGAGACTCCGCCGGAGCACCCGGACCACCACCTCGCAGCCCTGCTCGGACCCGACACGGGCCCGCCCGAAGAGTTCGACGGGAGTCGCCAGACCGAGGGAGTTCACACCACGGAGAGCCAGCACGGCGACCTCGAGCACGACCCGAGCGTCGTCGGCGGGCGGCGCGATCGTCCGTGGACCACGGGCGTTCCACCCTGGGAGGCGAGTTCCGGGACCCCCACCGCCAGGCGCCTGCTCGCTGCCTGGACCTGCGAGCGGACTGGTTCCTCCGTGGCCGGCCCCGTCCGCGTCGTGGCGGACCGCGGGGTCGAGCCCGGCGAGCTCACGGCTTCCGCCGCCGCCTGAGCGGGAGGGCGCATCGTGATCAGCGGCTGCGCCCCCAGGCCTCGAACTGCTCCTGCACCTCGTCGAAGAAGGCTGCCTTGGCACGGGTGTAGTCGTCGAAGTCGGCATCCCCGGCGTGCTCGGCCGCCGCGCCGGCCTTGAAGGAGGCGTAGCGGTCACGAGCGGCGGGATGGGCGCGCAGCCAGTCGCGGAACCAGACGGTGTACCTGGCCCACGGCGAAGCGCTCGAGCGGACGTGCAGGATCGCGGCTCGTGGCCCGTCGACGTCGTGGACGAACAACCGCTTGCACCACAGCTCGTCGGGCACCACCTCCGAGCCGCGCGGGACGTCGCGGTGGACCCCCGGGGAGTCCGGGCGGGCCCCGACGGCGGGGACGAACCCGATCGACGCGAGGGCCTCGTCGAAGTCGCCGCCGGGCTCGGGGAGCTCGCGGACGCGCACCTGCAGGTCGACGTAGTCCTTGGCCGCGAGGCCGGGCACCGAGGTGGAGCCGATGTGCTCGAGGGCGTCGACGACCTCCAGCGGTGCCAGGGCCCGCTCCGCCGCCGACAGCAGCCGAGCCGCCCGCACCGGCCAGTCGGGGTCGTAGGGCCGCAGCACCGCAGGTCCAGGCACGAGCCGAACGCCACCGACGCCCGGGCCCGTGCTCTCCGCAGCGGCGGGCGTGTCGGAGGTCGTGACGGGTGCGGGGTTCGCCCACCGCCGACGAGGCGGTCGACACCGCACACGCCGTCCCGGTCACGACGGCGCCGTCCCGCCTTGCAGCACAGCACCTCCTCCCGCTCGGCAGCGGCAACTCCGGCACCGGGGCGAGGTCGGCCACCGGCTGCTGGTGCGCGCCGGGGTGGCC
Source organism: Kineococcus vitellinus (assembly GCF_009906315.1). GTDB lineage: Bacteria > Actinomycetota > Actinomycetes > Actinomycetales > Kineococcaceae > Kineococcus > Kineococcus vitellinus. The sequence goes on along the minus strand of NZ_JAAALL010000050.1, from coordinate 7,069 downwards.
CAGCGCGCGCGGCTGGGCCACCACCCGCTCGGCCTCGTGCCGCCCGCCGGTCATCCGAGCAGTCAGCCGCAGGACGAGTGAGCAGGTCCACCGCGTTGCCCGGGCGCCCGGGATCCACCGTCACCGCGCACACCCGCGCACCGCCCCGGGCCGGCAGGTGGTCGACCACCAGGCGGCCGACGCCACCGGTGGCGCTGGCGACCAGGATCCTCACGCACGGCGGCAGCGGCAGGCCGAACTCGGGCCGTTCGGGGTCGGTCACCGCCCAGAAGGAACCCGTGCTGCTGGAGACGACCACGACGTTGGGGTTCGCGGACTCGCGCAGCAGGGGCAGCGCCGCCTCGGTGACGCGCACGATCCCCACGGCGTTGGTGTCGAAGGAGCGCAGCGCGGCGGGCAGCTGCCTGGCGCTCTCGTGGCCGATGCCCTTGTCGGCCGCGGTGATGAGGGTGACGGGCGCGGGCGTGACGGTCGCGGGTGTGGTGCTCACGGTGTTCCTCTCGCAACGGGTGGACCCGGGTGGGCCGCCTCCACGGTGGGGCGTGGCTCGCTCCCCCGGCAGGGTCCTGCTCAGCCGGGGGTGCGCCGCACCCCGGGGCTGCGCCGCGAGGAGGTCGCCGTGCTCGCCGGCATCAGCGCCGACTACTACCTGCGCCTGGAGCGCGGCCGGGACCGCCACCCCTCGGTGCAGGTGCTGGAGTCCGTCGCGCGGGAGCTGCAGCTGGACGACGAGCACCTCGCGCACCTGCTGGGCCTGGTCGCCGAGGTCCCCCGCCGCCGGCGCCGACCGCGCCGGCAGGCGCCGCCCAGCGGGGTGGTGAAGCTGGTGCACTCCCTGGCGCAACCGGCGTTCATCGAGGACCGCTACTTCGAGGTCTCAGCCTCCAACGCCTCGGCCCGGGCCCTCTCCCCCGGCCTCGTCGAGGGCGGCAACCAGCTGCGCGACCTGTTCCTGGACCCGGCCGTGCAGGCGCTGCACCCGCAGTGGCGGGAGGTCGCCGAGTGCTTCGTGGCCAACCTGCGCCAGGCCGTGGGCACCGACGTCGCCGCCCCCCCCCCCGCTTCATCGAGCTCACCGGTGAGCTGTCGCTGGCCAGCGCGCGCTTCCGCGAGCTGTGGGCGCGCCACGAGGTGCGCGGGCAGCGCGGCACCGGATCCCTCAGCCCTGCAGCGGGGGAAGGGTGCGGGCTAGGGTGCGCGGCAGACGCCGTTCCTCCCCGCACGTCGGCCGGCCTCCGGAGGCGACCATGGAAGACCACACCCCCACGAAGAGGCTCCACACGACGGCGGGAGCGCTGGCCGCGGAGGACCTCGGCCTGATCCTGCCGCACGAGCACCTGTTCGTCGACTTCCGCCCCTCCGACTCACCGGGCTTCGCCCAGGCATCGCCTGCGGAGTTCTCCGCCCTCATCACTCCCCTCCTCACCGCTGCGGCCGGCGCCGGCGTCACCGCGATCGTCGAGTGCACGCCCCCCGGGCTCGGACGCAGGGCCGACCTCATCCGCGAGGTGAGCCGCGCGACGGGAGTACCGGTCGCCCTCGCCACGGGCGTCTACCGCGAACCCTGGGTCCCGGAGTGGGTCTACCGGGCGAGCGACCGGGACCTGGAGGAGTGGATGGTGCGGGAGCTCACCGAAGGCGTCGACGCGTCAGCGGTCCCGGCCGGTTTCATCAAGATCTCCGCGGACGAGGAGGGTCTGCGAGCGGTCGAGGAGCGGGTCCTGCGAGCAGCCGCGCGGGCGGCGGTCCGCACCGGGGCGCTCGTCGGCACCCACACCACCGGCGGGGCCGTGGTGCTGCGACAGCTGGAGATCGCCGTCGCCGAAGGGCTGCCACCGGACCGGTTCCTCTCGATCCACACGCAGACCCTCCACGACGACGGGGTGAGGCGGGCGATCCTCGACCAGGGCGCGTGGATCGAGTTCGACGACGTCGGTCAAGGTCCCGACCACGTCACCGTGGACCTCGTGCTGAGGACCCTCGAAGCCGGGTACGGGGATCGGGTGCTGCTCTCGCACGACGCCGGGTGGTTCGACCCGGCGCTTCCCGGCGGCGGAGCACCCCGCCCGTTCACCCACCTGACGCGGACCTTCCTGCCGGCGCTGCGCGCCGCCGGAGTGGATGACCCCACGATCGACGACGTGTGCCGGCACAACCCCTTCCGCGCCTTCGCCAGGTGACCCGACCGGTGCGAGCCCGCGCCCTCGTCGAGCGCGCCGACCACCGCGAGCGGCCACGCGACCGGCCAGCGCGGCGACGAGGGTGACCCGGGCGCACGGCGCGCCCCGGTCCTCGCGCCGCAGCCGGCGCAGCGGATCCGCGGGAAGCGGCTGCTGCCCGTCCCGCTCCTGGGCAGACCCCTCGATCGGCGCATCCACCCGCGCGGTCGCGGCGTCGAAGAAGACGGTGAGGGCGGTACCGGCGAGGCCGGACCGCTCCGGCGCCCGGGCGCGCCGGAGCGGCGCAGCGCCACCGGCGGAGGTGGGGACGTGGGAGGGCGGAGCGGACGTGGCGCAGCACGTGACAGGGGTGCGTTGAGCGTCCGGGGCGCCCGCGGTGCCCGCCGGCTGCTGGAACCCCTGCACCGGCCGTCGGGCCTGGTGCCGCGCACCCGCTGGCTCTTCCTGGTCTTCGCGGTCCTGGCGCTGCTGATGTCGCTGCCCGGCCCGCTGGCGGTGGCGAACGCCGCGACCCTGCCGATGGTGCTGGGAGCCTCCGCGGTGCTGGTGGCCTCCTGGGTGCACGCCTACCGCAGCGGGCGGGAGTCCGCGGTGCGCGACGTCGCCGACTGCGTGGCCATCACCGCCTTCACGCTCAGCTGCCCGGCGCCGGCGATGGTCTTCAGCATCACCTTCTGCTCGTTGTGGCTGCACGCCGTGCACGGCTCCACCCGCCGCGGGCTGCTGCGGTGCGCGGGGTACGCCGCGGCGGTCAGCGCCGCGCTGCCGTTGTGGGGGCTCGTCCCCGGGCACGCGCCCAGCACGCAGGCGGCGCCGGTGTTCGGCACCGCCCCCGTCATGCTGCTGACCTTCGTCGTGGTGCGCGTGCTGGCGCTGGGGATGTTCGCCCGCGAGCGGGCCGCGCAGCGCGACGCGCTGCTGGTGGGCTTCGGCACGCGACTGCTCGGCACCACCGACGGCGCGCGCATCGCCGAGCTGGCCGTGGCCAGCAGCCGGGCGCTGTGCGCCAGCACGCCGGGGCTGCGCTCGCTGGCGGTCCAGCTGCACGCCGGCCACGCGGAGGTGATCGGCGTGGCCGGCGCCTTCGAGAGCGCGCCCGGGCACCTGCCCGCCGACGTGGTGCCGCCGGGCCTGCGCCCCGGCGCGGTCGTCCCCGTCGCGCACGCCGACGAGCTCGACGCGGCGGCCGGCGAGGCGTGCCGCTGGGTGTGCCTGGACCTGCCCGAGGTGGACGGCGTGTCGGTGCTGCTGGGCTCCCCCGGCCGGCTGGAGCCGGAGGTCGTCGTCTCCTTCCAGTCGCTGGCCAACCAGGTGGCGCTGGCCGCCAGCAACGCCCGGGTGCACCGGCTGCTGAGCGAGCAGGCGCGCACCGACGCGCTGACCGGCCTCGCCAACCGGGCCGCGTTCCAGGACGCGCTGACCGACGCGGCCGGCGAGGGGGGCGAGCGAGCGGTGCTGTTCGTGGACCTGGACGGCTTCAAGGCGGTCAACGACCGCTTCGGCCACGCGGCCGGGGACGAACTGCTGCGCCACGTCGCCGACCGCGTGCGGGAGGTCACCTCCCCGCGCGACGTGTGCGCCCGCCTGGGCGGTGACGAGTTCGCCCTGCTGCTGCGCGGCGCGAGCGCCGAGGACGCGGCTGCGGTGGGACGGCGCGTCGTGGACCTGGTCTCGGCACCGGTGCGCCTGGCCGCCGGCACGGCACGGGTGGGCGCCAGCGTCGGGACGGCGCACGCGGTCGGCGCGCTGGACCCCCGGGAACTGCTGGACCGGGCCGACGCCGCCATGTACGCGGCCAAGGCCGCCGGCAAGGGACGGGTGGAGGCGTTCACCGGTCGGGCGAGCACGGGGGACGGGATCCCGCTCGCCGGCTGAGCTCCGCGCCCCGCACCTCGTGGCGGGGGCGTCCCGGCGTCCAGCCGTGCCGCTGGCCTCACCCCAGGCGCCGCAGGCGGGGCCAGTCCCGGCGCCAGTCGCCGTCGGCGGTGCAGACCGAGACCGGCGCGCCCGCCTCGTCGTTGGCCAGCCCCGCGTCGTTGGCCAGGCGCGCCACCACGCGGCAGCCGCTGAAGACGTCGGGCCGCTCGAGACCCACCAGCAGCACCGTCGTGGCCGACGCCGGTGGCGGGCCCCAGTCCGCGAAGTCGTTGTGGCCCGAGTGCACCGCGGGCAGGTCCACCCCCTGCCGGCGGGCCCGGGCCAGCGCTCCCGCCTCGCCGTAGTTCGCGGTCACGACCACCGTCGTCGCCGGCAGGTCCGCCGCGGCGGAGGCCACCACGTCCACCATCTCCGGCCAGCCCACCTGCTCACCGAGGTCGTAGTTCACCGCCAGCAGCGGCCCGGCCCGCCGGGCGGGCAGCCACGGCAGGGTGGCCAGCGCGCCGCCGACCAGGTTGAGCACCAGCGCCCCCGCCAGGACCCCGCGGCGCAGGCGCCGGCCCGAGGACCAGCGCACCAGCGGCGCGGCGGCCGCCGCGAGCACGGCCGGCGCCAGGCCCATCGTGTAGTACGGCTTGCCGCCCGTGGCGACCGTCTCCACCAGCAGGAGCGCGTAGGTCACCGCCAGCCAGCGCTGCGGGGAGCGCCACAGGGCGATCAGGCCCACGACGAACACCGGCAGCAGCAGCGGACCGAGCATGAGCGGCTGCTGCGCGAGCACCTCCCAGCGCTGCACGGAGGTGCCCGAGGACCCCGCGGCGATGGCCCGGGACGTGCGCGCCTGCGGCCACCCGTGCGAGGCCTGCCACGCCACCAGCGGCAGCGCCAGCACTCCGGCGGTGGCGGCCGCGACCCAGGGCCCCGCGGAGCGCAGCGCGGCCCTGGGTCCGCACGCCAGCAGCGCCGCGGCGCAGCAGAGCAGCACCACCGCAGCGAGCAGCTTCACGTGCAGGGCGAGCCCGGCCACGAGACCGAGCAGCAGCCACCGCCGCGTGCCGCCGAGCCGCAGCGCCCGCAGCAGCAGCAGCACCAGCACCGAGGTCGTCAGGAGGTCGAACGTCGTGGTGGAGAACAGGTGCCCCGTCGCGAGGAGCACCGCCGCCACCGCGGTCGCCGCGGCGGCGAGGAACGCGTGCACCGGGCGCGCACCGCCCACCTCGCGGGCGGTGCGGGCCGCGACGAGGACGACGAGGGCCACGGCGAGGGCCGGCGGCAGGCGCAACCCCCACAGGGAACCGCCGACCGCGGCGTCCCACCCGCGAGCCAGCAGCGGGACGAGCGCGGGCTGGTCCGGGTAGCTCCACGCCGGGTGCCGGCCCGCCTCCAGGAAGTACAGCTCGTCGCGGTGGTGGCCGTAGCGCCCGCCCACCGCCGCCAGCAGGAGGAACACCACCGCTGCAGGCAGCGCGGGAGCCCAGCGCGACGTCGACACGCCGGGAACCCTAGCCATCCCGGGTGCGGCGGCGGCCGCACCGCGAGCGGGTCCCGGCGCCCCGGCACGCCGGCCGATGAGTTCCGGTGCTCGCCGTCTGCCGGGACATCAGGGCCACCTACGAGGCGTCGGGCACCGGGCCGGCGATGGCGAAGTTCATCACCCACGTGGTGCACCAGGGCTCGACCCCGGACGACTACCTCGACCGGCCGGCTCCCGACCCGCGGCGGTTCGGACTGCCGACGCACGACGACGGCGACCGCACCGACCCGCTCATGCGCAACATCCCGACCTGCCAGGCCTACCGGCCCGACTACGACGCCCTCGCCGCGCTCGGCGACCGGGTGGTCCTGGCCTACGGCGTCGAGTCGGGCCAGGAGAGCCCCGCCCGCAGCGCCCGCGCCGTCGCCGAGCGGATCGGGCGTGCCGCCGTCGAGTTCCCGAGCCACCACGCCGGCTTCCTCGGCGGCGAGTTCGGCCAGCACGGCGACCCGGAGGCCTTCGCCGAACGGCTGCGCACCGCGCTGGCCTGAGCCGGCGCTGACAGCGGCCGTCGGGCGGCGGCCGGGAGCGACCGGCACCTCGAGCGGAGGGGGTCACCCGACGGGGGACCGGCCGTCCCCTCGACCGGGGCGCTGGTCCACGCCGACCACCGCCGTGCCGCTGCGCCAGAACGACGCGGCCAGCCGGGCCGGCTCGTCCAGGTAGCCGGCGACCATGGCCCCGTCGCGCAGCAGCAGCAGGTCCTCCGCCACGGCCGCCGCGTCCGGCAGGCCCAGCGGCGCCACCAGCTCCTCGAAGGTGTCGCGGTACCAGGCCCGGTGCCCGTCCACGACCCGGCGCGGGCCGCTGTCCGCGTCGGGGTACTCGGCGGCGGCGTTGATGAAGGCGCAGCCGCGGAAACCCGGCCGGCACGCCAGCGAGCCGATGAGCTCACCCAGCGAGCGCAGCGCGGCGGAGACGTCCCCGTCGGCGCCGGCGAACGCAGCGGAGACCCCGCGGCGCTCCTGCTCGGACGCGGTCTCCAGGTAGGCCACGACGAGGTCGTCCTTGGACTTGAAGTGCCGGTAGAACGTCACCTTCGTCGTCCCGGCCCGCTCGATGACCTTGTCCACGCTCACCGCGCGCAGCCCGGAGGCGTAGAACAGCTCGCTGGCGGCGTCGACCAGGCGATCGCGCATCGACTCCCTCACGCCGGTGATCATACGTACCTCCTCCTGCTCGGCCCTTGTGCCGGCGTCCGGGGTGGGTTACCGTCCTCCGAAGTAGAGTGACTAGTCATTCTACTTGACGAGCGCAGCACCGCGCGCTCCCCGACGACCGCGCGACCGCTCACGCACGTGGCCGCCCGGCGCCGGCCACGGCCACCGGCCGGTTCCCGACTGCGCCGTGGCCGACCACGGCGTCGCCGACCCCGCAGACCACCGAGAGGACCACCATGGGCAACACCGCCGCACCCACGCCCCTGCCCACCGCCACCGCTCCCGCCGGCACCGCCGCCACCGCCGCCACCCTGCGG
>NZ_JAAALL010000509.1 GCF_009906315.1 Kineococcus vitellinus | reverse complement strand
CCTCCCGAGCGGGACGCCGCGTTCCTGGGCTGGCGCGACGTCCCGCTCGGGAGGCTGCTGGAGCACGAGCTCGGGCTGCCGGTGGTCGTCGACAACGACCTGCTCTCCTTCGCGCGCGCCGAGCAGTGGTTCGGCGCCGCCCGCGGCTGCGACCACTTCGCCGTGCTGACGATCGGCGAGGGGCTGGGGTACGGCCTCGTCGTGCACGGCGAGCTCGTCGACCGGCCCGACGCCGGCGTCGGCCTCGTCGGGCACGTGCCCCTGCTGCCGGGCGGGCCGCTGTGCCCGCGCGGGCACGCGGGCTGCGCCGAGGCGCTGCTCACCGTGGCGGCCGTCGAGGCGCGCGCCTCGGTCGCGCTGCGCCGCCCGGTGCCCTACGAGGAGGTCCTCGACCTCGCGCTGGCGGGGGAACCCCTGGCGCGCCGCGTCGTCGACGACTCCGCGCGCGCCCTGGGGGCGCTGGTCGCGGCCATCGGCAACTTCACGATGCCGGAGAAGGTCATCCTGTCCGGGGAGGGCGTGCGGCTGGCCGAGGTGGGGCGCGACGCGCTCCGGGAGGGGATCCGCGCCCACCGCAGCGAGCACGCCTCCGAGCTCGTCGTGGACGTCCAGCTCACCGGGTTCACCGAGTGGGCCCGGGGCGCGGCGGTCACCGCCATCCGCACCTTCGTGCTCGGGCACCGCCGCTGACCGGGCACCGCCGGGCGCGGGCCGGCATGCCGACCGGCGGCGCTCCACCGATCATGGCGTGATGTGCGACGTCACGCCCCCGGCCCTGCTGGACCTCTCCCCGCACCCGCAGGCAGCTCGCGAGGCGCGCCGGTTCCTGGAGGAGAACGACTGCCCGGTGCACCACTCCCGGGTGCTGGACGAGGCGCAGCTGCTGGCCACCGAGCTGGTCACCAACGCCGTGGCCCACGGCGGTCCCCCCATCACCCTGCGGCTGACCTGCGACGGCACGCCGGGGATGCTCGTGGCCGTCAGCGACGGCAGCCCGCGGGTCCCCGTGGCGCACGAGGCCTCTCCCGAGGCGACCTCCGGGCGCGGCGTGGCGCTGGTGGACCTGCTCAGCGACGCGTGGGGGGTGGACGCGGGGCAGGGCGGCAAGACCGTGTGGTTCCACCTGCCGGCCTGAGGGCCCGCCGCTCCGGGTGCGCGGGGCGGCGGTGCGTGCCACCCTGGACGGGCGCTGGATGAACGCTCCACGAGCAGGTCGTCGCGCCACGCCCCCCGCCCCACCGGGCGGGAGGTGGAACACCCCCACGTCCCACGGAGGACCGCGTGACCGTCACCGGCATCATCACCGCCATCGTCGTCGGCGCCATCATCGGCGCCCTCGCCCGCCTGGTCCTGCCCGGCCGGCAGAACATCTCCATCCTGCTGACGATCGTCGTCGGCATCGTCGCGGCGCTCATCGGCACCGCCATCGCGCGCGCCACCGGTGTCGCCGACACCAACGGGTTCGACTGGATCGAGCTCGTCTTCCAGGTGGTCGTCGCGGCCATCGGCGTCTCGGTCGTCGGCGCGCTCAAGGGCCGTCGGCGCTGACGCGTCCCGCACACCGACGGAGCCAGGCACGAGGAGCACGAGGAGCACGGCATGAGCACCCCCACCGGCGGCGACGGAGCCCACTCCGCCCGTGAGAGCGGGAGGGCCCCCGGCGGCGCCGGTGGGGGTGCTCATGCC
>NZ_JAAALL010000508.1 GCF_009906315.1 Kineococcus vitellinus | reverse complement strand
TCCGCCCCGTCCTCGGCCCCTCCCGCGTTCCCGGCGTCCTCCGCGTCCTGCGCGTCCTGCGCGTCCTGCGCGTCCTGCGCGTCCTCGGCGCGCTGGGCGAGGCTGGCGCCGGAGGGCAGGTCGCAGAAGCGCACGGGGACGCCGTGCGCGTGCGCCCACACCAGCGCCTGCCACTCGGGGGAGAACACCGCGAACGGCCAGAACGCCGCGGTGCCGGGGGCGTCGGTGACGTGGGCGAGCAGCGCCACCGGCGGCACGAGGCCGGGGTCGGCGACGAGGGCGGCCACCGGGTCGGCGTCCGCGGGGCCCTCGACGAGGACGACGTCGGGCCGCAGCCGCTCCAGCGCCGCCCGGACCGCGCGGGCGGAGCCGGGGCCGTGGTGGCGCACGCCGAGGACCTCCACGACGGGAGCCTCGACGGGTTCGGCTCCGGTGGTGGCTCCGGTGGTGGCTCCGGTGGTGCTCGCGCTCACCCGCCGACCTCGCGGCAGGCGCGGTAGAAGGGCGCCCAGTCGCGGCGCTCGCGGACGACGGCCTCGAGGTACTCGGTCCAGACGGCGCGGTCGGCGACGGGGTCCTTGACGACGGCGCCGAGGATGCCGGCGGCGACGTCGTCGGGGCGCAGCCGCCCGTCGCCGAAGTGCGCGGCGAGCGCGATGCCGTGGGTGACCACGGAGATCGCCTCCGCCGGCGACAGGGTGCCCGAGGGGGTCTTCAGGCGGGTGCGCCCGTCGGTGGTCTGCCCCGAGCGCAGCTCGCGGAAGACGGTGACGACGCGGCGGATCTCCTCGGCTGCCGCCGGCACCGGCGGCAGCGCGAGCGCGGTGCCGAGCTGCGCGACGCGGCGGGTGACGATGTCGACCTCCTCGTCCTCGCTGGCCGGCAGCGGCAGGACGACGGTGTTGAAGCGGCGGCGCAGCGCGGAGGACAGCTCGTTGACGCCGCGGTCGCGGTCGTTGGCGGTGGCGATGACGTTGAAGCCCCGGCGGGCCTGCACCTCGATCCCCAGCTCGGGGACGGGCAGCGTCTTCTCCGAGAGCACGGTGATGAGCGCGTCCTGCACGTCGGAGGGGATGCGGGTGAGCTCCTCGACGCGGACGACGCCGGCCTGCTCCATGGCGGTCATGACCGGCGAGGGGACGAGCGCACCGGCGCTGGGCCCCTCGGCCAGCAGGCGGGCGTAGTTCCAGCCGTAGCGGATGGCCTCCTCCGCGGTGCCCGCGGTGCCCTGCACGAGCAGGGTGGAGCGGCCGCTGACGGCGGCGGCCAGGTGCTCGGAGACCCACGTCTTGGCGGTGCCGGGCGAGCCGAGCAGCAGCAGGGCCCGGTCGGTGGCCAGGGTGGCGACGGCCACCTCCACGAGGCGGCGGGGCCCGACGTACTTGGGGGTGACCACCGTGCCGTCGGGCAGCGTCCCGCCGAGCAGGTAGGTGGTCACCGCCCACGGCGACAGCCGCCACGCCGGCGGGCGGGGGCGGTCGTCGGCCGCGGCGAGGGCGGCCAGCTCGGCGGCGAAGGCCTGCTCGGCGTGCGGGCGCAGCACCTCCTCGCCGGTGCCGGGGGCGGGCGCACCGGTGGTGGCGGGGATGGTCAACGGAGCTCCTCGAGCATCTGGTGGCGCTCGGCCACGGTGTCGGCGACGTCGGTCAGGGCGGGGCGCCACGGGCTGTCGGCGGGCAGGGCGTCGGCGGC
>NZ_JAAALL010000507.1 GCF_009906315.1 Kineococcus vitellinus | reverse complement strand
CTGCGGGGTCTGAGCGCTCGACGGGGCCGGCGCGGTGCGCGCGCTCCAGCCGAAGCCGGCGAGCACCAGCCAGCCGAGCCCGCCGAGCACCACGGGCAGGAACGCGAGCACGGCGGTCAGCCCGAAGACCTCGACGTAGAGCTGCATGCCGTTGTGGACGTCGTACTGCTCCCACGCCTCCTGCAGCGTCTTGATGACGACGGTGTCGGGGACGGCCGAGCCCAGCGAGTACCAGCTCCAGGCCATCCACGGCAGCACGACGAGCAGGGCCGCGGGGACCGCGACGTGCAGCTTGCGCAGCACCGCCGGGGTCAGCAGCGTCAGGACGGCGATGACGACGCCGGCGTCCATGCGGGTCAGCACGACCGCGCCGGCGAGCAGGCCGTACGCCAGCGCCCGCCCGCGCACGGCCGCCAGCAGCAGCAGCGCGAGCAGCAGGACGAGGAAGCCGGACTCCAGGCCCACCGAGCTCAGCAGCAGCGGGTTGACGCCCACGGCGACGGCGGCGACCGGGCCGACCCAGCGGGGCAGCCCCGTCCGGCGGGCCGCGGAGGTCAGCGCCAGGGTCAGCGCGACGGCGATGAGCACGTGCAGGATCCCCAGCGCCACGACGGGGCGGCGCACGACCGCGGTGGCGGCCGCGAGCAGCAGCACCCACAGCGGGGAGGTGGCCGTGTTCGACTCGACGTCGGAGAGCAGCCCCCACGTGCCGTGCAGGGCGAGGTTCCGCGCGTAGGCCAGCGTGATGTAGGCGTCGTCGACGAGGGCGGTGCGCAGCAGCGCGAAGGTCGCCGCGGCCAGCACCCCGACGCCCAGCGCGGGCACCAGCGCGCGCAGGCGTCCGGCGGCCGCCGGGGCGGTGCGCGGGCGCTCGTCCACGGCGGTCACGCCGGCGGCCGCTCGTCGGCGTGGTGCTCGCGGGCGCGCTCGCGCTCCGCCGCCTCGCGCCGGCGCCGCGCGTGCTCGCGCTCGGCCTCGTCCGGGTCCTGGCCGCGCATCCGGCCGACCACGCGCACGGCGGTGTCGTCGGCGACGACATGGCCCTGCTCCAGCAGCACGCCGCGGGTGCACAGCTCGGCGACCATGTCGAGGTCGTGGCTGACGATGACGAGGGTGCGCCCCTCGGCGCGCAGCTCCTCGATGCGCGCCAGGCACTTCTTCTGGAACGGCTCGTCGCCGACGGAGAGGATCTCGTCGATGAGGAAGACCTCGGGGTCGGTGTGCACCGCGACGGCGAAGGCCAGGCGCAGGAACATCCCCGAGGAGTAGAACTTCACCTCGGTGTCGATGAAGCGCTCGATCTCGCTGAAGGCGACGATGTCGTCGAAGCGCGCGGCGATCGTGGCCTCGTCCATGCCGAGGATGGCGCCGTTGAGGTAGACGTTCTCGCGGCCGGTGAGGTCGGGGTGGAAGCCCGCCCCCACCTCGATGAGGCCGGCGATCTTCCCGCGCACGCCGATGGTCCCGGCGTCGGGCTGCATGACCCCGGAGATGAGCTTGAGCAGCGTCGACTTGCCGGAGCCGTTGAAGCCCAGCAGCGCCACCGACTCGCCCTGGCGGACCTCCAGGTCCACCCCGTGCAGCGCGCGGAAGGTGTCGGAGACCGGCCGGCGCCGCACCTTGGCCATCGCCAGCTCCTTGAGGGAGCGGTGGTGGCGCAGGGTGAAGTCCTTGACGAGGCCGCGCACCTCGATGGC
>NZ_JAAALL010000506.1 GCF_009906315.1 Kineococcus vitellinus | reverse complement strand
TCCCCGTCCCGGGGGCGGGGCTCGACCCTTCCCACGCCCCGCGTCAACCCACGTCAGGAGACAGCGTGCGCATCGTCGTCAGCGGAGCCAGCGGGCTCATCGGCAGCCACCTCGTGGCCCACCTGCGCAACGGGGGCCACGACGTCGTCGTGCTCGTGCGCCGGGAACCGCGCGAACCCTCGGAGGTGCGCTGGGACCCCTCGGCGGGTGCGCTGGACCCGGCGGCCCTCGGCCGCGTCGACGCCGCCGTGAACCTCTCCGGCGCCGGGGTCGGCGACAAGCGCTGGACGCCGGCGTACAAGGAGCTGGTCCTGCGCTCGCGCACCGAGACGACCTCGACGCTGGTGCGGGCGCTGCTGGCCCTCGACGAGGCGCCGCAGGTGCTCGTCAACGCCTCGGCCATCGGCGCCTACGGCGAGGGCGGTTCGGCCGTGCTCGACGAGTCCGCACCGCGCGGGGACGACTTCCTCGCCGACGTGGTGCGCGCGTGGGAGGAGGCGACCGCGCCCGCCGCGGACGCCGGCGTCCGGGTGGCGCTGGCCCGCACGGGCCTGCTGGCCAACCCCGTCGGCGGGGCGTTCGGGCAGATGCTGACGCTCTTCCGCCTCGGCCTCGGCGGTCCGCTGGGCTCGGGCAGCCAGTGGTGGAGCCTCATCTCGATGCCCGACGAGATCGCCGCGCTGCAGTTCCTGCTGGAGAACCCCGTCAGCGGTCCGGTGAACCTCGTCTGCCCGGAACCCGCGACGAACACCGCCGTGACGGCCGCCCTGGGGCAGGCCCTGCACCGCCCCGCGCTGGTGCCCGTGCCGGCGCTGGCGCTGCGCGCGGTGCTCGGGGAGTTCTCCGGGCAGGTGCTCGCCAGCCAGCGGGTCGTGCCGGACGTGCTGCTGCGCGCGGGTTTCCGCTTCCGCCACCCCGACGTCGCCTCCGTCGTCGGCTGGCTCGCCTCGGCCTGAGCGACGGCCGCGGCCCCGGCGAGGCCCCCGCGCGGCCCCGCCGGGCGGACCGGGAGCCCGCCGTCGCGGTGCTCAGCCGACGGCGCCGATGCGCCACTCCCCCGCCACGCGCACCAGCTCCAGCCGGCTGCTGCGCGGGGCGCCCGCCGCCACGGTGGTGGCCGTCCCGCCCGCGCCGCGGACCTGGTGCTCGGCGGTGACGACCTCCGCGCGCACCACCAGCCGGTCGGCGCCGCTCTCCTGCACGGTCACCGAGCGCACGTCGAAGGCCAGTCCGGAGAACGACGACCCCGCCGCGGCCAGCTGCCGGAGCAGCTCCTCGTCGGCGGCCAGCGCCGCCGACCCCGGGGCGTCCACGAGGGCGAGCGCGGACGGGTCGGCGTCGACCAGCGCCCGCGCGCGCCGGTCCGCCAGCTCCGTGACGACCGCCGTCGGGTCGTCGCCGCGCAGGACCTGCGCGGCGGCCTCGGCCACCCGGTCAGCGGGCGCGGCGACCGGTGCGGGGACCTGCGCGGGTGCGGCGGCCTCGACCGCCACCGGCCGCACCGGCGGCACGGGGGGCGCCGGCCGCGGGGAGCCGCCCTCGTGCGCGACCAGGACGGCAACCACCACGGCCGTCGCCGCGCCGGTTGCCGCCAGGGACGGCACCAGGAGGCGGCGACGCCCGGAACGCCCTCCCGCTGCGGGTGCACCGGCCCGCGGTGCACCGGCCCGGGTGCCGGCCGGCGGCGGTGCGGTCCGGGCG
>NZ_JAAALL010000505.1 GCF_009906315.1 Kineococcus vitellinus | reverse complement strand
GGGTGGGCGGGGTGCTCGCTGCGGCGGTGCGTGCGGCGGTGGTGGTGGCCGGTGCGGTGCTGGTGGCCGGTGCGGCGGGGCGGTGCAGCGTGGTGGTGCGGTCGGCGGCGGCCAGCAGCGCGGGGCGGTGCGCGACGACGAGCACCGCGCAGCCGTGCGCGCGGGCCAGCTCGCGCAGGCTCGCCACGACGGCCAGCTCGGCGGCGGGGTCGAGGTGGGCGGTGGGCTCGTCGAGCACGAGGCGGTCGGCGCCGGTGCGCACGGACAGGAGGGTGCGGGCCAGCGCCACGCGCTGGCGCTGACCGGCCGAGAGCCCGGCGGCGTCCTCCCCGAGGGCCGTCGCGGGGTCCAGGTCGGCGGCCGCCGCGGCCGCCAGCGCCCACGCCACGTCGTCCTCGCCCACCGCCCGCCCGGCGCGCACGGCCTCGGCGACGGTCGTGGCGTGCGGGAAGGACGGCCGCTGCGGCAGGTGCGCCACGGCGTCCAGGCGGTGGCCGACCTCGCCGGCGTCGGGCACCAGGACGCCGGCGGCGACCCGCGCGAGCGTCGACTTGCCGGCGCCGCTGGTGCCGGCGAGGGCGTGCAGCTCGCCGGGCGCGACGTCGAGGTCGGCGCCGTCGACGACGGCGCTGCCGTCCGCGCGGCGCACGAGCACCCCGCGCAGGCGCAGCCCCGGCGCGCCGCCGCCGCCGGGGGCGGGCGCGGGGGCGGCCGGCACGGCGGTGAGGACCGCGTCGACGTCGTCGACGACGGCCGCGGCGTCGGCGGAGTCGTGGAAGCGCGCGCCCACCTCGCGCAGCGGCCGGTAGGCCTCCGGCGCCAGCAGGATGACGAGCAGGGCGGTGCGCAGGTCCAGGGTGCCGCCGGCCAGCCGCATCCCGGCGGTCACGGCGACCAGGCCCACCGACAGCGTCCCGACGAGGTCGAGGGCGGTGGAGGACAGGAACGCCACGCGCAGCACCGACATCGTGGCGCGGCGGGAGGCGTCGGTGACGGCCGCCACGGCCTCCACCTGCCGCTGCGCGCGGCGGTGCGCGCGCAGCGTCGGCAGACCGCGCACGACGTCGAGGAAGTGCGCCGAGAGCACCCGCTGCAGGTGCCACTGGCGGTCCGCGCGCGCCTGGGTCGCCTTGCCGAGCAGGATCGCGAACACCGGCACCAGCGGCAGGGTCAGCGCGACCGTGAGCGCCGAGCGCACGTCGGTCACCAGCAGCACGAGCAGGACCGCGGGCGGCAGCAGCACCCCCGGCACCAGCGCCGGCAGGTAGCGGGTGAACCAGCCGTCGAGGGCGGGCAGGCCCTGCGTGAGCACGGCGGCCAGGCGCGCGGTGCCGAAGCGCTCGGCCCAGGCCGGGCCCAGCCGCAGGGTGCGGGCCAGCACCTGCGAGCGCAGGTCGGTGCGCACGGCGGTGGCGGTGCGCTGGGCCAGGTGCGCCGCGACCCAGGTCGCCGCGACGCGGCCGGCGAGCGTCGCGGCGAGCAGGAGCAGGGCCGGGCGCGCGCCGGTGCCGCTCCACAGCGCGACGACGAGGTCGGCCAGCGCGAGCGCCTGCACGACGAGCAGAGCGGCCGCGAGGACCTCGACCGCGGCGATCGCGGCGATGCCGCGCCGCGCCGGGCGGGCGTGGCGCAGCAGCCGCGGGTCGACGGGGCCCCGCGGCCGCCGGGCGGCGGGGACGGCGCCGGCGGCCCGCGTGGGCTCCTGC
>NZ_JAAALL010000504.1 GCF_009906315.1 Kineococcus vitellinus | reverse complement strand
GGGTTGCTGTCACGGTTCACGGAGTCAGCTCCTCAGCTGCAGGTGGCGAGGCGGGGAGGGGAAGGCGCGGAGGCGCGGTCGCGCTGCTCGTGGTGAGCGCTGCTCGCGGCGGGTGCTCAGGAGTCGACGAAGGCCAGCAGGTCTGCGTGCAGGCGTTCCCGGTCGGTGTCGGGCAGGGCGTGGCCGCTGCCTTCGTAGACGCTCAACCTCGCACCGGCGATCGTCTCGGCGGCGCGCTGGCCGCCGACCGCGAACGGGACGATCTGGTCGTCGTCGCCGTGGATGACCAGGGTGGGCACGTCGATGTCGCGCAGGTCGGTGCGGAAGTCGGTGGCGGAGAAGGCGGCGATGCACTCGTAGGCGGCGCGGTGCCCGCAGGCCATGCTCTGCAACCAGAAGGCGTCCCGGAAGCCCTGGTCGACGTCGTGGGTGCGGTTGTGCCCGAAGAAGGGTCCGTCGGCCAGGTCGTGGTACAGCTGGGCGCGATCGGCGGCCTCGGCGGCGCGCAGGTCGTCGAACACGGTGACGGGCAGCCCCCCCGGATTGTCGTCGCCGGCCACCATCAGCGGAGGCACCGCGGAGACGAGGACGAGCTTGGCCACCCGGGAGCTGCCGTGCCGGGCCAGGTAGCGCACGAGCTCTCCACCGCCGGTGGAGTGCCCGATCAGGGTCAGCTGGTGCAGGTCGAGGGTTTCGACGAGGCGGGCCAGGTCGTCGGCGTAGGTGTCCATCTCGTTGCCGTGCCAGGTCTGGCTGGAGCGTCCGTGCCCACGGCGGTCGTGGGCGATGGCGCGGTGGCCGTGCTCGGCGAAGAAGCGCATCCCGGCCTGCCAGGCGTCGGAGTTCAGCGGCCAGCCGTGGCTGAACAGGATCGGGGAACCCTCCACCCCCCAGTCCTGGTAGAAGATCTGCGCGCCGTCGTCGGCGGTGAGGTAGGGCATGAGCGCCTCCACGGCTTGAGTGCCCGGCGTGCGGTGTGTCCCGGCTCCGGGTGTCCCGGCTCCGGTGTGCACCACCCTGCCGCCGCGCTGCGCCGCGCGGACCACGTGGTGTGCGTGGTGCTGAGCGCCTCCACGTGGTCTCGACCTCGCGACCGGTGGGTTCCAGACCGGTGGGCTCTGGACCGGTGGGTCTCAGGTCGGTGGGTCTCAGGTCGGTGGGTCCTCCAGCCGTTCGGCGAGTTGGCGGCGTGAGGTGATGGCGAGCTTGTGGAAGACCTTGCGCAGGTGGTAATCGACGGTGTTGACGCTGAGGAAGAGGGTGGCCCCGATCTCGGCGTTGGTGCCTCCGGCCGCGGCCAACCGCGCCACCGTCGCCTCCTGAGCGGTCAACCGCATCGCCGCCCGACCCGTGGCGGCGCCGGGTGAGTGCTCACCCAGGGCGGCCAGCTCACGCCGGGCGCGCTGGATGAACGCCGGTGCCTGAGCGTCCTCGAACAGGCGCACGGATTCGCGCAGCTGCTCCTTGGCGTCGTTGCGCCGCCGGCAGCGTCGCAGCCACTCCCCGTAGAGCAGGCGGGCCCGCGCCAGCTCCACCGTCAGCCCGCTGGCGCCCAGCGTGGCGATGGCCTGTCGGTGGTGCGCCTCAGAAGGTGTTGCGTTACTGGTCATCGCCAGTGAGTGAAGGTGGGGTGGTGGCCGTCAGGCCACCACCCCACCTCATGATCAGCCCATGTGTGCATGCACGGGCAAAGCGGCCTACGACTCCTCACTG
>NZ_JAAALL010000503.1 GCF_009906315.1 Kineococcus vitellinus | reverse complement strand
CCACGGTGGTGCGGCACGGGGAGGCGGTAGACGAACGCCTCCCCGTGCCGCACCACCGTGGCGGCCGCCTCGGCCGGCACCTCGCGCGCCGACCACGCGACGCGGGTCGTCTCGCGCCCGCGGGAGGCGAAGGCGCCGATGCCCTGGATGAGGATCGCGCGCACCGCCGCGACCGCCGCCGAGCGCACCAGCGGGTCCACCCGCGCACCCGCGTCGGCACCCCCGTCGGCGGCCGCGTCGGCGGCCAGGCGCTCGCGGGCGCGCTTGAGGCGGTCGGCCCAGGTGTCCAGCAGCCGGCCCTTGGTGAACCGCAGGCCCTCCAGGACCTGCACGTCCCAGCCGGCGTCGTAGGCGATCTTGACCTCCACCCCGTCCGCCCACGTCTCGCCGCGCGCGCCCGGCACGTTGGGGTAGTGCCAGCCGGCGCTGACCTCCTCGTGGGCCACGGGCAGCACCCCGACGTGGTCCCACCACTCGGGCACGCGGAAGCGCACCCGGTAGCGGGCGCGGGCGTAGGGGTCGGACTCCAGCAGCTCCTGCCCCTGCTGCGCGGTCAGCCGGGTGACGGGCCCGCTGCCGAGCTCGCGGCACAGCGAGGCGTACATGAACCGGCCGTCGACGTAGGCGAAGCCACCGCGCGGGGAGCGCTCCAGGTCCACCAGGGGCCGGCAGGCGCCGCAGGCGCAGGCGGCGGGCCCGGTGGTCAGGTGCTCGATGCGGTGCTGGCCGGAGGTGCGGTGCAGCAGCTCCGCGACGTCCTCGGGCAGCGGCTCGGGGTCGACCGTGCGGGGCAGCGAGCGCGCCCACAGCTGCGCACCGGTGGCGGCCGGGGACTTCAGCAGCTCCATGTCCTCCACCCCCTTGACCGCCTCGGTGGTGAGCACCCACGCCTGGCGCGCCTGGTCGGGGCCGAACCCGGCGGCCGGGTCGGCGGCGACGGGGAACCACTCCGCCGCGGTGCGCACCTCCAGGGCGCGGCCGGTCACCTCGTGGGTGAAGCGGCCGGTGGGCGGGGTGGACAGCCAGTGCCCCGGCGAGGTCCACGAGGGCGTCTCGGCGATCAGCCAGTGCGGCTGCCCCGGCTCGGCGGCCGGCAGCTTGCCCGTGAGCATGATCCGCTCGGCCGAGAGGTTGTGGGCGGTGTCCAGCAGGTCCACCAGCGCGGGGCGCTTGCGCCGGCCGGTGAGCCGGGGGGTGACGCGGGCGCCGGAGTCGGTCACGCCGACACCGGTGGTGAAGTCCAGCCACACCGTCGGGACCGGGCGGACCCTCCACGGGACGGGCCTCACCGGGTGCCTCCGCCACCGGCGGGCGGCACCGGGAACGGGGTGCGGGGCATGCGGGCGGTCTCCTCGTCGGCGCGGTGGCGCCAGCGTAGGCGGTGGCGGTGGCGGTGGCGGTGACGGTGGAGCCGGTCGCGGCGGGGCGTGTCGCCCGTCCGCCGCCGGCGCCCGCTCAGCGCCGCGGCGGGACCCCGGTGGCCTCCCAGCGCTGCGCGTCGCCGGGCGCCCGGGGGACCCTGCGCGCCGACCCGCGCCGGCCCAGGCGCAGCAGGGCGGCGCGGACGACCTGCTGGGGCAGCCCCGTGCGCTCGGCGAGCTCCTCGGTGCCGAGCGGGTCCTCGGCCAGGACCAGGGCGGTGAGGACGTCGGCCTGCTCACGGGTGACGGGTGGCCGGCCGGCGGTGACGCTGCGCATGAAGGGTGCTCCCTGGTGCCTCGATGAC
>NZ_JAAALL010000502.1 GCF_009906315.1 Kineococcus vitellinus | reverse complement strand
GCCACGGGCGGCGCCCCCGCCAGCCACGCCTGCGCGTGCGGGGCGGGGGCGCCCGCCTCGGGGACGGCTCCGCTGGACCACAGCAGCAGCAGGCCCACGGCGTGCTTGCAGGGGAACTTCCGGCTCGGGCAGGAGCACGTGAACGCGGGCCCGGACAGGTCGACGACCGTCTGGTAGGGCGTGCTGCCCGAGCCCTTGCACAGCCCCCAGACCGCGCCGCCGCCGCCGGCACCGCCGGCCGCGGCGAGCGCCCCGGTCTGCGACCACGGGGCGGGCACGCCGAGCTTGCGCCCGGCGGCGGCGCCGGCGGCGTCGGGGGCCAGCGCGAGCACCTGCTCGGCGCTCCAGCGGTCGATCACGCGTTCGACGCTAGCGACCGCCGCCGACACGGGCCGGGCACCGCGGGGACGTTCACCCGGGCGGCGGTCCTCAGCCGGGCGGGCAGCCGGCGGGCAGCGGCGCCGCGGGCGCCGGGACGGGAGCGCTGAGCGCGTCCTCGGCGAGCAGCTGCTGGTAGCCGTCGCCGAGGCTGACCGCGACGGCCGGCGCGGCCGGGTCCTCGGCGAGCTGCGCGTCCGGGAAGCGCGCGCCGACGGTGACCGCCTGCTGCAGCTGGGCCGGCGGGTAGCTGACGACCGCGGTCACCGGGCCGGCGGGGACGGGGGCGTTGGCGACGTCGGGCACGACGAACCCGCGGGTGCGCAGCTCGGCGGCGACCGTGGCCGCGAGCCCGCGGCGGTCGGTGCCGTTGAGGACCGCGACGCTCACCTCGGCCGGCGGGAGCAGCTGCGGGGCCGCGGGCGCCGAGCACGCCGGTCCCGGGGCGGCCGCGGGCTCGGGGTCCGCGCCGGGGTCCCAGCGGCCCGTGTAGACCAGCGCCGCACCGCCCCCGACCGCCAGCACGAGCAGCACGATGACGCCGAAGACGGCGCGCTGGCGCCACAGCCTGCTGCGCCGCTGCCCCGACAGCCGGCGGTAGGACTCCTCGTCCAGCCCGTCGTCGATCTGCTCGTCGAACTCCTCGGAGGCGGGCAGCACCGCCTCGTCCCGGTCGCCGTCCACCCCGTCGTGCGCATCCCGTCGCCGTGCCACCGGCCCCCCTCGTCCTCCTCGTCGTCCCGGTCAGTCCGGGACCGTCAGGACCCGCGCGTGCAGGACCTGCCGCTGGTGCAGCGCCGCCCGGACCGCGCGGTGCAGCCCGTCCTCGAGGTAGAGCCGCCCGCGCCAGGAGACCACGTGGGCGAACAGGTCGCCGAAGAAGGTGGAGTCCTCGGCCAGCAGGGCGTCGAGGTCCAGCGTGCGCTTGGTGGTCGTGAGCTCGTCGAGGCGCACCTGGCGGGGCGGGACGTCGGCCCACTGGCCGACCGTCTCGTACCCGTGGTCGGGGTACGGGCGCCCGTCGCCGACGGCCTGGAAGATCACGACCACGGAGTCTAGGCGCCGGGAGCGGCGGGGGCGGGGAGGACGCGCGAGGCCCGCCCCCGGAACCGGGAGCGGGCCTCGCCGCTGCGGAGGATAGGGGATTTGAACCCCTGAGGGCGTTAACCCAACACGCTTTCCAAGCGTGCGCCATAGGCCACTAGGCGAATCCTCCAGTGCTCCCAGCGTAGCGCGCTCCGGCGGGTGCTCCGCACCCGGGGCGCGGCGGGGCGGGCGGTTGGACCCGGGGCCGGGCGTCTCGTACAGTGGCGGCAGACCCCTCGTGCGGCGTCATCCCGCTGAACCCCCCCAGGGCCGGAAGGCAGCAAGGGTAGGTGGGCTCTGGCGGGTGTGCGGGGGGTCCCTCACGTC
>NZ_JAAALL010000501.1 GCF_009906315.1 Kineococcus vitellinus | reverse complement strand
GTCCCACCCCGTCCCGCCACCCGTTCGGGTGATCGCCGGGGTGTCCCGGCAGGACGCGCCCGGACGGGTGAAGTAGACAGGGACTTCTAGATCCGTGACGATGAGCGATCAATGAAGTGCGCCGAGTGATCGGCGCGTCGCCCCGTGCGCAGCGGCCCCCGGGCCGGGAGGAGTTCGATGAGCCGCTGGCCCTGGTCGGCACGGCACCTCGCGGGCGACGACGTCCGCACCCGCGTCGTGCCCTGGGCGCTGACCTCCCCGCTCGTCGTGGTCGGGGTCGTCGCCCTGCTGCAGCGGCTGCTCGACGGCGTCCCCACCCTGCAGACGCTGCTCGCGGCTCTCGCCGGCGGCATGACCGCGGCCGCGCTGCTGCTCGTGCTGGCCGTGCAGTCCGCCGAGCGCCTGGACGCCGAGGGGCAGCGCAACCAGGAGGCGCTGGACGCCGCGCTGCGCCAGGCGCTGCACGACCCCCTCACCGACCTGGGCAACCGGCAGCTGTTCACCGACCGCCTCCAGCACGCCCTCGCCCGCCGCGGCGCCCGCGCCTGCGCCGTCCTCTACCTCGACCTCGACGGCTTCAAGGGCGTCAACGACACCCACGGCCACGCCGCCGGCGACGTCGTCCTCGTGGAGGTCTCCCACCGGCTGCGCGCGGCCGTGCGCCCGGAGGACACCGTCGCCCGCTTCGGCGGCGACGAGTTCGCCGTGCTGTGCGAGGACCTCGTCGACGAGCTGAACGCCAGCCGCATCGCCGAGCGCGTCGTCAGCTCCATCGCCGACCGCCCCATCGACGTCGGCGGCGGCCGCAGCCTGCACATCACCCCCAGCGTCGGCATCGCCCTGGCCCGCGACGAGGGCGACGCCGCCAAGCTGCTGCGCCGTGCCGACGCCGCGCTCTACCGCGCCAAGGAGGGCGGCAAGGCGCGCTCGGAGCTCTTCGACGAGCGCATGCAGGCCCAGGCCGTCGACAGCCGCCAGACCGAGGTCGACCTGGCGCTGGCCGTCGAGCAGGGCCAGCTGCGCCTGCACTACCAGCCGATCGTCGACCTGCGCGACGGGCACGTGCAGGGCCTGGAGGCCCTGCTGCGCTGGCAGCACCCGCGCCGGGGACTGCTGCACCCGGCCGACTTCGTGCCGCTGGCCGAGCGCAGCGGGCTCATCGTGGAGATCGGCAAGTGGGTCATCGCCGAGGCCTGGCGCACCCTGGAGCACTGGTACGAGCGCATCGACGACTGCAGCCTGACCATCGCCGTCAACGTCTCGCCCAAGCAGCTGGCCAACGCCGAGCTGCTCGACGCCGTCGCCGCCGCCCAGCCGAGCGGGCCCGCCGGCAACGCCCTGCTCGTGGAGATCAGCGAGGAGCTGCTCGTCGCCGACGCCAAGGCGCACTTCAGCACCCTGCACGCGCTGCGCATGATGGGCGTGCGGGTGGCCGTCGACGACTTCGGCGCCGGCGTCTCCTCCCTGGCGCACCTGCAGACCATGCCCATCGACCACGTGAAGGTTGACAAGCACTTCATCGCCGGTCTCGGCCGGCGCCGCCAGGACGAGGCCGTCGTGGCGGGCATCATCGGCATGGCCAAGAACATGGGCGTGGGCGTCGTCGCCGAGGGCGTGGAGTCCCAGGGCCAGCTGGACGCGCTGCGCCGGCTGGGCTGCGACGCCGCGCAGGGCTTCCTGCTGGGCCGTCCCGACCCCCGCGTCGAGGGCGTGCTAGACCTCGCGGCCCTGGAGACCGGCCCCCGGCGGCCCGCCGCCCCCGGGCTCGAGGCGCCCGGCGCCGTCGGCGTCC
>NZ_JAAALL010000500.1 GCF_009906315.1 Kineococcus vitellinus | reverse complement strand
CCCGCCCCAGGCCCGCCAGGGCCCCCGGGCCCACCTGCCGGTGCACCGCCCGCAGCAGCAGCAGGCCCGCCAGGCTCAGCCCGGCCGTGTGCGCCGCGGCCAGGGCGCTGACGACGCGGTCGCCGGGCAGCAGCAGCGGCAGGACGAGCACGCCGAGCAGGACCAGCGCCCAGCCGGCGACGGTGCCCGTGGCCGCCGGACGGCCCGCGCCGAGGCTGTAGAGGGCCCGGGTGAGCAGGGCGACGAGCCCGTAGCCGAGCAGGCCGGGCGCGAAGAGCACGAGCGCGGTGGCGAGGTCGCCGGTGCGCCCGGAGCCGACCCGGCTGGAGACGAAGACGACCGCGACCGGCACCGCCACCGCGACCAGCACGGCCGCGCCCAGCGAGCTGACGAGCAGCACCGTGCGCACCGACGGCGCCAGCAGGCGGGCGAACTCCGCGCGCGGGCCGTCCGCGGCCCGCGCCAGCCGGGGGAAGACCGCCGTGGCCACCGGCACGGCGAGGACGGCGTAGGGCAGCAGGAACATCGCCCACGCGTAGCTCCAGCGGTTGACCGCCCCGGCGGAGCCGTCGTTGGAGGCCAGCGTCACCGCGACGGTGACGACCTGCTGGGCCAGCAGCACCGCCAGCCCGGACAGGGCCAGCGAGCGCAGCCGGGCCCCGTCGCCGGGGGCCGGGCGCCACGCGGGCCGCCAGCGCACTGCCGAGCGCAGCGCCGGCGCGTGGGTGAGCGCGAGCACCACCACCCCCAGGGTGGTCCCGCCGGCCAGGACGGCGACCGCCCGCCCCGGCACGCCGTCCAGGCCCTCACGGACCACCGCGGCGGGGGCCAGCGCCCCCACCAGCAGGTAGCTGGCGCCCACCACGAGGCTGGAGACCAGCGGTGCGGCGGCGGGAGCGGTGAAGCGCTGCTGCGCCTGCAGCGCACCGGCCAGGACGACGGCCACCGCGTAGAGCGGCACCTGCGGCAGGAAGGCCCACAGCATGAGGGTGGCGGTGGTCAGCAGCTGCGGACCGCAGTCGGCGGTGGCCGCCCCGCTCAGCAGCAGCCGCACGACGGGCCGGGCCAGCGCGGCGGTCAGCGCGGCGACCACCACGAGGGCCAGCACGCTCCAGGTGAGCGCCGCCGAGGCCGTGCGCGAGGCCGCGGCGCGCTCGGCGGGGTCGGCCGAGGACAGCCGGGTGGCCAGCAGCGGCACGAGGACCCCGGCCAGCGCACCGCCGGCCACCACCTCGAAGAGCACGTTGGGCACCTGGTTGGCCGTCTGGTACGCCGTGCCCAGGCAGGTGTCGCCGACCGTCTGGCTGAAGGCGAGGAGGCGGCCGAAGCCGGCGACGCGGGCCGCGACGGTGAGCAGCGCCACGGAGGCGGCGGCGGCGGCCACCGACCGCGCGCGCATCAGCGCCGGCTCACGGGCGGCTCACGGGCGGCCCAGGCGGTCGAGCTCGCGCAGCAGCGGGACGGCTTCGATGACGCGGCTGAAGCTGATGCGCTCGGAGGCCAGCGTCAGCGCCAGCACGACGGCCAGCGCCGCGCCGCGGCCGGTGCGCCCCCAGCGCGCGAGCGCGCACACGCCCAGCAGCGCGCCCAGCGCGTTGGCCCCCGTGTCGCCCAGCATGCTGCGCCCGGCGAGGTCGGCGGGCAGCACGGCCGCGCACGCACCGGCCACCCCCGCCGCCGGCGGGCGCGCCGCGGCGGCGCCGCGGCTGCCGGGGGCGCCGACGGCCAGCGAGGCGGCGGCGACCAGGGCGACCTTGGCCGCGCGGCCCGGTCGCAGGTCGAAGAGGTTGAGCAGGTT